>CAYGBY010000024.1:0-28647 GCA_964348115.1 uncultured Pseudomonadales bacterium
AACTGGGACGCCATCGCAGCCAACCAGGACGACATCGCCGCCAACGGCGCACCCATCGCCGCCAACTGGGACGCCATCGCAGCCAACAAGGGCGACATCGCCGCCAACGCGGACCGCATCGCCGACAACGGGGACGCCATCGCCGCCAACTGGGACGCCATCGCCCCCAACATAGACGGCATCGCAGTCAACATGGGGGCCATCGACATGAACGCTCAAGGCATCGCCGCCAACTCCGGCGCCATCGACATGAACGCCCAGGGCATCGCCGCCAATTCCGGCGCCATTGGGGCCAATGCGGCCAACATCGCCGCCAATTCCGGCGCCATCGCAAACAACGCATCCAACATCGCCGCCAACACCGCGGAAATTGCCATGGTGGATACGCGCGTAAAGCGGGTGGCGGCCATGGCCGCAGCTCTGTCGGCAGTGCCCAACGTGGTTCCGGGCGGGGACAGCAAAGTCTATTTCGGCATGGGCATCGGCACACATGACGGCAAATCCGGCATAGCGGCTGGCGTTTCCGGGCGTTTCGGCGCCAATGAAAACATCTTCGTCAATGCCGGCGCCGCCGTCAGCGGCGATGAAACGACCTTCCGCGCAGGGGTCGGCTGGCTGTTCTGACCACTTCCGGGACCGGTTCCAGCGGCCTCTCTTGGTCGTTAGGGACCAGCCCGCAACGCGCCGCTCAGGCCTGTCTCATCGCTGGCCTGAGCGGTTGCCTGCGCACAGCAGGGAACAATTAAAACCACCTCCTGCCGCTTGCTTGTGTTGGTGTTCCCAGGATCATCCCAAAGTCGTCCACCAGCCCTCGGCAACGCCCTATATCCATATAGATGGTTTATGAATATTTCTCGGAAGATTCCGCAATATTCTGCGGCGCCTAATGACTTTTCAGAAATTTTCCTTCAAGAGCGAACTCTTTAGGATGGTCTTGGTTGGTGTTCCACATACCGGGCCGCGGCTGTGCTAACCTGTTTGCCTTTGGGATGCAGGGAGGAGGCATGATCATCATTGCCGCCCAAATCGATTTCGCAAGCCAAGCAGCCCGAGACAGCGCTGTGCGGGAAAGTGCGTCGGTCCAGCAGGCCACCCGGGATGAGGAGCCCGGCTGCCAAGCCTACTGCTTTGCGGCGGACCCCTGTGCGCCCACGCGCATCCAAGTCTATGAGCTTTGGGATGATGGCCCCACCTTGGCGGCCCACTTCAAGCACAAAAACTACGAAGACATGAAGGCGGTGCTGGGCAGGCACGGCATCACCGGCAACTGGAACCGCATGTACCTGGCCGAAGACGATGAGCCAGTGTACGACCCGGAAGGGCTGCCTAGGGAGACCTTCTTCAACGGCAAGGCCTGAGGGTGGGCGCTGTCCTCTCCGTGGCCGTTCCACCACCCTTCCTGTGGGTTGGACGGACGCTGGAGTCCACCGCGTCAGTGCGGCCTAAGCCCCATCCGCATCCAGATTCGACATGACGCGCCCCCACCGCATCATCGATCTACATGCCCATATCGTGCTCGAGGAAGGCTTTGGCGCAGCCGGGCGTTACGGCCCGGAACTGGCTTTGGACGAGGACGGCGTCTCCTTTTTCCGTATCGGCGCTTATCGCATGAAGCCTATGGCCTACCGGGGCACGGTGTTCATGGACTTGGACAAGCGCATTGAACGGATGGATCAGATCGGCATTGATCTGCAGCTGCTTTCACCCAATCCGCTCACCATGTTCCACGGCATCGAAGCCGAGGCGGCAGCCCGCTACTGCCGGGTGCACAACGACGCCATGGCCCAGGTGGTGGCCCGGCGCCCCGACCGGCTGCTTGGCGCCGCCGCCCTGCCAATGCAAGATCCGCCCGCCGCCGCCAGGGAACTGGAACGCGCCGTGGGGGAACTGGGCCTAGTGGCCGCCTACACCGGCACGGACTACCCCTTCCCGCTGGACGATCCCCGCCTAGACGACTTCTACCGCACCCTGGTGGCCCTGAACGTGCCCCTGTTCCTGCATCCAGCGTCCTCCAACGGCGCCCACTTGCCGGCAGACCCACGCCTTGGCCGTTTCGACCTAGGACTGATCGTTGGCTACGCCTACGATGAGTCCCTCGCGGTGGCGTCCTTGATCTTCGGCGGCGTCCTGGAGCGCCACCCGAAGCTCGATGTGTGCATCTCCCACGGCGGCGGCACCTTGCCTTTCCTGATGGGACGCTACGAAGGCATGGCGCGCATCCGTGACTGGGCGCCGGAATCCGTTCGCCGCAACGGCTTTCAGCACGAGGTGAAAAAACTCTGGTTCGATGCCCATGTGGAGGGGCAAGAGGCACAGGATCTGCTCGTCAAGATCGTTGGCAAGGAGCGCCTTGTGTTCGGCACCAACTTCGGCGGCTGGGACACCCCCAAGAAAGCCGCCACGGCATTCGCGGCATCCCTAACCCCAAACGCAGAACAATTGTTGAGGCTATGACATGGGCAAACACACTCTGTTGACCAACGTGCGCCTGTTCAGCGGCGTTGACGGCGATGTGCTGGAAGACGGCGCCGTCTGGTACGAAGACGAGATCATTCGCTACGCGGGACCAGCGCGCGAGGCGCCGGAAACGCCCCAAAACGCCATTCGAGCGAATTTGGGCGGCAAGTTCCTGATGCCGGGCATGACCGAATCCCACGCGCACATCTCCTACACGGGCAACGGCCCCGGGGAACTGGACAAAACCCCTGTGGAGCAGGCCATGGTCCACTCCATCGACAATGCCCGCCTGATGCTGGGCGCCGGCTTCACCTCCGCAATCAGCTTCGGCTCCGTGCACCGCATCGACGTCTATTTGAAGCAGGCCATAGACCAGGGCGTCATTCCCGGCCCCCGCCTAGTGGCTTCCGGGCGGGACCTAGGCGCCACCTCCAGCAACGCCGACCTGCACCCGGACTACGCCCGCCCGCAAATGGAGGGTTTGGGCATGTTGGTGGACGGCCCTTGGGCGGTGCGCAAGGCGGTGCGCATCCTGCGCAAGAACGGCGCCGACATCATCAAGATATTCCTGGATGGCGAGGGCTTGCAGGATCATGCTCCGCCGGGGGAACTGACCTATACGGACGAGGAAGTGGACGCGGCCGTTTCCGAAGCCCACCGCCGCGGGATGCGGGTGGCCTGCCACTCCCGCTCCGCAGCCGCAGTGAAGCAGGCGGTGCGCTTTGGGGTGGATGTCATCGGCCACGCCAACTATCTGGACGACGAGGCCGTGGATCTGCTGCGTCGCAACCGCCACCGTTTGGCGGTCGGCCCCGCCATCGCTTGGGAGATGGCCTTCCTCAAGCACTGCGAGAGCATGGGCTACACCCGCCGGGCGGTGCGGGAAAAGGGCTACGAACGGGAAGTGGAGGCCACCGTGGAGGCCGTGCAACGCCTGCGCGACGCCGGAGTGCGGGTGTTGCCCGGCGGCGACTACGGCCTGAACATCACCCCCCACGGCACCTACGCCAAAGACCTTGAATACTTCGTGGAGGATTTCGCCATGTCACCGGCGGAGGCGCTGTTGGCGGCCACCCGGGATGGCGGCGCGGCAGCGGACCCAAACGGCATGGTGGGCACCCTGGAGGAAGGCAAGACAGCCGATATGGTGGTCGTGGACGGCGACCCGTTAGCGGACATCCGCATTCTGCAGGATCACAGCCGCATCGTCGCCGTCATCAAAGGCGGCTGCCTATATCAGGGCCTAATGGAGGAAAACCCCTACCGGCGGCAGAGCGCCGCAACCTTGGCGACCCCCACGAAAACCGCCCAGGACGCAGCCGAGAGCGTCCTGCTGACAACCTAAGGGACCTGCGCCCTAGGAAGCCAAGCCCAAGCCAAGCCGCGAAAGCGAAAATTCGCTATCGCGGCAGGCCCCTAGGGAACCTCTGAGCAAGTCTCGGACGCCCAGAGGCACCTAAAGAGCTTGATGGCAAGGCGCGGCGAAGCCGTATGGCAAGCCCCACACAAGGAGGAGCAACGCGGCGGGGCCAAAAGGGCCACGAATAATCACACCTACTTGCGGGACAGCACCTAGCATCCACCCCCGCACAATCGGGCAGCCTACGCCGCTGGGGCTGGGCGCTGCCGATTGCTCCAGCCCCAAAAACGCCTCCGCCCTACAACGTATAGCGGTACTGCAGGCTGAATGTGCGCCCCAGCGGCGTGGTGGCCGCCTGATCCAGGCTGTTCGGGCCAGTGTTGTTGCAGGTGGCGAAAGGCCCCCGTTCCGGCGTCGCATTGGGACACCTGCCCGGAATGGCGCCACCGGTGATGGCGTAGATCTCATCGGAGATATTGCGCCCGATCAAGCTGAAACGGTGACGGCCGTCTTCCGAATACAGGCTGACGGCCGCATCGATCAGCCAGAAGCTGTCCTGCTCGAAGGGGTCGAGGGTCGCCGTCCAGGCATAGTCACCCGTGTATCGGAAATCCGCCGACAGGTCCAGCCGCCAGCCGTCGGCCACAGGCGTGTCAAAGGTGCCGCCGATGTATCCGGTAATGTCGGCGCTGCCGGCGCCGTCTTCCCCTTTGAGGTTTTCGCCCGTCGCGTTGATGAAGTCTTTCGAATAGGTCGTGTCAGTCCACGCCCAGGCGCTGCGAACGCTAAGCCCCTCGACATTGGTAAGCCAGAGCATGTCGAATTCGATGCCGTTGGTTTCCAGCGCCGATGCGTTAAAGGTGCTGAACTGAATGATCGTGGAATCGAATAGCTGCACCTGCAGGTCTGAATACTCATACGTGAACGCCGTCGCGTTGAAGCGCAGGGCGCCGTCCATGAAGCTTCCCTTGAGCCCCGCTTCGAACCCCTCGGCTTCCTCCGACTGATAGATCAGAAAGTCAGGGAACGCGGGGTTGGTGGGTTGCAGCGCCGCCGTCGGCAAGGCGCTGTTGTCCACGCCCCCGGACTTGAAGCCCTGCTTGTACGAAAGATAGACACTGACGTCGTCGTTCAGGTAGTAGTTGATCGCGGCTTCCGGCGAAAGATTGTCATCATCGAACTCCAACCCCTCGATCAACGGCGGAGCGCCGAATCCGAATCCTCCCGCCGCCACGTGCAGATAGGGAATCTCGATGTGGCCGTCCTTCCCTTCATCCGTATAGCGGACGCCCGCGGTTACCTCCGTACGCTCGTTGACATCCCAATAGAGGGCCAGGAAGCCGGAAAGCACCTTGGTGTCGAGGAAATGGTGCTTGTTGTAGTCGTATTCGTTGCCGGTCACTGGGTCCGGGCCGGCGATGATTCCCAAGTTGAACGCATACTGATAAGCATCGAATTCCTGCTCGATGTCCTGCCAGAAGAAACCACCCTGGAAGTTGACGGGACCATCGAGGTGGCTGACCAAACGGAATTCCTGGCTGAGGCTCTTGTAGATGTTGTTGTGCAGTCCGCCAAAGACGCTGGCGCCGTAGCTGTAGTCATCGAGTTCCCAATGACCGAGGTCGACCCAGCCCGTGATAGAGGTGATCGACAACGCCTGGTTGAGGTCCCAATCCATCCGCAACGAAAGGAAATGGGTGTCCTGCTCCAGACCTGGCTCACCGTCGTCGAATCCTTGCGGCAAACCGTCTCTCAGGGCCGGATGGAGGTTAAGTTTGGAGGTATTGCCGTTGAGTCTGCAATCGTCCACGCCCTGAAAAAGGGCAAAGGCCGCCGACGCAGCCGGTATGGCGGTGGGCTGGTGCCTGCCCTCGGGACATACGTCCTCCGCCCAGGCGGTGCCGGCGCCGTCGTTGTTGTACTCGGAGTAGCTGTACTTGAGCTTGGCGCGAAAGTTGTCGGCCGGATCCCAAAGCAGAGTCAGGCGGGTGTTCAGGGATTCGTCCCCGTACCATTTGTCGGCGCCCGAAACGGCCACATTGGCGGGGTCGTTTTCCGCCGAGTAGTTCTCGAACAACTGGTCGTTTTCCGCATAGCCGATGGCGACGCGGGCGCCTAGGGTATCGCTGAGCGGCCCGGAAACGATGAACTCGCCGTAATAGCCCTGGTGCTCCACTTCGTAGCCGGCCATGGCCTCCATTTCGAATTCGGCGCCCGGATCATTCGTAGTGATGGAGACCACGCCTGCGGTCGCCGACTTGCCGAAGTAGAGCGACTGTGGGCCTTTCAGTATCTCCAACTGGCCCATGTCCATATAGGAGTTGTGCACGAACCGGCCGCGGTTGACCACCACCCCATCAAGATTGATGGCTACGGAATGGTCGAAAGCAGCCGAAATGGAACTCGACCCGATGCCGCGCAGCCGCAGGCTGGAACCGTTGCCGGAGCCGCCATGGGCGATGACCATGTTGGGCACCATCTTGGCGGCGTCCACCAGATTGGTGATGTTGTAGCGATCCAGGTCCTGCTCCGTCAAGGCCGCGATGGTGACCGGCACATCCTGCAGGGTCTCCTCCTGCTGACGGGCGGTGACGATGATCTCCTCAATCGCGCTGTCCGACTGAGCCTGCTGAGCCAAGGCGGGCGCCGCCGCGCCCAATGTGAAGGCGAAGGCGCAAGCGAGAAGCCCCGATGCGGGAATTGTGTATTTCATGTTGGTCTCCTCCAAAAGACTGCATCACGCCGCCGCGCAGACCTGCCAAGCGACAAGAAGGCGAATGCTACACCATGCCGAGACAAAAAAAAGCCCATGTGACGGTTTTTATCGGCCAGATATGGGCAGGCCGCCGATGGCCTGCGCACGAACGAACATACCGGACTTGGCAGCTCTTCGGACTTAACCAGCCAATATTACTACCTTATTGAAATAAAATACATTTTTTGTTTATCTCGAAAAACCAGGCTGCCAAACAAGCAATAGCTTGGCTGCCGAGCCCAATAGTCTGCCCGCTTGCATATGGCGCCAAGCTGCTTGGTGACTCCGCGAATGTTGCCCATGGTTCCGCATTGGCCGCCAAGCCTTGGGGTCGCCGCCGGCGCCAACCGCGCTGGGCAAACGCGACTTGTTCAGAGGTTCCCTAAGTGTGCTGTCCCGCAAGTAAGTGGGTCTTAGTCGCTGGGCCGTTTTGGCTCCCGGCAAAGCGCGACGACGCCCTGTGGCGGGCCCCACACTTAAGGAGGAGCAACGCGGCCGGGGGCCAAAACGGCCACGAATAATCACACTTGCTTGCGGGACGGCAAACTAGGGACCACCCTTGATGGAGATGGTGTGGCCCGTCATCCAACTGGAAGCCTCGGAAGCCAAGTAGACCACCGCCGGGGCGATGTCCTCCGGCGTGCCCACCCTGCCCAAGGGAATTTGGAAGCGCTCGCCAAGTTCCGGGATTTCCTCCTCCTTAAGGTTCAGGAACTCCAGAAACACCTCCGTGGGAATGGGGCCCGGAGAGACCCCATTGACGCGGATGCCCAGCGGGGCCATCTCCGCCGCCAAGGTCTGCGTCAAGTTGTTGACGCCGCTCTTCGCTACCGCATAGGGACCGTTGAAGGGCGCGGCGGCCCCAGCGGCGGCCGAGGAGATGTTGATGATGGTGCCGCCGCCGTTGTCCTTCATCAGGTTGGCCGCCGCCTGCGCGCCAGTCCATACGGCCTTGAGGTTGAGGTTCAACTGAAAGTCCCATTGCCGCTCCGGCATCTCCAGAAAGGTGCGCGGCACCCGATCGTCCGCCCCGCCGGCGTTGCTGACCCAGCACGTCAGGGCGCCCATATCCGCAAACGCCCTCTGCGCCAGAGCCTGAACCTGGTCAATCTCCATCACGTTCGTGGTCACCGCCAAGGCGCGGCGACCCAAGGCGCGGACCTTCTCCGCCACCGCCTCGATTTCATGGGTGCGGCGCGCCGCCACAACCACATCCGCCCCAGCTTCCGCCAGCCCTAAGGCCAAGCCTTCGCCGATGCCGCGCCCGCCGCCGGTGACGACCGCCACCTGGCCATCCAAACGGAACCTTTCCAAAATGCCCATTGTCCCTCCTCGTACGCCTCCGCTATCTGGACGGCATAGATTAACCTAATGTGCTGCCCCGCAAGCAAGTGGGTTTTAGTCGCCAGGCCATTTTTGGCTCCCGGCAAAGCGCGACGACGCCCTGTGGCGGGTCCCACACAAGGAAGAGCAACGCGGCCGGGGGCCAAAAAGGGCCACGAATGATCACACTTGCTTGCGGGACAGCACACTGGGTTTAGGGAAGATTAGCGAACCAAGGTGGGGTTGCCCAATGGCGCCGCTCGCCATAGCATGGCGCAATACCCTGTGGGGTTGGCGGCAAGTCGAGGAGCAACATCATGCCGTGGTGGGGTTGGCTGATCACCGGAATTCTCCTGATGGGCGTGGAGATGGCGGCGCTGGATGCCGCGTTCTACCTGATTTTCATCGGGGCCGCGGCAATCTGCGTCGGAATCCTTGGGCTGATGGGTTTGGTGCTGCCGGTCTGGGGGCAATGGCTGTTGTTCGCAGTGCTGGCTGTCGCATCGATGGTGTTGTTCCGCAAAAAGCTCTACAACCGGTTCCGGGGCGGGTTGCCTGGATTTGAGAATACACTGGTGGGCGCGGTGGTGGCGGTGCGCGAGGAAGTTCTGCAAGGCGGGCACACCCGAGTGCGCCTGCGGGGAACCCAGTGGACCGCAGTGAACATCGGGCCGGCGCCCATCGCTGCCGGCGCCGGCGCGCGGGTGGTGGCGGTTGACGGGGTCGACCTCAAGATCCAAGGCATGCCCTACGAGAGGTCGCCCACGCCCAGTGCTCCATCCAACTGATAGCGCCGCATTAGCGCGACCTTGGCTGGTCGATTGAGTAGAATTTCATGCCATATTTGACGAGAGCGAGCGGCCAAGGGCGCGGATGAGAGCGGATTCGCAGCCGTGAATTCCCAAGGCGCAGGCCGCAAAGCAAAGTAAAGGAGAACAAAGATGTTTGACATGGGTTTCATCGTCGTCGCGGTCCTGGCCATCGTGGTGATTGTCGTGATCGTGAAAACTGCGGTGGTCGTGCCGCAGCAGAACGCCTATGTGGTGGAGAACCTTGGCAAATTCTCCAGAACGCTGGCGCCGGGATTCAACATCCTGGTTCCATTCCTGGAGCGGGTCGCCTACCGGCACACCCTCAAGGAGCAGGCCATCGACGTAGAGGAGCAGATCTGCATCACCTCAGACAACGTTCAGGTGGGAGTGGATGGGGTGCTCTATCTGCAGGTGATGGACGCCCGCAAGGCCTCCTACGGCATCAGCGACTACCTTTTCGCGATCGCGCAACTCGCCCAGACCACGCTGCGCAGCGAAATCGGCAAGATAGAGCTGGACAAGACGTTCGAAGAACGTGGCCACATCAACCTGCGGGTGGTCGAGGAACTGGATCAGGCCTCGAATCCCTGGGGGGTCAAGGTGCTGCGCTATGAGATCAGGAACATCAATCCGCCCGGAGACGTGCTGACGGCGATGGAGAAGCAAATGCGCGCGGAGCGGGAGAAGCGCGCCACGGTGCTGCAGTCCGAGGGCGAACGGGACGCGAAGATCAATGAGGCCGAAGGCGAGAAGCAACGCGTGATCAAGGAGTCGGAAGCGGCCAAGCAGCAGCAAATCAACGAAGCGGAAGGCGAGGCGGCCGCCATCCTGGCCGTTGCCGAGGCGACAGCCGAGGGTCTGAAGAAAGTCGCCGAGGCGCTCAATTCCCAAGGCGGCGACAAAGCCATGCAACTGCGGGTGGCGGAGGACTACCTGGAACGGTTCGGCAATCTGGCGAAGGCGGGCAACACCCTAATTGTGCCGGCGAACCTGAGCGACATATCCTCCATGATCGGCGCCGCCACCACCGTCTTTAAGCAAACGCAGGGCGGCGACGGCGCACTGCCCCGGAATGGAGCCAGATAGGCGAAATTGGCGCCGGGGTAGGGGAGACCCAACCACCGACCAGGGCGACAATTCCCCGATCCGGCCGGGGCATCGCCCACAGGAACCGAGACATGGGGAGACCGACATGGTTCAATCACGCAACGCAGGCCCAGAGATCAATTGGGACGGCAAGACAGTCTGCGTGAAGTTGCCGGCTGACAACGGCAGAACCATTGAAGCCAAGTGGAATCCCAACCGCACCTACGTGATCCGGGTCAGGGAGGCGGGCGCCGACGAATGGAACTTCGGTGTGGAGACGCCGCTGACGGGCTGCACATTTGTGGATCTGAAACCCGACACCGAGTACGAGGTGCAGGTGCGGGCCAAAAGCGCAGCGGGGGAAAGCGAGCCAACCCTGCTCAAGATGCGCACCAACCCGAAGGGCGGCGGCGGCAACGTCATCCCTTTCCCAGCCAAGCCACGCACTTAGGGCCGCTCGCCGGATGATCGGCGATCATAGCAGCCCTGTCATCCATCTAAGCTAGAGCCTGTTAACATAGCCAGCTTTGGGCGGCAGAGGTCGCAAAATAGCGTCTGGCTGGCAACCAGGAAGCCTAGAGCGGAGTTACATTATGAAGACATGCACAGCAATAGTCATGATGCTTGGGATTGCGATGGCCGCGTCGGCGCAGGATATCGATCGCTTCCGCTACTTTCACGAGCACGGGGTCATGGACCCCGGGTTCTCTTCACAGGCCGCAAATTCCCTCGTCCGCGAGGGAATCGTAAGTGAGGATCCCAAAGTCGTCGAATTGACCATCCGCGGCCTCGGAAATCTCGCCTCGGCAATCGCCCACGATCTGCCGCACGCCTCCGCGAAACTGCCGGATCGAACGTTCCAAACGGTGCCGGGCCTCAAGCAGTTTTTGATTGAGCACTGGCGCGATGAGCACGAGAAAGTCGGCTTCAGTACTGCCGAGGCAATCCGAGACAGTACGGGTATCCACTCGTCCGACAGCGTCACAGAGACGTTTCCATCGCCCGCCGATTGGGGATTGGAGGTAACTGATGCAGGCGAGGCCGCCGACCTAAATGCGCTGCTCGACGAAATGGACAAACGTCTTCCCTCATGGCCGATGATTCCGCAAATTCTGTCGGTCTATTGGCCCGGAGATTCCGAGGTCGAACAGTTCTTGTATGAGATGCGGGACACCGACAAAACGCCCAACATTACGCTGAGCACACTCGGCCTACTCAACGTCGGAAAGTTCACCTCGGCGGCTGCGAACGCATATCGGCTATCGCAATTGGGCAATCCGCATGTGGAGGAAACTGGTGCATCCACAGCGGTCATCTTGGCGGCCGAAGGCTTGGCCCTGTCGCGGCCGCTCGATGCGCTGCCAGCGCTCATTGCGGCGGGCGTGAAACATCCAGGGGCGCGGAGCGCCGTACTGATTGCAGTGGCAGGCTACGATGAGAGCCAGTTGGAGTTGCACACGCAGCTGATTGGCCGGCTGGTGCAGGGCGGCATTGGCGCGATGCCAACAGCCGCGGAGACGGGAGCCTACGATAGGCTCATTAGGCTTTCGGCCAGCAGCGCAGCAAAAGGTGGTCGCGGCGAAGGGAGCTAAGGCTCTCCACCCAGAACGGCGCAGCGAGCAGCTTGGCGCCCTATGCCGGCTCGATTTCGAAATAGGGCGGCAGGTCGTCGCGACTGATCTTCCGCAGCGTTGAGAAAGGGCTTTCGCCGAAGTAGATGTCCTCGCCGATGAGTTTGCCGGCGGCATCGGCCGGCCATAGGGTCACCAATTGGGCGCAGGCGAGCCATAGGCTGCCCGCCGTCACGGGTTCGTCGCCCACCGTGCGCAAGCCCATACCGTTGAGCGCCTCGCCCTTGTGCACCTGCTTCACCTGGCCTTCCGTGATCACATGGTCATCCGTGGCCAACACCTTGTCCACCACCACTTCAAACTGCTGGCCGCCGGTCTGGAACATGCCGGCGTAAAAGGCGCGCACCGCGGCACGGCCGGCAATGACGTTAGGGGCGTCATTGCCCCAAAAGTGGTAGATGGGCTGCTCGGTCAGGGTGTCCATCAAGGGGTCCAACTGGCCCTTGATCTCATGCTCCATATGATCGCGCACCTGCGTTATCAGCGCCCTGCGGCGCGGATCGCCTTCCCTTGCCGCAGCCGCCTCAAGGGGCAGCCAGCTATGATGTGGGTTTATTGCATAAGGCACTTGGGTTTCCTTTCGTTGTTGGGTTTCGCTTACCATGCTTTGTTCGCCGCCGCCGGCGGCGCATCCGGGAGGGGGACAACTTGCGGAAATTGAAGCGCTCCACGCTGTTCTACTACAGCCTCTCGGACCTGCCGATAATGATGTCCGTGTTCCCCGCCTTGGTGTTCATTCCCAAATTCTACACCAGCGAAATGGGCGTGCCCCTAGCCTTGGCGGCCAACATCATTCTGGCGGCACGGGTGTTCGACCTGCTTAATGACCCCTTGGTCGGCTACCTCAGCGACCGCACGAAAACCCGCTGGGGCCGTCGCCGCCCTTGGCTTGCGGCGTCCGTACCGGTGATGACCCTGGGCGTCTACATGCTGTTCCTGCCGCCGGAGGGCGCCGAGGGGCTGCATATGCTCACCTGGATGCTGGTGCTGTCCCTGGGCACCACCATGATCCTGGTTCCCTACTACGCCTGGGCCGCGGAGCTTTCCGAAGACTACCATGAACGCTCCCGCATCACCGGCGCCCGCTCCATGATGGGGGTGGTGGGCAACCTGCTGGCGCAGGTGGCACCCGCCCTGGCGCTGCTGCTGTTCGGCCTAGGCGGAACCACGGAGGTGCTGGCCGTGGTGGGCTGGACCATTGTCGCATTAACGCCGCTGTGCGTATTTCTGACCGTGCTGAAGGTGTCCGAGTCTGGAGGGATCCAGCCAAGCCTCATGCCGGTGCTGCGCGGACTGCGCCTGATGGTCACCAACGGCCCCTTCCTGCGGCTGGTGGCCACCTTCATGGTGGGGCAGACGGGGCTGGCCATCACCACGCCCCTGTACCTGTTCTTCATCACCTTCGTGCTGGGCGCGGAGGAGCAGGCCATCTTCATGCTGATCTTCTTCTACGCCGCCAACTTCGCCGCCGTGCCGTTCTGGGTATGGGCCGCGAGCCGCATCGGCAAACACAGGGCCTACGTGGCCAGTTACGTGCTCATTGCCCTGGTCCACCCCTTCTACCTGTTGTTGGGGGCGGGGGATTTCTGGTGGATGCTGCCATTCACCCTGGCCACTGGCTTCGCCGCCGGCGGCTTTTCCGCCATGCTGCCCAATGCCATGAAAGCGGACGTGATCGACCTGGACACCTTGCGCAGCGGGGAGAACCGCGCAGCCCTGTTCTTTTCCAGTTGGTCCTTCGCCTTCAAAGCCACCGCCGCCGTGGGCGCCTGGATTGCGCTGATGGGCTTGGACCTGATCGGCTTCAACGCGGAGCCAGGAGCACTCAACAGCCCGGAGCAGTTGTTCGGCCTGCGCTTCCTGTTTGCCGTGTTCCCGTCGCTGTTCTACTTGGCGGCCGCCGCCTTGGTGTGGAACTATCCCATCACCCAAGCCCGCCATGCGGAAATCCGCGCCGAACTGGATGCGCGTCTAGCCGGCAAGGCTGATTAGATTGGCGCGCTAGCGCACAACCACCGCCTCTTCGTTCCAGGGCGTCAGCCGATCGCCGTTTGGCGCCTGGAAGGCCGCCGGCAGTTCCTCCGTCATGGCCAAGGTGGCGCCAAGGCGTCCAAAACCCACGAAAAAGGCCACGGTCATGGCCAGTTCCATAACCTCCGCCTCCGTGAACAGCGCCTTCAATCCGGCAAAGGCGTCATCATCTATCGCCAAGTGATTGGTGGCGAACAGGTCGGCGAAGGCGATGGCCGCCTGCTCCTGCTCCGTCAACCCGCCAGCGGAAGGCGGATCCGCGAGTTCGCACACCAACTCCTCAGTGACGCCGTCCGCCACCGCATCCGTGTAGCGGATGGCCATGCAGCTTCGGCACTGGTTGTGGAAGGCCACCCGCAACCGCACCAGCTCCACCAGCCGGTCCGGCAAGGCGCGATGCGCTTTCAGGGCTCCGCCAAAGGCGGCCAGCCCTTTGGCCATGCCCGGGCAATGGGCGAACATGCGCATCAAGCCCTGCTCCAGAGGGGTGGCGGTGTCGGGCCGCGTCATCCGCCGCAGCTGCGGGTCCCAATGTTCGGGGTCGATCTTGCTTATTCTGCTCATGCAAATTCCTAACCTTTTGCGACCGGAATAGATTGCCACCAAAGCGGCGCCGGATGCAACGCCCCGGAATGGCGCGGCCGCCGGGGTAAAGCGCGTAGGGAACCCCTTAACAAGCCCCGGAAGCCCGGAGGAGCCTAGAGGGCGTGATGGCAAGGCGCGGCGAAGCCCTGTGGCAGCCCCACACACAATGAGCCGCAACACAGCCAGCGCACCCTTTTTGCCCTCCCGAAGGTCGAACGCGACTTGTTCAGAGGTTCCCTAGTCCAGCTCCAGAACTGGATAGGGCGCATTTTCCTCCACTTCGCAGTACAGGTGCTGGAACAGCCATTGCCCGTCGATGCGGACGTATTCCTCCCGATACCAACCGATGATGCGCATGTACTGCACTTGACCGTCCGGCAGGTTGCCGGTGTAGAGCATGATCAAGCGCCAATGGCCCACGGCCTTGTCGCCATTCACCTCGATGATGGGGTTCATGGCATGATGGCCGGAGTTGCGGATGCGCCCGCTGGCGCCGATGCCGCCAAGGAATTCGGCGATGGCGGCGCGGCCCTCCGCACGGCCAACGCCGCTGGCCTCCCAAACGGCATCCTCAGCGAACAGAGGGGCGAGCGTGTGCGGATTGTGGTTGTCGTCGCAGGCGGCGCAGTAGCGGGCCTTGAGATGACGGATGGCTTCGCTGTCCTCAAGCGCCTGCAGGCGCGACTCAATGCTGGTGTTCAAGGTTTTGATTTCCTGATCTTTATCCAATTTAGTGGAACGCAGTCTATTCATTGCCAGCCGCAACCGTTAATCTGCCGTTCCACAAACTTAACGCAGGGAGCCGACATGGCCAAAAAATTGGTGCTGATGGGGCTGGTGCAGCCGCAAAGCGAAGATCTTGTGGAAGCTTTCAACGAGTGGTACCTCGGCAACCACGTGGAGGATACCTACAATTGCCCAAACATCACCTCCGTGCGCTGCTTCAAGGCGGTGCGGGGCTTCTTGGGCGCCCCTCCCGCGCAGTACCTGACCATCTACGAATTCGAAGGCGAGGATGCGGAGCAGGCGGAGCAAGTGCTGGCCGCCTACCAAGCGGACCCCAACGGCTGGGCCAAGCGGCAGCCCAACAACAACGCCATGGCGGTGGTGGGGGCCGGCTGGTATCAGGAGGAAGTGGCATTCGGGGTGTAGGGCCGACAGCGAAAACGCCTAACTGCAGGGGGAAGGCATGACTTCCCGCTATTCATCCGGCACCCAATGGTATGTGGTGCTGCTGCTGACCTTGGCGGCCACCCTATCGTTCATCGACCGTCAGATTCTGAACGTCATGATCGGCCCCATCAAGCGGGATCTTGGGGGCCTCACCGACACCGAGATCTCGCTCATCATCGGCTTGGCCTTCTCCTTGGTGTACACCCTGGCCACTTGGCCCTTGGCGCGCATGGCCGACCGAGCCAACCGGCGCAACCTCATCGCTGCCGGCATCTTCGCCTGGAGCCTCGCCACGGCCTTGGCCGGCAAAGCGGACAACTTCCGCAACCTGTTTCTGGCCCGCATGGGCGTGGGCATCGGCGAAGCAAGCCTAGGGCCGGCCTCAACCTCGCTGTTGGCTGACTACTTCGACAACGACCGCCTACCCCTAGCCTACGGCATCGTCGGAGCTGCGCCCTTCATCGGCACGGGACTTGCCAACATCGTCGGCGGGCCCCTGATCGATTGGCTGGAGGCGCGGCCCAACTTCGTCCTGCCCCTGCTGGGCGAACTCTACTCCTGGCAGATGGTGCTGGTCACCGTCGGCCTGCCGGGCATCTTGTTGGCGGCGTTGATGTTCACCATCCTGGAGCCAAAGCGGCGCGGCGCGCGCGCCGACTTGGAAAAGGGTTTCCCTCTGCCTGAGGTCTGGGCTTTCGTGAAGAGCCGCGGCGAATACCTCAGCTACCATTTCATCGCCTACCTATGCCTGTCCATCCAAGGCTTCGCCTTCCTCACCTGGGTGGTGGAGTTCTTCGTCCGCAAGCACCACTGGACGAAGACGGAAATCGGCCTCACGTACGGCTTCATCGCCCTGATCATCGGCGTCATCGGCAGCGTCTGGGCGGGCTTCTACGCCGGCCGCCTAATCGCCAAGGGGGGTGGAGACGCCCCCATGCGCGTCACCCTGTGGGGCACCTTGGTGCTGGGGCCCGTGGCGGTGATTCTGCCCCTGCTGGACAGCGGCCTATTGGCAGCCGTCATGCTGGTGCCCATCACTTTCACCATGGCCATGCCGCCGGGGCTCAGCAACGCCGCCCTGCAGGCCATCGCCCCCAACCAGATGCGGGGGCAACTCATCGCCCTATACCTGATCTGCGTCTCCTTCCTATCCTATCTGTTCGCACCCCTCATCATCGGCCTGATGAACGACTACGTATTCGGCCGGGAGGATGCCATCGACCTGTCCCTGGCCTCGCTGGCGGTGCTGAACTACGCCGTCGCCGCCCTGTGTCTGGCGCTTAGCCTGAAGCCCCTGCGCCGGGCGCTTGACCAGATCGCCCGGGACGGCGGCACCGGACAGCAAACTGCGGGAACTGTAGAATCAAAGGCTTTATGACATGCACAGGGGGATCGATGGGCCGCTTATCCGTTGAGGGCGAACGCCAAATCCACTTCGAACACTACGCTGGCGACAAGCTGACGGTGGTGCTTTCGCACGGCTGGGGGATGGGCTGCCGGGTATGGGACACCACCACCGCCAAGCTGCAGGACGCCGGCTATGGCGTACTGGCGTATGACCATCGCTGCTGCGGGGCTTCGGACAAGGACTTCACCGACGTCTCCATCGATGCGCTGGCTGGGGACACGGCGGCGTTGTGCCAACACCTGCGGCTGCGGCGCCCTGTGCTGAACGGCTGGTCCTTGGGGGGTGCGGTGGTGGTGGAGGCCGCTCGCCGCCTGAACGGCAACCTCGGCGCACTGGTTTTGACCTGCGGCGCGACGCCCAGATACACCCAGGCGGAGGGCTTTCCCTACGGCGGCCAACCAGAAGACGTAGCCGGCACCCTGGCCGCCCTGCGCACCGATCGGGTGAGCTTTCTGAAGGCGCTTTACTTTGAGGGCGTGTTCGCCAAGGATGTGGGCGCGGACATCAAGGACTGGTGCTGGCGCATCGCCCTTCAGGCCAGCCCCGGCGCCGACGCCTCCCTAGGCGCCTTGGCGCACC
This sequence comes from uncultured Pseudomonadales bacterium, assembly GCA_964348115.1. Taxonomy (GTDB): domain Bacteria; phylum Pseudomonadota; class Gammaproteobacteria; order Pseudomonadales; family Azotimanducaceae; genus Azophilus. Next base: position 17,201 of record CAYGBY010000024.1, read on the forward strand.
TGGACCAGCGCGGCGCCATGCAGGCGCTGGCTTCGGCCGCCCCAGCCGCCCCAGCGCTGGTGGCGGTGGGCGGGCGGGACGGGGTGGTGGCGCCGGACATCGGCCGCGATGCCGCCAAGCGCCTGCCCAACGCTGAACTGATCGAGTTTGCGGACTGCGGCCACGGCGTCTTCCTGGAGGACCCGGACGGCTACCATGCCGCCTTGTTGGACTTTCTCAGGAGGATCGACAATTGAGCGGCCGCCGCGTCAACTTCGGCCTGTGGTATGACTTCCGCAACCCGCCGCCAAGCGCCCTCAGCTTCACGGACCTCTACCGCGCCAACCTGGATCAGATCGTTTGGGCGGAGCAGCTAGGCTTCGACTCCGTCTGGCTGACGGAGCACCACTTCTGCGAGGACGGCTACACACCTTCCCCCTTGGTCATCGCCGCCGCCATCGGGGCGCGCACCAAGCGGATGCGCATCGGCACCAACCTGATGCTTCTGCCGCTGGCGGATCCGGTGCGGCTGGCGGAGGACGCCGCCACCCTGTCCATCCTCACCGGCGGCCGCTTCGACCTCGGTGTGGGGCTGGGCTACCGCGCCCTGGAGTTCGACTACTTCGGACGCAAACTAAGCCACCGCCCCAGCCTAATGGAGGAAGGCATCGCCATCATTCGCCAAGCTTGGCGCGGCGAACCCGTCAACGTGCAGGGCAAGCGCTTCCAAATAGACGACCTGCCCGTGACCCCGGCGCCGGACATCTCCCCCAACATCTACATGGGCGGCATGGCGCCCCCCGCCATCGAACGCGCCGCCCGCTTGGGCGACGGCTTCCTTTCCACCGGCGGCATCGGCCACGATCTGTACGTCCAAGCACTGGACGCCCAAGGCAAGCCGCGCGCCAAGGGCGCCATCTGCGCCGGCAACTGGTCCATCGTGGCGGAGGACCCTGAAGCGGAAGCAGCCCGCCTCGGCCCATACGTCCTCTACCAAACCAACCAGTACATCTCCTGGGGCGCCTTCGGACCGCCGGGGCAAACCCCATTGTTTGCCGACGGCCCCGCCGCCATCGCCGGCGGCCTGTACGAACTGTGCGATGCCGACGGGGCGGTGGCCAGCCTGACGCGAATGCTCAACGACTACCCGCAAATCATCGACGTGCACTTCTGGGCGCAGTTCCCGGGCGAACCCATGGCAAGCGGCAGCCGCCGCATGGAATACCTGGCCAAGCAGGTGCTGCCAAGGGTGCGGGCAGCCGTTGGCGGCTAGAGAACCTAGGGTCTGTTAACACTGTCTGGGTTGGCCCTGGCTTGATTCCGGGCAAATCGCCCACCCCGTCTGTTTCCGCCAAAACTGTTATCCGTTATATTGGCGCCATTCAACTAGGGAGCTGAACATGAAGGTAGGGCTTTTGATGGTGTTCCAAAACTTTGAGGATGGAATCACCGACCAGGCGGCTTGGGAAAGGGACATCAGGCTAGGCGGGCTGGCCGAACCGCTGGGCTTTGACACCCTTAGCGCCGTGGAGCACCACTTCTTCAACTACGCCATGTCCCCGGACAACCTGCAGTACCTCAGCTACATGGCGGCCAAGACGGAGCGGGTGGGCCTGCTTACCGGCGCGGTCATCCTGCCGTGGAACGATCCCTTGCGCGTAGTGGAGCGCATGATCGTGCTCGACCACCTAAGCGGCGGGCGCGCCCTGTTCGGCATCGGACGGGGCTTGGCCCGCCGTGAGTACGACACCTTCGGCGTCGACATGAACGAGGCCCGGGACCGTTTCGACGAAGCCGCCGAGATGATCATCCGCGGCCTGGAGACCGGGGTGGTGGAAGGCGACGGCCGCTACTACAAGCAGGTGCGCACGGAAGTGCGCCCAGCCCCCTACGCCAGCTTCAAGGACCGCTTCTACGCCGTAGGCATGTCGTCGGACTCCGTGCCCGTGGTGGCCCGTCTCGGCGCCAAGATGATGAGCTTTGCGCAAAAGCCCTGGGCGGAGATGGCGCCCCACTTCAACCGCTACCGCGACCTGTACCGGGAACACCACAACACCCGGCCCCCCTCCCCCGTATGCGTGGACTTCCTAAGTTGCGACGAGAGCGCCGAACTGGCCGAAGCCAACGCCCGCAAGTACATGGCCAACTACTACATCACCGTCATGGAGCACTATGAGATGGCCAGCGATCACTTCCGCCAAATGAAGGGCTACGGTGACTATGCGGACAACGCCGCCCTGCTGCGGGATGCGGGCATGGAGGACGCCGCCAACGCCTTCGTGGACATCAACACCTACGGCACCCCGCAGCAGATTCTCGACAAGATGGATGCCCGCCGCAAGCAGATCGGAGACTTCGACCTAACCGTACAGGTCAGCTATGGGGGCTTGACCGGGCAGCAGGCGGAAAGCAGCATCCGCCTGTTTGCCGAACAAGTGCTGCCGGAGCTGCAGTCCTGGCAGACCTATTGAGGCGGCGACGACAAGCCCGACGATGACGGCGGTGGCGCGTTCCCGCCTTTCCCTTTCTGGCCGTTCCCGGCTGGTTGGGGAGTTCCCTTCCGCTCGCTTCGGGGTTCGCTTTTTGGACTTGCCACCATGAACCTGGCGGACATCACCGCCAAATGGGCGAATCTGGATCCGCATCGGCCTGCGCTGGTGGATATCCCCAGCGGGCGGCGGGTGACGTTCGGCGCCTTGGAAAACAGCGTTCAGCGACTGGCCAGCGGGCTATTGCGGCTGGGTCTGGCGCGGGGCGATCGCGTGGCCATTCTGGCCAAAAACTGCATCGAGTACTTCGAACTGTACTACGCCTGCGCACGCGCCGGCCTCATCGCCCAGCCATTGAACTGGCGGCTGGGCGTGCCGGAACTCGCACGCATTCTGCAGGATGGCGAACCGACCGCCTTCGTCACCGCCACTGAATTCGCCGCCCAGCGCCAAGCCCTGGAGAGCGAGGTGGACATCCGGCATTGGCTGCAGTTCGGCGCGGACGGGGACGGTTCCTTCGCGCGGCTGAAGGCGGACGCCGACCCGGCGGCGGCCATGTCGGCCGCCGGCGGCGACGACCCGGTGCTAATTCTCTACACCGGCGGCACCACAGGGCTGTCCAAGGGCGCCCTGCACAGCCACCGCACCCTCTACATGGGCATGTTGAACCAGACCGTGGCGGAGCGCATCGTACCCAGCGACGTCTACATGCTCACCGGCCAGATGTTCCACATACCCGTGGCGCTGGCCATGAACTACATGGCCCACGGCTGTCCAGTGGTGCTGATGAACTTCGCCGCCAAGGAGGCGTTGGAGATCATCGAAGCGGAGCGCGTTTCCGCCTTTCTGGGCATCACCACCATGCTCAATTGGATGATGGCCGTGGAGGGCTTCGACCGCTACGACATCAGCAGCCTGCGCAACATCCAGTACGGCGGCGGTCCCATGCCGGAAACCGTAGTCAAGGCGGCCCTTGAAGCCTTTCCCTGCACACTCATCCAAGGCTACGGCCAGACCGAAGGCATGACCATGACCTTTCTCTCCCAAGAGGATCACGCCGACGCCATGGCCGGCATCCACCCGGAACGGCTGAACTCCTGCGGACGGGAGGGCTTCGTCACCCGCACCCGCATCGTTGACCAGGCGGGCCTGGACGTGCCCAAGGACGGCGCCACCCCTGGCGAAATCATCGTCCAGTCGGAAGCCAACATGCTGGGCTACTGGCGCAAGCCCGATCTCACCGCCGAGATCATGCAGGACGGCTGGATGCGCACCGGCGATGTGGCCACCTGGGACGAGGACGGCTACATCTTCATCGTGGACCGGGCCAAGGACATGATCATCTCCGGCGGCGAAAACATCTACTCCACCCAGGTGGAGGCCGCCATCCACAAGCACCCGGGGGTGCTGGAGGCGGCGGTCATCGGCGTGCCGGACGACCAGTGGGGCGAAGCGGTGAAGGCGGTGGTGGTGATGAAGCCGGGCGAGGCGGCGACGGAGCAGGAGATCATCGACGCGGCCCGCATCCAGCTGGCGTCCTACCAAAAGCCGCGCAGCGTGGACTTTGTGGCCAGCCTGCCCAAGGCCCCCACCGGCAAGATACTGAAACGCGAACTGCGCGAACCCTACTGGCGCACCCGGGGGCGCAAGGTGTAGGCCCGTGGCGATCAGATGTTCAAGGCGGCCGACCGAACGATGGCGCACCGATGGCCCCCGCTTTCCCGACCGGCATTGAGGCCATCGATGGGGCTCGTCGCCAGGGAAATTTTAATTTGGAGTCGAAGGGTTGAAAACTTTTTCCGGCACTGTGGCAACGTGCGGCGAGGTTTGAGGGCATGGGCCTGCTGACGCCGGAATTGCTGGCCCACATCGGCAGGACGGCGCCGCCCCGCACCGAGGTGGCGACCCGCCGCGACATCCGCAAGTACGCCATCGCCACCAACCAGCAGCAGCGCAAATACCTCGACGGCGACGAAGCGCCACCCCTATACCATGTGGCGCTGTTCTGGGATCTGGCGGAAATGCACGAGCTGACGCCGGACGGCGTCTCCATCGACAAGCTGCTGCCCAAGTTCCCCCTGGAGAGGGCCATGGCCGGAGGCTTGAGCATCACCTACCACGACAGAATTCGCCCGGGCGACCTGCTGGTCGGCCACCGCACGCTGACGGACATCTACGAAAAGCAGGGGCGGTCCGGGCCGCTGATCTTCTACGAAGTGGTGCTCCGGGTGGTGCGTGAGGACGACAGCCCCGTCATCACCGAAAAGACCACCAGGCTGCTGCGATGACTTTCCTGCAGGCCACGCAAAGGGCTGCGGCCCTTGGGACGCAACAGCGCCGATGCCAGAAGGAGGACGGCGCTCCTGTCCGGCTCGAAATCCTCGCCGCCGCCCCAGCCACGCAACAGCGCCGATGCCAGGCCGGGACGCCTCATGGCCGGTAACGGCGACCAGCAGCTGCAGCTAAGCCAGGCCCTTCCCAAGGTGGGGGACGCCCTTCCCCAGCAAACCCACAAGCCGAACAACGTTCAGTCGTTCCTTTACAACGCGGCGCTGTGGAACGCCCACCGCATTCACTTCGACCTGCCCTACGCCACGGAGGTGGAGGGCTACCCAGGCTTGGTCATTCCCGGGCCGCTGATGGGCGACTGGCTTGGGCAGTGCATGGATCACTGGCTAGGCGACGGCGGCGCCCTGCTGAACCTGGAGTATTCCAACCGGGGCGCGGCCTACATCGGCGAAACCTTGACCGCCGGGGGAACGGTCAGCGCCGTGGACGAGGCCGCCGGGGAGGTGCGCGTGGACCTGTTCATACGCAACGAAGCCGGCGCCGTCATCACCCCAGGCAAGGCGGTGGCCCGCATCCGGCCAGCTGAAAGACGCACTAGCCAAATGGCGCAAGGGAGCCCAAGTTGAGCCTGTTGCGCGGTCAGGCCGCCATCGTCGGCGTCGCCGACACGCAAGTGGGCAAGGTGCCCGACATCAGCGCCACCGGCCTGTGCATCGATGCGGCCTGCAAGGCGCTGGCGGATGCCGGCCTGCACAAGGACGCCGTGGATGGACTGGTGACCTGCAACAGCATGGCCGAGCCGCACATGTATCATGCGCAAGCGATGGCGGAGCACCTGGGCATATTTCCCAGCTACTGCGTCAGCGCCGGCGCCGGTGGCGGCACCACCTTCGCCGTGCTCTACCAAGCCGCCATGGCCATAGTGCACGGCGTCTGCAGCACAGTGCTCATCAGCATGGCGGACAGCCTGCGCAGCGGGCTTTCCCGGGAGCAGGCGATGGTGATGCAGTCATCATCCGGCCATCCGCAGTTCGAAACCCCCTACGGCGCCACTGTGCCCGGCTACTACGCCCTGATCGCCAATGCCTACATGCACAAATACGGGGCGACGGCGGAGCAGTTCGCGGCGGTGGCCGTCACCGCCCGGGCGCACGCGGCCCTGCATCCAGGCGCGCAAATGCGCCAACCACTGACGGTTGCGGATGTGTTGGCCAGCCGCTTAATCGCCGACCCCCTGCGCCTGCTGGACTGCTCCCTGGTCTCCGACGGCGGGGCCGCAGTGGTGCTCACCAGCGCGGAGCGCGCAGCGCATTGCCCGCATCCGCCAATCTACCTGCTCGGCGCCGGGGAGGGTCTTGGCCACGAGCACATCAGCCAGGCTGCGGATCTGACCAGCTCCCACGCCCGCCAAGCGGGAGAGCGGGCCTACGCCATGGCCGGCTTGGGGCCCCAGGACATCGATCTGGTGGAGCTTTATGACTGCTTCACCCCGGTGGTGCTGATCGAGCTTGAAGACCTTGGCTTCTGCAAACCAGGCGAAGCTGGCGCGTTCGTCGCCGAGGGCCGCACCCGGCTGGGCGCCGAACTGCCCATGAACACCCACGGCGGCCTGCTTTCCCACTGCCACCCGGGCAATCCGGGCGCCCTGTTCGCCCTGACCGAGGCGGTGCGGCAACTGCGTCGGCAAGCCGGGGAACGGCAGGTGGCCGGGGCGGAAACGGCCCTGGTGCACGCCCAAGGCGGCATTCTGTCCAGCCATTGCACCGCCATATTGGGACGCGACAGATCATGAATCAACCAGCCAGCGCCAAGCCGCTGCCTCCTGTCACTGCTGACACCGCCCCGTTTTGGCGGGCTTGCGCCCAGGGACGCCTGCTGCTGCAGCACTGCCGCCAATGCGGCCGTTGGCAGTTCTACCCAGGCCGCCTTTGCCGCGGCTGCGGGGCGCTATCCTTGGATTGGCGGCAGTCTGCAGGTCGCGGCCGCATCAAGTCCTGGACCCTTATCCGCCGCCCGGTCAGCCAAGCCTTCGCAGCGGAGGCGCCCTATGTGGTTGCGCTGGTGGCCTTGGCCGAGGGACCAACCCTGATGGCCAACATCGTCGGCTGCGATCCGCAGACGGTCGCCATCGGCCAGCCGGTGCGGGTGACCTTCGAGGCGCGGGGGGAAGGGCTGGCGGTGCCGCAGTTCGAACCTGACGCGCCCTAAAGTCCGAGGCCGGCGGAGGCTGCGCTGGCGCACGCAACTGACCACGGATCCGGCCAACGAAGACCCCGCCAAGCTAGTGCGCTGTCCGATAAGTAACCATAACAATCATATGTGTTCATAAGCAGATAAAATGTTTCTATTTCAACAATTTACATAAATTTTGAGTGCCACGGACAAACACAGGAAATAATCGGACAGGACACTAGTGCGCTGTCCCGCAAGTAAGTGTGATCATTCGTGGCCATTTTGGCCGCCGGCCCTGAAAATCAGCTCTGCGGGGCGATGGCGGTTCGCCGCGCTTTGACCCTGCCCAGGACAATTGAGGACGATGCGTCCTTGACGGCCGCAAGGCTGAGCAATTCCCCATCCAGGAATTTTCCGAATGACTCGAGGTCCGGGGCTGCGACCTCCAGCAGGAAATCCTCACTGCCGGACAGCATGTGGCAGGTCTGTACGCATCGATGGCCGGCCACCCATTGCCTGAACCGCTCGGCGACCGCAGGATTCTGGCGGTCGATGCGCACGGTCACAAACGCCTTCACGCCATATCCGAGGGCCGCTTCATTGAGGCGCACGGTGAAGCGCTCGATGACGCCCTGCGAACGCAAGGCCTCAACCCGCCGCTGGCAGGCGCTCGCGGACAGATTCACCCGTTCGGCCATCTTCACCCAACTCAAGCGTCCGTCCTCCTCCAGTTGACGAAGTATTTCAGCGTCGAATTTATCCATGACGCAGTGATCCTGCATAAAATTGGGATTTTAGGCCTTTTCCTCTCCGCTCTACACCTTGCAACGAGGAAAAGTTCACGCATCCGGCGCTGCGGATTGCATATCCTTCCACGCACTCATGCCGCACAAGGAAGCGTTCCGTGTCACATTTGAGGAAAATCGATCATGTCTCCTACGCCGTCGAAGCGGGCAACATCGAGAAGTGGGCTTGGTTCCATATCGAAGTCGAGGGCGGCACGCTCATCAAGCGCATCGATGACGCGCGCCCGGGCGACCCGAGCAGCAGCATGAAGATCTGGTGCATCGACTATGGCGAGTTCGGCATCGCGCTAATAGAGGGCATAGACCGTGCGGAGAAATCCCAAGTGACCACCTTTGTCGAGAAACACGGCGACCACTCCTGCCAACACGTCGCCTACGACTGCCATGATCTGGACGCCTTCATTGCGCACATGAAGTCGCTGGGCGGGCATCCGCGCGGGGAGGTGCTGGTGCAGGATGACGGCTTCGGAATTCTCAAGCAGGCCTTCGCCAAAGGCTACGCTTGCGGCCATGCGGGAGAGACGGCGTTCCCGGAATACTGCCAAAGGCCGAGGAGCCGCAAGTACGCCAACAAGGTGCAAATCACCTTTTCCAACCGGGCGGGCGGCGAGTTCTACCGACAGGTGCAGGACGCCATCGCCGCCGGCGACACGGAGCCGTTCTTCGATTTCCGCCGGATGCCCCGCAACTGGAGCGCGCCTCCCGAACAGCCCAAGGGTGGCGGCTGACCCCTGGCCCGCGAAGCCGGGTGCGGCCGCCGCCCGCCGCCAAAGCGTTAATTCATCAAGCAGCCGGTTTTCACGCTCCGGGGTCCGCGAGACGACGGACGGATTCCGCGCCACAGCGGTGATTCATCAAGCAGCCGGCTTTCGCCCACAAAAGCGGACCCGATGCAGCGCCTGAAGTTCAGGCGGCCGGAACGCAGGGGTCCATCCTGCTAAACTCAGCCGTTGAACCCACAACAAACCCGATGTGCTGTCGTTGCCACCCGGCGGGATTGCAGCGGTCCTCGGCCACGCGGGGGGCCGCCACGACAAACCCGATGTGTTGTCGTTGCCAACCGGCTGACGCAGGCGGCAGCTCGTTGACGCCCCGTCCGCTTGGCTGGGGGCATTTCCCAACGAGGAGGAGCGATGATGCCCGCCAGAACGCTAAGCGTCGATGATGATGAGTTGGCTCGCCTGATCCAAGGGATGGAAGACTGGAGGGTCGAATTCAAGGAAAGTCTGGGCGGGAGCGCCCGTGAAGGGATCAGGGAGGCGATTTGCGCCTTCGCCAACGACCTCCCCGATTCCCGACAACCCGGAATCGTCGTGGTCGGTTTGACCGACAAAGGCGCGCCCACCGGCGCCGAGGTTACCGACGAGATGCTCCGCACCCTGACCAACATGCGAAGCGACGGCAACATCGTGCCCCCGCCAACGCTCCTGGTCGAGAGACGCTTGTACCGGGACGCCACGATCGCGCTGGTGACGGTTACGCCTTCCGATTCGCCGCCGGTGCGGTGCCGGGGCAGGGTGCACGTGCGCGCCGGTCCGCGGAGAAGCGTCGCCACCGCGCAGGATGAAAGGATCTTGAACGAGAAGAGACGACACGGCGATCGGCCGTTCGATCTGTCTCCGGTGGCGGAGGCCAAGACCTCGGACCTCAATCGACGGCAGTTCGAGGACGAATACCTAGCGCGCGCCCTCAGCCGGGAAGCGTTGGCGGCCAATGACCGCAGCTACCGTGAACGCTTGGCATCTTGCAAGATGATCGGGTCACTAGACGATGATCGCGCCACAATTCTTGGCATCCTGGTGGTGGGAGTACGTCCTCGGGACTGGATTCCGGGCGCCTGCGTCCAGTTTTTGCGCATCGCCGGCCAAGACCTGTCAGACAGCATCGTGGATGAAATGACCATCGACGGCACAATATCCGATACGTTGCGGCGCCTGGAGGAGAAGTTGCAATCGCATAATCGTCGCCGCATCGATTTCGTGCAGGATGCGCTTGAGCGCCAAACGGAAATTTTCCCGATCGCCGCGCTTCAGCAGCTTGTTCGCAACGCCGTCATGCATCGCGCCTATGAGGGTACCCACGCGCCGATCCGTGTCTCCTGGTTCGATGACAGGATCGAAATACACAGTCCGGGCGGGCCTTTCGGCGCCGTCACCGAGGCGAACTTCGGCCAGCCCGGCGTCACGGACTACCGCAACCCAAACTTGGCTGAATCGATGAAGGTGTTGGGGCTCGTTCAGAGGTTCGGTGTCGGCATCCCAACCGCACGGCGGCTGCTGAGCGAAGCGGGCCACCCCGACCTCGAGTTCAAGGCCGGGCCCTCGCACGTGCTCGCCACGATCAGGACCGTTCCCGAACCCTTGGCGGCACGACCATGACCGTTCCCATCCTCACTTTCTTCAACAACAAAGGGGCAAGTCCCCATGGTGGATGAGGCTCCGGCGAAATGACCGTTCCCGTTCTCACTTTCTTCAACAACAAGGGCGGCGTAGGCAAGACGTCGCTGGTTTACCATTTGTCCTGGATGCTTCCCCAAGTCGGCGAACGGGTTCTGGCTTGCGATCTGGATCCGCAGGCCAACCTGACCGCATCGTTTCTCAGCGAAGATGCGATAGAGGCATTGTGGGATGATGGTGGAGCCAACCGGACCATTCACCAATGCTTGGCGCCCTTGATGGGCGTCGGGGACTTGCAAGGTCCTCGGGTCCACCCGGTTTCGGACACCCTTGGCCTCATCCCCGGGGATCTGGCGCTATCGGGATTCGAGGACGCCTTGTCCCGCGAATGGCCGAACGCTCTGGGTGAGGACCAGCTGCACCGGCCTTTTCGCATCCTGACCGCGCTTTGGCAGGTCATGCAGATGGGTGCTGAAGACACCGAGGCGACGATCATTCTGGTGGATGTGGGTCCGAACCTCGGCGCCCTTAACCGCTCCGCTTTGATTGCGACGGACTATGTCATTGCGCCCCTCGGCGCGGACCTCTTTTCTCTTCAGGGGCTCAGGAACTTGGGGCCGACGCTTGACAAGTGGAGGGATGGATGGTCGAGACGCCGCGGCAACTGGAACCCGCCGAATTTTCCGCTGCCCGACGGCGCCATGCGCCCCATCGGCTACATTGTGCAGCAGCACGGCGTACGTCTCGGCCGCCCGGTCAAGGCCTATGACAAGTGGGTCAACCGGTTGCCCGAAGCCTACGCAAGGCGCTTGTTGAAGGACGAACGGCACCCCTATGCCGATAAACCGGCAAACGATGCGCGCTGCCTCGCCACGGTCAAGCACTATCGCAGTCTAGTGCCGATGGCGCAGGAGGCGCGCAAGCCAATATTTGAGTTGACCGCCGCGGACGGCGCCATCGGCGCCCATGCGGCGGCGGTCACCAGCGCATATGACGACTTCAGGGAGTTGGCGGAGAAAATCGCTTGCAGGATCGCGTCTGGCCGGTGACCTCCCAATCCCATCCATGCCGCGGGAAACGCATCGAAGTCTCCCTGCCCCCAAGGCCGATGCCGTATCGCTACTGGGATTTGGCAAGATCAGACCAAAGGGGACATTTCTGCTTTGCGTTTACACATGGCCTAGGGAACCTCTGAACAAGTCCCGGAAGCCCAGAGGAGCCTAAAGGGCGTGATGGCAAGGCGCGGCGAAGCCGTGTGGCGGGCACCACACAATGAGCCGCAACGCAGCCAGTGCGCCCTTTAGGCCCTCCCGAAG
>CAYGBY010000025.1:0-12404 GCA_964348115.1 uncultured Pseudomonadales bacterium
TCCGGCGATCGGGGCCAAATCCAACCCCAAAATCCACGAATTTGGTAAAGATGGGCTAACAGGCCCTAGTTGACTTGGGCCCTTGCGCAGGTGACGGTCGCGTTGGGTTTGCATTGCGCCAACGTGGTTGTCGGTAACTGGCGGGGCGGCTTAACCGCCTGCCCATGGGTTGTGGCTGGGTGCATTGCGCCGACATGGGTGTCAGCGACGGATGGATGCTCCAACCAGGGTGATTGGCTTGAACGCCTTGGTCTTCCAAGGGAAAGGCTCAAGCATCCCCTACGATGCAGAATCTAACTAGGGCGATTGGCGTGAACGCCTTGGTCTCGGCGCAAGGTCGCAGTCAGGGTTTGGCGCCACTGCTGCGCGGGCAGCGCGATGGCGACTAGGTACTCGCCATGGGGCGCGTCGGCTCCCGCCAGTTCGGCCTCGGCTGTGGCTGGCGCCATGCGGCCGTCCAGCAGCGCCAGTAGGGTGCTTAGGATGTGCGCCAAAGTACGGATAGGCGCCTGCAGCTCCGGCAGGAAGGCGCCCGCATTGCAGGCCGACAGACGGCGTGCGCACTGCTCCCGCAGGGGTTCGCCGCCCCGGTTCAGCAGCTTGGCGAATTGTCGGGCGGCGAAGCTCTCCGGCGGCAGGGCATCCACCGGGCGGTTCAGGGGCGTGGCCACCTGGTAGGGTCGGGCATGGACGGTCCCTGTCCCCGCTGTGCGGGCGGCCAGCGCCTGTTCGCCCAGGAGCCTGGCGTACCACTTCACCGGCTCCAGCAGCTCCACGGCGGGAATTTGCCTTTCGGCGACGCCGAACTTGCGCAGCAGGGCGCGGCTGGCGCCCAGCACATCCAGAATTCCAGCGTCGGCCAGCCGCTTGAGGGAAGCAGTCAACAGGGCGTCACGGTCTTCCGGCGCCTCCCGATCGGCCCAGAAGCGATCGGCCAACGCGGGCATTCTGGACCACAGGCGCACAGGCGCGATTTCTTCGCTCACCAACTCCGACCATAGACAGGCTTCGGCGCCCAGAATGCGGGCGCGGGGCGGTCCCTCCGCCTGCCGCCGCCAGCCTCGTAGCCACTTCAGGCCAGCGGAGACGTGGCCTAGGCGCGGGTCGCCGATCAGGCTGTCCTCCCAAGCCAGCAGTTCATCCTCCGCGGCGTCCACCGGGCAAGCCTGATGCAGGTCCGCCGGATAGAACAGGTCCAGGTAGTATGCGCTGGAGGTCACGCAGTCATGCCCTTGCGCCAAGGCCCGCCCCTGTGCGGTGGCGCCGCGCCAAGCCTGCACCACCATGTCCGCTGGTCCTTGATCATGCAGCGCTTCGTCCCAGGCCAGCACACGCTTGCCCCGGGCCGCCGCGAAGCGCGCTACGCGGGCCAGAAAGTGCGCTTGAAGCGCCGCCGGGTCGGCAAGGCCCTGTCTGCCCATGTAGGCCGCCACTTGCTCGCTGGCGCTCCACCACTTCGGGTTCACCTCATCGCCGCCGATGTGCACGAATGGATCGGGGAAGATGTCCGCCAGTTCGCCCAGCAGGATTTCCAGGGCTTGGTAAACCTGCTCGTCGGCGGGGTTCAGCACGGCTTCGTGGGGGCCAAAATTGTCCGTGTGGGGAACTGCGGCGCCCTGTGGCCCCCACTGCGGATAGGCGCACAGCCAACTGGTCACATGGCCCGGCATATCGAGTTCGGGAATGACGCGAATGCCGCGCAGGGCGGCTTGGGCCACCAATCCCCTTAGTTCCTGCGCACTGTAGCTCTCCCTGCTGGCGAGCTTCGGAAAGGCTATGCTGCGCCAGCGAAAGCCCTGATCGTCCGTCAAGTGCAGGTGCAGCACGTTCAGCTTGTAGAAAGCCATGATGTCCAAGGTCTTGTGCAGGCTTGCCATGCTGATGAAGCGCCGGGCGGGGTCCAGCATAAGGCCGCGCCAGGGAAAGCAGGGCGCATCCTGCACCAGCCCTGCCGGCAGGCGGCCTTCTCGGTCGGCCAATTGCGCCACGGTGGTCAGGGCGTGCAGGGCGCCGAAGGTCCCGCGCGCCGAAATGGCCACGCCTGCCGGGGATATGCGCAACTCATAGCTCTCGTCGGCGTCCAGGGATGGCGGCCGCTCTTCGGGGTCCGCCAAGTCTAGGCGCAGGGGTGCGCCGCCTTCCCGGTCAGCCTTGTCCCTGTCGCCGAACAGCAAGTTGGTGCGCCGCACCGCCTCAGCGAGCGTCGGGTTGGGCGGGTCGGGGCAATGCAGGCTGGATGCCTTTAGGCGCTCCCCGGAAAGGTGGATGGTGCGCGGGCGTGGCAGGAGCGGCCTCATGGCGGCAAGGATACAACAACGTCGCTAGGGGAACCCGTGAACAAATTGCGTTCGCCCAGCGTCCCGCTTTTCGTGGGCGGAGACGGTGTTGCGGCCATGGGAAAGCGGCCTGCAGCGCAGAGGGGATTCCGCAGTCCGCCCATCGTGGGACGCCCTTCCGGAGCGCCTAAAGGCGGAGACGGTGTTGCGGCCATGGGAAGGCGACCCGCGGCACGGCGGGGATTGCGCAGTCCGTGCGCAGCGGGTCGCCCTTCGGGAGGGTCTAAAGGATGCGCTGGCTGTGTTGCGGCTCATTGGGTGGGGGCAAGCCAGACGGCTTCGCCGCGCCTTGCCATCACGCCCTTTAGGCTCCTCTGGGCTTTCGGGACTTGCTCAGAGGTTCCCTAGAAGTTTTCGTCGCGGCGTCCGGCGCACTGACGCACAGGGAAGAGGGTGCTTCCATGGGAGTCTGGGTTGTGGCGCTGTTCCAGCAGGCGTTGTGGTGGGGTTCCGTTCCGCGAAACGGGTTGGCGTTCAAATTTGGACGCCGCTCGATGCCATGCCGAACGGCCTCGGCACCCTATAATGAAGGCTATCTTGGCGGGGATAGCCTAATGGGAGCTCTGCATGGCGCCGCTTGAGCACATTCGCGTACTGGACCTGACCCACGCCCGGGCCGGTCCCGTCGCCGTGCGGCTGTTGGCGGACTGGGGTGCCGATGTCATCAAGATCGAGGCGCCTGCCAGTGGGCAAGACGCTGGCCGTGCGATCACCGGCGCCCGCCGGGGGCCGGATGAGCAGAATTTGCATCGCAACAAGCGTAGCCTGACGCTGAACCTCAAGCATCCTAAGGGCAAGGCCGCCTTCCTGCGGCTGGCGAAGCGGGCCGATGTGGTGGTGGAGAACTTCAAGGTGGAGGTGAAGCACCGCCTGGGCGTGGACTATGAGGCGGTCAAGGCTGTCAACCCCGCCATCATCTACGCCAGCATCTCCGGGTTCGGCCAGGATGGCCCCTATGGCGGCCGCGCTGGAGTGGATCAAATCATTCAGGGCATGAGCGGGTTGATGTCCGTCACCGGACCGCCCGGCAGTGGCCCCTGGCGGGTGGGAATCGCCATCAGCGACACGTCCGCCGGCATGTTCCTAGGGCAGGGCATACTGCTGGCGCTGCTGCACAGGATGCGCACTGGCGAAGGACAGTGGGTGCATACCTCCCTCCTGGAGGCCATGATGTGCAAACTGGATTTCCAGGGCGCCCGCTACACCATGAACGGCGACGTGCCGCAGCAGGCCGGCAACGACCATCCCTATCAGACCCCCATGGGGGCCTTCCGGGCCAAGGACGGCTTGGTGAACATCGCGGCGCCCAGCCAGCGCCTATGGCGGCGGTTTTGCCAGGCCTTGGGCGCGGACAGCCTGTTCGCCCGCCCGGAGTACCGCAGCGCCGAACAGCGGCTGCGGCGCAAGCAGGCGCTAAGCGCGGACATCAATGCCTTGACCAGCACCTTCAGCAGCGCCGAACTGGTGCGCAAGCTCAATGCCGCTGGCGTGCCCTGCGGCGCCATCAATGACATTGGCCAGGCCTTTGCCGATGAGCAGGTGCGTCATCTGGGCATGGCGCAGCCGGCGCCCCATCCGGTGCTTGGGGATGTGCGGCTGCTGCGCTCGCCCATCAATATGGGCGCCTTCCCCAAGCCGCGCCGCTTCGCGCGGGCGGCGCCGGATCCAGGGCAGGACACGGACGCCATCCTGGCCGATTTCGGCTTTCTTCCGGCGGAGATTGGGGCGTTGCGCCGGGAAGGCGCAGTGTGAGGGAAGGGGCGCCGGCGCAGCACAGGGGCTTGGTGAACGGGATGGCGCAGCGGCAGGTGGAAGGTGCGTACGGCGGGTGCGCACTTTGGCATTGACTGGGCCGATGGTTGAGGCGACGGCGCAGCGGCTGCCCGCACAGGCGCGGCTGGGGTACGGAGTGGCCGACTTCGGCGTCAACCTGTACTTCATCTCGGTGATGACCTACCTGCTGTACTTCTACACCGACGTATTCGGCCTCTCCGCCGCCGCGGCCGCGGGGGTGATGCTGGCGGCGCGGTTGGTGGATGCGCTGACTGATCCAATCATGGGCGCCATCGCGGAGCGCACCCGCAGCCGTTGGGGCCGGCTGCGGCCCTATCTGCTGTTCGGCGCCCTGCCCCTGGGCGCTTTTGCCGTGCTGACCTTCACCGTCCCGGCCCTGTCCGCCTCCGGCAAGCTGCTGTGGGCCTATTGCACCTACATCGGCTTTGGCGTCGCCTATACGGTGGTGTCCATTCCCTACTCCGCGCTCACCGCATCCCTGACCACCGACCATCACGAGCGCACGGTGCTCTCCACCATCCGCATGGCCTGCGCCTTCGCCGGCGGCTGGCTGGTTTCTTCCTGGATGCCGGTATTGGCGGATGCTTTCGGCAACGAAGCGCAGGGCTATCAGTGGTCCATGCTGCTGTTCGCCGTGGTGGCCACCGCCACCCTTTGGCTGACCTTCTGGCTGACGGAGGAGCGGGTGCAGCCGGCGCCTGCGCAAAAGCTCGCCTTGCTGGACAGCCTCAAGGCCGTGTTCGCCAACCCGCCGCTTGTGGTGGTGATGGTGCTGTTTACCTGCGGCATGTTGTCCTTCACGGTGCGCCAAGCAGTGGCGGTGTATTACTTCAAGTACAACCTGGGCCGCCCGGACCTCATAGCGGACTGGTTCTTCTGGACCATGCCAGTCATGTTTTTGGGCTTGGCGGCCACCCCTTGGCTGGCCGGGCGCTACGGCAAGGCGGGGGGCATCCTCATCGGCGCCCTGCTCACCTTGGCGGCGGCCCTTGGCCTGCACTTCACCCCCTACACCAACATTCCGTTGATCTTCCTGTGGGGCTTTCTCATCGCTTTGGGTGGCGCCCCCATCGCGGTGCTGGGCTGGGCCATGCTGCCGGATACGGTGGAGTACGCCCAGTTGCGTCACGGCGTCCGGGCCGACGGGGCCATCTTCGCCATCTCCAGCTTCTTCCAGAAGTTGGCCAAGACCCTGGGCGGCGCCGGAGTGGCGGCCGCCCTTGGCGTGGCGGGCTATGTGGCCAACAAGGCCCAAACCGGCGCAACGCTCTCCGCTATCCATAACCTGATGACCCTTGCCCCGGCCGCAATCATGGTGGTTGTGATCCTCGCCGCCCGACGCTACACCCTGAACCAAGCCGCCCACGCCAGGCTGGTGGCGGCGTTGGATGCCAAGGGTCAGACGAACCCCATGGCGGAGGCGCGACCTGGCAGGCGAGGGGGTACGCATGGCTGAAATGGATGACTTCCTGGCCTTTGGCCATGAGGTGTTGGCTGAAGCCGGCGCCTTGGCTGCACAGCACTTTCGCCAAACCAGGTTTGTGGACAGCAAGCGCCAGGACGGCTTCGACCCGGTGACGCAGGCCGACCGCGCCGTGGAGCGCCGCATCCGCGAGCGCATCGAGGCGCGGTTCCCGAACCACGCCATCACCGGGGAGGAGTTTGGCGACCAAGCCGGCGCTTCCGCCTGGCGGTGGATAGTGGACCCCATCGACGGCACCCGCGCCTTCCTCATGGGCCTGCCGGTTTGGGGTTGTCTGCTCGGCCTGCTGCGGGATGGCGAGCCGGTGGCCGGCTTCATGCGCCAACCCATCCTTGGCGAGACTTTCAGCGGCGACGGGCGCCGCGCCTGGCTCACCCGCGACGGGCGCCGCCAAGCCATTCAGGCCAGCCGGGAAGTCCAGCTTCAGGACGCCATCCTGACCGCTACAGAGCCCGCCATGTTCGCCCCGCAAGCACTAGCCCGCTTTGAAGCCTTGGCGGCGCGGGTGCGCATGATGCGCTACGGCGGGGACTGCTACAACTATTGCCTGCTGGCCTACGGCCTAGTGGACATCGTGGTGGAGGACGATCTCATGCCCTACGACATCCTGCCCCTGGTGCCCATCGTGCGCGGGGCGGGCGGCTGCATCAGCAACCTCTCCGGCGAGACGCCCCAAGGCGGCCTAGTGGTCGCCGCCGCTGGCCAGAGGCTGCACCTGGAGGCACTGGGGGCCATGAGAGGGCGGTTGCAGCCCTAGATTCAGATTGCCGCCAAGGCCGGTTGTTGCGGCAGCACACTAGGGCCTGTTAATACTATCTGGGTTGGTCCTGTTGCGCCCGCTCCGCCTTGCCCGGAGAAAAAACGGCTCCCGGCAGCGCCAACCATCCAACTGATAATGCCGCATCAGCGCGCCCTGTGGGTGACGGCAGGAGCGCTCCGTGCGGCGTTGCGGCCCCGCTTGAAGTAGGTCGCCTATGTCTGTGCGCCCGCGCCTTGCCATCATGCCCCTTAGATTCCTCTGGGCTGTCGCGACTGGTTCAGAGGTTCCTTAACAGACCCTGGTCCACCTAGGTTTCGATTCAGGGCCTTGCGGTTGCGGCCACCGCGGCGGGCGCCCCGCGCTCCGGCGCGAACAAGCTGGCCAGTTGTTCGGTCATGGCGCCGCCTAGCTGTTCCGCGTCTGTGATGGTGACGGCGCGGCGGTAGTGGTGGGTGACGTCATGGCCGATGCCGATGGCGATCAGTTGCACCGGGGAGCGGCCTTCAATCATGTCGATGGCGTATTTCAGGTGCTGCTCCAAGTAGTTGCTTGGGTTCACCAACAGGGTGGAGTTGTCCACCGGCAAGCCGTCGGATATGACCATCAGCACCTTGCGCTCCTCCGGGCGCACCACTAGGCGGTTGTGCGCCCAGATCAAGGCTTCGCCGTCGATGTTCTCCTTTAGCAGTTCTTCGCGCATCATCAGGCCGAGGTTGCGCCTGCTGCGGCGCCAACTGTCGTCGGCGGCCTTGTAGATGATGTGGCGCAGGTCGTTCAGGCGGCCTGGCGCGGCTGGCTTGCCGGCGGCTATCCAGCGCTCGCGGGCCTGGCCGCCGCGCCAGGCGCGGGTGGTGAAGCCAAGGATCTCCACGTGTACGGAGCAGCGCTCCAGGGTGCGGCCCAGGATGTCCGCGCACATGGCCGCGATGGTGATGGAGCGCCCGCGCATGGAGCCGGAACTGTCGATGAGCAGGGTCACCACTGTGTCGCGGAAGTCCATCTCCTTTTCCCGTTTGTAGGCCAGGGGGTTCATGGGGTCCACCACCACCTGCGCAAGACGGGAGGAATCCAGGATGCCCTCCTCAAGGTCGAACTCCCAAGTGCGGTTTTGCCGGGCCAGCAGGCGGCGCTGCAGGCGGTTGGCGAGCTTCGCGGTGGCGTGCTGGAGGCTTAGCAGTTGTTGATCCAGCAGCGCTCGCAGACGGATGAGCTCCTCCTCCGGGCATAGGTCCTCGGCAACGGCCACTTCGTCAAACTCGCTGGTGTAGGCTTGGTAGTTGACGTCCATGCGGATGCGGCCGGCTTCGTCCTGCAGGGGCTGCGGCGCTGAATCCGGATCGGCCTCCGCGCCCAGTTCGTCCATGTTGAGATCCGCGTCCATCTCCATCATGGCCGCTTCGCCGTCCGCGGACTCATCGCTTAGGGAATCGTCATCCAGAACCACATCCTCAGGTGTAGGGTCGGCGTCGTTGTCGGGCTGCTCATCCACCGTTTCGGTGTCATCGCGATCCTGGTTCTCCTCCGGCGGGTCGTCGAAATCGGCCTCCACGCCCAGATCCGCCAAGATCTCCCTGCAGACGCCGGCGAAGCGCCTTTGGTCCAACATGCAGCCGCGCAGGTGCTCGATGTCCTCCCCGGCGCGCTCCTGCACAAAATCTCGCCAGTGGCGCACCACGTTCTCCGCCGAGGGCGGCAGTTCGCGCCCGGTAAGATGTTGGCGCACCAGCAATCCAACCGCCACGGACAGGGGCGCTTCCGTGACATCGACGATGGCGTCGAAGGCGGCTTGGCGGCACTGCGCCTCCAGGGATGCGTCCAGGTTCGCGGCCACGCCCGCCATGCGCAGGGCGCCGATGGAGGCGATGCGGGCATCCTCAATCCATTGGAACATCTCCTGGGCTGGCCCACCCTTGGGGGCGCAGCGGCTATGCACCTTGTCATCATGGTGCCTGATGCGCAGGGCCAGTTCGTCGCCCGCGCCGCGCACGGCGTTGATCTCCGCATCGTCGCAGCCGATGGTGGGCAACGGCAGCCGCACTCGGTTGCCCCGGGCGGAGGGGGTGCCTTGGCCGAAGGAGACTTCCAGCTCGTCATCCTCCGCCAGCGCCCGCATGGTGGCGGTGGTGGCGCGCTTGAAGGGCTCTAGCGGGTTTGGTTCGCCTAGTGCGGACATGCGCGTGCGCTGCCGATGGAGAAGGGGCTGTCGTTCGGCTGCACTGGCCTGGTCTGCACGCGCTGCGATCAGGCGCCTTGCAGCCGGATGCCAGCGGTGGCGTCGCCCAGATCCTGCCCCAGGCAGCGCTGGTAGTACTCGGCGACTATGGGCCGCTCCAGCTCATCGCACTTGTTCAGGAAGGTCAGGCGGAAGGCGAAGCCCAGATCGTTGAAGATCTCTGCGTTCTGCGCCCAGGTCAGCACCGTGCGGGGGGACATCACCACGGACACATCGCCGTTGATGAAACCACGCCTGGTGAGGTCCGCCACCGCCACCATATTGGAGATGGTGCGCCGCCCGGCATCCGTCGCGGCATAGGATTTGGCCTTGCCCAGGATGATTTCGGTTTCCGCATCGTGCTCCAGGTAGTTTAGTGTGGTGACGATGCTCCAGCGGTCCATCTGGCCTTGGTTGATCTGTTGGGTGCCGTGGTAGAGGCCGGTGGTGTCCCCCAAGCCCACGGTGTTGGTGGTGGAGAACAGGCGGAAGCACGGATGGGGGGTCAACACCTTGCTCTGGTCCAGCAGGGTGAGCTTGCCCTCCACCTCCAGTATGCGCTGGATGACGAACATGACGTCCGGGCGCCCGGCGTCGTACTCATCGAAGCACAGCGCTACCGGATGCTGCAGCGCCCATGGCAGGATGCCCTCCTTGAACTGGGTGATCTGCTGGCCGTCCTGAATGACGATGGCGTCCTTGCCCACCAAGTCTATGCGGCTGATGTGGCTGTCCAGATTCACCCGTACGCAGGGCCAGTTGAGATGCGCGGCCACCTGCTCCACGTGTGTGGACTTGCCAGTGCCGTGGTAGCCTTGAATCATCACCCGGCGGTTGTGGGTGAAGCCGGCCAGGATGGCGAGGGTGGTGTCGCGGTCGAAACGGTAGTCCTCGTCTATGGCGGGCACGTAGTCCGTGCGTCGGGAGAAGGCCGGCACCTGCAGATCCTGGTCGATGCCAAAGGCGGTGCGCACGTCCACGGTCGTGTCCGGCCGCAGGTCTGATGACAGGCCTGAATCCATGTCAGAAGCTTCCCCAAGTTCGGCAAAACAGCGTATTGTACGGGACGCTTGGTGTGCTGTCCCGCAAGTAAGCAAAGGGCAGCAAAAGATGGCGCTTCCCCTGCCGCCCAACCGGGCGCTTTTGTCCATCATCGTCGCAGCGGGCGCAGGGCAGTTCAGCAGGGATGGGCGGCGAAGAATTCAGTCCCGGTAGCGATGGGGTGTCCAAGGTCCCCATTTGTCCTCATAGATGGCCTTGTTTCGCTCGAACAGGGCTTGGCGGCGATCCCTGTCCAACTGGTCGAAAGTGGCGGAAAGATGATGGTGGATGAACACGTCCTCGGCAATGGCCACCTTGAAGCCCGCCTGCCGCACCCGCTGGCAGTAGTCGTCATCCTCGAAGAAGCCCAAGCCGAAGCGCTCATCGAGCCCGCCAAGAGCCTGGTATATGGAGCGCGGCATCGCGGCGCAAAAGAACGCCACCACCGGCGCTTCCAAGAGCTGCCGGGCATGGCTGGCGGTGTAGGCTGAGGCGGCCCTTTGCATTTCCTCCATGTCCGCGTAGTGGATGTCTATTTTCGCCTCGTTGCCGATGTTGTTCGTGACCGGCCCCAGCAAGCCGAGCTGCGGGTCGCGCCGCAGATGGCGCACCAAGCCCAGCATCCAGCCTGGGGTGACGTAGGTGTCGTTGTTCAGGATGATCAGGTGCTCGCCGTCGGCGACCTGCAAGCCGCGGTTGTTGCCCGCTGCGAAGCCCAGGTTTTCCCCGTTGCGCACCAGCTTCACTCGGGGGTGGTCTGCGGCGTAGTCCGATAGGTATGCGCCGCTGCCGTCGGTGGAGCCGTTGTCCACCACAATCAGTTCCCAGTCCGGGTAGTGGGTGTTGATCTCAAGACTGTGCAGGCAGGCTTGGGTGAAGGCGAGGTTGTTGTAGGCCAGGACGATGACGGACACCTTTGGAAACGCAGCCTTGATGGCCTCGTCCAACTGCTGGCCGCGAGCCCGCCAATCATGGGCGCCGGCCCACTGGGCCCTGCGGGCAGCCAAGGATGCATCGTCGCTCTCATCCATGGCGACATCCAGCAGCTCCATGAACCGTTCCCTGCTTTCGGCCACATGAATCATTCCGTCCATCAGTTCCACTTCCGGCAGGGCTGTCGCCACCACGGGCTTGCCGGCGGCCAAGTACTCATAAGCCTTCACCGGATTGGTGCAACGAGTCAGTTCGGTTATACGGAAGGGGATCAGGGCTACGTCGAAGCTATGCACCCAAGAGGCGGCCTGGGCGTAGGGAACCTCCCCCACCAGTTTGATGTTGGGCTGCTTGGCGGCCTCGGAAGGATCGCAGCCGGTGACGTCGCCCACCAGCACAAAGTCCCACTCCGACCGGCGGCGCGCGGCGTTGACGACAAGCGCCATGTCGAACCATTCCGCAATCGCGCCAAGGTAGCCGACCACCGGACGTTTGGAAACATAGACGAGTTCATTCGGCGCCTCGCGAAAGTAGCGTATCTCGCCAGCGTTGCGGATCAGGGCGTTATTGCGGCGCGCACGAATCTTCGCGGACAGCTGCGCGGATGTGGTGACCACCAAGTCAGCGCAATCGAGTAAGGCTTCCTCCTCCTCAATCATCTTGCTGCTGTTGGTGGAAAAGCCGGCATGGTGGTCCATGCAGTCATAAACCAACAGGCATCCGGGCAGGGCTTCGGCCAAGGGTTTCCAAAAGGGCAGATCGACCAACGCCACCAGGCAGTTCGTGTGCGCCGCAGCAACAAGCTCCAGCGTCGCCTCCAATAGCCGTTGGTGTTGATCACCGCGCAACAGATCCTCGTAAATGAGTGGATGCTTGCCCGGCAGGCGCAGCTGCACCAGAAAGACATTGGGCGCTGGAGACTCCAGCACCCGAAAGCCGGGGACGTCAGCCTTGGCGAAAGTGGTGGATAGGTAGAAAACCCGATGCCCCAGCCCGGCCAGTTGCCGGGCCAGATGCTGTGGCCGTTGAAAACGGAAGTGCCAATCGATCACCGGGCACAGCAGGACATCGTAGCGGTTTGGGGATGGTTGCCCCAAATCGATTGCGGCCGGCATGGCGCTGTCCTGCGCTGGTTGCGCCAAATGGGCCGCGGCGGGCGTGGCGTTGTCCTGCACCGGCTGCCCAATATCCACCCGCAGGACCACCGGCCTTGGCAGCAGAAGCCTCCTAAGCCGCCGCAGGCCGCGCTGAACGGGTGCCGGCAAGCGCAGCGCGAACGCTGCCGCAAGGCGGTAGGCCCGGCGCAATAAGGGCTTGATGACCGTATATCTCTCGGTATTGAGCAGTTCGCCCAAAATGGCCAAATCCGCTTGCATCCGCCGCAACTCGGCGGCGTTGCGCTCGGCAACTTGGCTCATCTGGGCAAACTGCTCCTGCAGACTGGCGGCGACCTGTTGCTGCAGGTTGTCGAGGCCCTCGCCGACGCGCTGGTTCACCCCGTCGATGTCGTGGCGCAGCTGTCTTTCCAGTCCCTGCTGGCTGTTTTCGGCGGCGGCGAGGCGCTGACCGTTTTTTTCCGCCTGTTCGTGGAGGGTGTCGGCGAATTGCCGCTGCAGTTTGTCGAGGCCGTCGCCGGTGCGCTGGTTCACTGCGTTGATGTCGTGGCGCAGTTGCTTCTCCAGTTCCTGCTGCGCGTTTTCGGCGTCTGCGAGGCGCTGGCCGGTTTTTTCGGCCTGTTCGTGGAGGGTGCCGTCGAACTGCCGCTGCAGCGTGTCGAGGCCGTCGCCGGCGCGCTGGTTCACTGCGTTGATGTCGTGGCGCAGTTGCTTCTCCAGTTCCTGCTGC
>CAYGBY010000025.1:12504-28152 GCA_964348115.1 uncultured Pseudomonadales bacterium
GCGTTTTCGGCGTCGGCGAGCCGTTGGCCGTTTTTTTCCGCCTGTTC
The DNA here is from genome assembly GCA_964348115.1 of uncultured Pseudomonadales bacterium. Lineage (GTDB taxonomy): Bacteria > Pseudomonadota > Gammaproteobacteria > Pseudomonadales > Azotimanducaceae > Azophilus. Next base: position 12,552 of record CAYGBY010000025.1, read on the forward strand.
GTGGAGGGTGTCGGCGAATTGCTGCTGCAGTTTGTCGAGGCCGTCGCCGACGCGCTGGTTGATCCCATCGACATCGTGGCGCAGCTGCTTCTCAACCTGGCCTTGGCTGTGCTCCGCCAATGAGGCGGCATCCACCAAAGGACTTACCGGCTGGAAGGTCTCCGCCGCCTTCCGCAGGTTGCGCCACTTGGCTAGGAAATCCGTATCCTGCAAAGATGCCTCATCACCAGCCACTGGCAGCAGAGTGTGGTATGCGTTGATCGCCACCTGTTGCAACCCCAGACTTGGGGCGCCGGCATCCGCTGGAACGTGGTGGCATAGGTTGGGGTCCAGGAAGTCGTCGATAAACTTCGCAATGCGTGGCTTTCGGGCTGGCGCTAGGTCTAGACGTTTTGACATGCGGTGCAGTTCGTCCTGCGGTTGGTTCAGCAGCCGCTCGTAGTCCACGACCACATGTTGATGGTTGGCGATGTCCGAAACGGGCGGAACAAAATTGTGGTTCAGCCACATCAGGCTGGCCTTAAGCGCGGAGCAGCCATTGCGCCGCATTAGCGAGTGCGCTACCGCCTGCGGATGCCGGATAACCCAAACAAAGGATGGCGCCAAACCCTCCACTTCCACCAAAACCCGCCGCCAGAACGGCCACAGCCTTGCTGTTCGGGGATCTTTGAAACCCCAGGCTAGGGGCTTCTCAGCCGCCTTGGTCCGCACCAGCTCCTCCGCAGCCACCTTCGCCCGCACCAGTGCCCGCGCTTCATCCACCAAGGGCGCCAAGACAGATGCCTCCATGAGCACGTCGTCTTGGGGGCCAATGAGGTCCCAGCGCAGCGCCAACGCCGCCATAAGGCGTTCGTTCAACGCCAGAATGTCTTTGTCCTCCCAATGTCCCTTGGCGTTGTCCGATGCGGGCGTTACGGCGAGGTTATCGCCCAACCCGACGCCCAGCGCCTGTAAGGCGCGGGTCACCAAGCTGGTGCCCGAACGATGCATTCCGACAACCGCGATGACGCGTTGGAGTGTTGGCATGAGGGGGCGCCCGTCCAAGGAATGCGGAAGGCTACTATCCCGGCGGATGTCTTGCAATGCAGAAGCGGGGGGCCCTCGGCTGATTTATTCTTTCGAGAGATCACCATCGAATCAACCGATTAGATCGAACGGAATGCTGTCTTCAAGAACCAACATGCTCGTCCGAAAACCACTGTTGGATCAATGCAGTACCTGGATGGCGCTTCGAACTCAGCAGCGAGAACGAATTTGTCGTGCCGGGGGAACCGCTGAACAGGGCGCTTCGCCAACGGTCGGCAAGTTGCCGCCTGTTTCGCTAAGGCGCGTCCGCCTCGGTTGGCCAAGCGCCAAGGTGTGTGTTCCGCAGACATTCCTTGCTGAAGCATGCTTGGGGGGTATTGGCCCACGCATCGATCAGGCTCAAGATGCATCCTTGGAGTGGGAAAAACGTGCGGTCGAAATTCAAGCTGATACACTGCCCGCCCTTGGGTTGAGGCCGCTGTAATGTGGGATGCGCCGCGGTTTTTTTGGGCCGCGATGGTTGGTGGCCTTGACGAGAGAGCGGCGTCGCAGTGTGGAAGGCTTCACTCCGGTTTTGCCGCCCTTAAGGGGCGCTGGCGGCTTGGTAGGGGATTGTCTTCGGTTCGCCGCCGTCTTGGCGGCAATGGTGTGCGGGCCTCCTGCGCCGCGCATTGAAGGGCGGGAAGGCCCAAGTTGAGCAAGGGGAAATCTGTGGATGCATCCAGGACAATTCACATGGTGCGGCATGGGCGGGCGCAGGTGGGTGCGCCCAATCCTTGGGATCCCGGGCTGGACGAGCTGGGCAGGCAGCAAGCGGCGGCCACGGCGCAGGCGCTTGCCCCACTCGGCCCGTTGCCCATCCTTTCCAGCCCTTTGGCCCGTGCGCAGGAAACGGCGGCGGCGCTCGCGAAGCTGTGGGATGCGCCCGTGGCCACGGAGCCGCGGGTGGCGGAAATTCCCTTTCCCACGAGGGATTTGGCTGAACGCCGCCGCTGGCTGCGGCAAGCCATGGCGGGCGGCTGGGCGGACCTAAGCGATGAACTGCAAACCTGGCGTCGGAATCTGGTGGCGTGCATCGCCGGCCAAGCGCAGGACTGCGTGGTGTTCTGCCATTTCATCGCCATCAACGTGGCTGTAGGAGCGGCCTTGGGGGATGACCGGCTGGTGGTGTTTCAGCCGGATAACGCATCTGTGACCGCCCTCAGCGTCACTGGCGGCAAGCTGGCCTTAAAGTGCTTGGGTCGGGAGGCCTCCACCAAGATCAACTAGTGTGCTGTCCCGCAAGTAAGTGGTTTTTAGTTGCTAGGCCATTTTCGCTTCCGGCAAGGCGCGACGACGCCCTGTGGCGGGCCCTACACAAGGCGGAGCAACGTGGTCGGGGGCCAAATGGGCCACGAATAATCACACTTGCTTGCGGGACAGCACACTAGGGAACCTCTGAACAAGTCCCGGAAGCCTGGAGGAGCCTAGGTGGCGTGACGGCAGGCCTTGGGCGGCGAGTGGCCACTGGGGCCAGTTGCCGTTTCTCCGTGCCGGCCGCAGGCTGCGGCTCAACCGCAGGCGCTTTCGACTAACCGAACAGCCATTGGTGCAGCATTCGTCCAGGCATCAGCGTGAAGCCGCCTGCGATGAGCACGCCGCCAATGTACACGCCAAGCATGTTGTGCCGGTGGGCGCGCAGGTCGCCTCGCCGAACGCCGCGAATGGCCAGGGGAATGCATACCAGCACCAGTACGCTGAAAAGATGGATGAAGCCAAAGTGGCCCAGCACCCGCGGCCCGACATCGGCCGGCATCAGCAGGGTCAGCACGGCGGTGAACAGGATCAACAGGGCGTAGATGCGCCCCAGCAGTCGGTGCGGCTTGGTGCCCTTGGGCTGGGCCAACAACCAGGCGCCGATGAAGAAACAAGGCGCGACCGTGGCCAGATGCATGTAGGCCAAGGCCGGATAGAGGGCTTGCATGATGCCGCCAGTATAGCATCCCACCGCTGGGGCCAGCCTAGTGCGCTGTCCCGCAAGCAAGTGGGTTTTAGTCGCTAGGCCGTTTTGGCTCCTGGCAAGGCGCGACGACGCCCTATGGCGGGCCCCACACAAGGCGGAGCAACGCGGCCGGGGGCCAAAAGGGCCACGAATAATCACACTTGCTTTCGGGACAGCACACTAGGCGCCTGCGCCGTAGAAATCTTCCTTGGGAATGACTTCTTTCACTTTTGGGGCGAAAACTCCCAGTAGTTTGAACTTTAGGCATTTGTTTCCGTTAGCGAAAAATCCCAAACTGTTAAGGAACCTCTGAACAAGTCAAGTTCGCCCAGCACCCCGCCGTTTGCGGCTTGAGATGGGGTTGCGGCCACGGGAAAGCAACCCGCAGCGCAGCGGGGATTCCGCAGTCCGCACGCCGCCGGGCGCCCTTCGGGAGGGCCTAGAGGGCGCTTGCGGTGTTGCGGCTCATTATGTGGCGCTTGCCACGCGGCTTCGCCGCGCCTTGCCATCATGCCCTTTGGGCTTCTCTGGGCTTTCGTGGCTTGTTCAGAGGTTCCTTAACTACCCATGCGGCAGCAGTTCTCATTGTGGCTTTCGGCCCCTCCACAGGAAGGGTTCGCCGCTCGATTTGGCCAGAACTAGGCCGGAAATGCGGGGTGTTACGCGCGGAACAGTGAAGTTAGACGCTAATAGACGCCAAACCAGCATTGCTGCCCATGCGGGCGGAAACAGGAAATTGCCCCTGCTTCCGTGCTAAGTTGGCGTGATTGATGGGGCTGCAGACGAGGCTTGGGCGCACGATGCGGATTTTCGGGTTGGTTTTGGCGTTGGCGTCCGCCTGTGTCCGGGCCTTTGCGGCCGATGCGCCGGGCACTGTGGCCGATGCGTCGGCGGATCCCTATGAGCTTGTTGCCGCCGCCATAGATTTGAACCGAGGCCTCACTTCCTATATGGAGATGACCATGCTGGTGCATCGCCCGGAACGGCCGCGCACCATCGCTGCCGTGGCCTGGACCCGCGGGCGCACGGACGCCTTGGTGCGCTTCACCGCGCCTGCCCGGGATGCGGGCAACGCAACCTTGCGCACCGGCGATAGGATGTGGACCTACACGCCCAAGCTGAACCGCGTCGTGCGTCTGCCCTTCAGCCTGATGTCGCAGAGTTGGGCGGGTTCGGATTTCTCCTACAACGACCTTGCCCGCACGGATGACTTGCTCAACTACTATCGCCTAGTCCTTGCCCAAACCACGGAAGTGGACGGTTTGCTTGTGCATCGCATCGACGCCTTTCCAAAGGAGGATGCGCCTGTGGTTTGGGGCAAGGAGGAATGGGTGCTGCGGGAAGACGCGGTGCTGCTTTCGCAGACCTTCTTTGACCAGGACATGCTGGCCCTGAAGCGGTTGGAGACGCTGGAGATCAAGGAACTCGGCGGGCGCGTGATGCCCACCCGGGTGCGCATGTCCAAGCTCGATGAAGCGGACCACTACACGGAGGTCGAATATATCGCGGCCGAGTTTGACCTTTCGTTGCCGGACCGCATCTTCACCACCTTCAACCTACAGGGCGCGGGTGGCTGAACAACCCGCCACCAAGCCCATGAAGGGCCGTACCCTGCGGCAGGGGCAGGCGCTGGCCGGCGTCCGTTCCGCTCGGCTGGGCGCTGGGCTGGTCAGCGCCGTTGCCTGGCGCAACCTGTGGCGCAACCGGCGGCGCACTTGGCTGTCTGTGGGGGCGGTCGCGTTCGCCACTGCCCTTGTGCAGTTCGCCATGTCCTTCCAAGTGGGCAGCTACGCGGCCAATATCGAAACGGCCACGGAGTTTTTCGTTGGCCATGTGCAGATTCAGCAGCGGAAGTACATCGACAAAGCCCGCTTTGAGCACACCATCGGCGGGGTCACGCCCCTGATTCGGGCGCTTGAGGCGCGTAAAGATGTGCTCTCCGTTGCGCCTCGGGTGCAGGCGTTCGCCTTGGTCTCCGTGGATGAGCGCAGCTTTGGCGTTCAGGTGCTAGGCGTCGACGCGCAAAGGGAGGAGCGCACCGTCAGGTTTCTGGACCGCATTGCCGAGGGACGCATGGCGCAAGGGCCTGGGGAGGTGGTCATCGGCGCGGCCTTGGCGCGCAATCTAGGCGCCGCCTTGGGCGATGAGGTGGTGGTGCTGGGCGCCGGCAAGAGCGGCGGCGTGGCGGCGTTGGCGGCGCAAGTGGTGGGCATCATGCGCACCGGCGTTGTGGAATTTGACCGCAGCCTGATGGTGGCACCCATTGGCGCTGTGCAAAGCGCTTTCGGATTGGGGGATGAGGCCCACACCTTGGCGGTGCGCGGCGCGGATCTGCTGCGAAGCGGCGCTTTGGCGGCGGCGCTCAACGCGAGACTGCCCGAAGGCGCCTTGGCCCGCAGTTGGGAACAGGCCCTGCCGGAAGTCAAGCAGGGCATAGAACTGGACAAGCTGGGCAGCGTGTTCATCTACGCCATCGTCATCCTGGTGGTGACTTTCAGTGTGGTCAACAGCTTCATCATGACGGTGTTCGAGCGCACTCGGGAATTCGGCATGCTGCGCGCCATCGGAATGCGGCCTGGCGCCTTGCTGGGGATGGTTCAGTTGGAGGCGCTGTGCATCTGGCTCCTGGGCGTGGGCATCGCGCTGGCCGTGCAGGCGCCGCTGATCACTTGGTTGAGCGCCTCCGGCATCCATATAAGCGCTGATATGGCCACCTTGGCGGAGGGCATGTACATGCCGGAGCGCCTGTACCCGGCGCTGTCCTTGGCGGTGCTGTTGACCGCCCCGCTCGTCATGCTTGCCGGCGTGCAGTTGGCCGCCTTGATTCCCGCACTGAAGATAAGACGGCTGAACCCGGTCAATGCGCTAAGGGCGGAGTGATGCGCTGCGCGGGCTCCGTTTTCGCCGCCATCCCGGCGCATGCGCCCCGCGCTTCCGCTGTCGGCCGCATCCTTGAGCCATGCCGCTGAAGCTTCTCCTGCAGCTCTCCTTGCGCAACATCGCGCGCCATCGGCGCCGCAATGGCATGATGTTGGCGGCCATCGTGGTGGCGGTGTCCTCCATCATCCTGATGAGCGGCCTCATCCGCGGGATGCAGCAGCAAATGGCGGAGGCGGCGGTGGACAACCTCGTGGGTCACGTCAAGGTTCTGGCGCCCGGCTACCGGGATGATCCCAGCGTCCAGAAGGGTTTTGCGTTGGCGACGGACTGGCGCCCGCGGCAGGGGGCGGAGCAGGTGGCTGGCTGGGCTGCGCGGGTGCGGGTGCCGGCGGTCATCATGAGCGAGCGCAGCACCAGGGGCATTCAGTTCGTGGGCGTCGATCCGGCCAAGGAGGGCATCTCCTTCCTAGGCGATGTGTCGCTGGCTGGAGCGCCGCTGCAGGATGGCGCCGACGGCCGCATTCTCATCGGCCGAGCCTTGGCGGAACGGCTGGAAACGGACTTGGGCCGACGCTTGGTGATCATCACCCAGGGCGCGGATGGGCTGAACCGCGAGGCTGGTTTCCGCATTGCCGGCGTTTACGATGCCGATGGCGAGGGCCTTGAGAATGCGTACGTGTTCACAGGCGTCAACACGCTGCAGAAGATGTTGGGGACCGAGGTTTTCACGGAGGTGTCCATCCGGTTGCATGAGGAGCCGGCCCTGCAGCAAATGAAGGGGGCGTTGGCGGCCGCCTTCACCGGCTTGGAGGTGCTCGATTGGCGGGAACTGGAGCCCCAGGCGGCCGCCATGTTCGCCCTTGCGGACTCCATCATCTTCGTCTGGTTCCTGATCATGATGGGCGCCTTGGCGTTTGGCTTGATGAACACGCTGATCACTTCGGTTATGGAGCGGGTGCGGGAACTTGGCATGTTGCGCGCGCTGGGCATGCGGCCGGGCAGCGTGGTGGTGCAGGTGGTGCTGGAGTCCGGCATCCTGATGCTGCTGGGCGTTGCGGGGGGACTGGCCTTGGGCGGCCTGTGGTTCTACCTGCTCAAGGATGGCATCGACCTCTCCACGTGGGCGCAGGGCGTGGAAAGCGTGGGCATGAGCACCGTGCTGCGCCCGGTTCCTGTGGCCCAGGATATGGCGCTGATCGTGGCCTTGAGCTTGGGTTTGGGCTTCATAGCCAGCCTGTATCCCGCCCGTCGGGTGGTCAAAATCAAACCCTTGGAGGCCCTGGGCAGATGAGCGATGCGGTTGTGGTGAACTGTGTGGGGGTGTGCCGCACCTACCAGGATGAAGCGGTGCCCGTGCCGGCGCTGGCGGCTGTGGACTTTGCGTTCCAACGCGGGGAGTTCGCCAGTCTGGCGGGGCCTTCCGGTTCAGGCAAGTCCACCTTGCTGAACCTTATCGGCGGGTTGGATCGGGCGGACCAGGGCAGCATCACCGTAGACGGCGTTCTCCTCAACGACTTGGACGAAACGGCGCTTGCCGACCTGCGCCTGCATAAGATCGGCTTCGTGTTCCAATCCTACAATCTCATTCCAGTGCTATCCGCCCAAGAGAACGTGGAGTTCATTCTGCAGCTGCAGGGCGTGGCGCCAAAGGAACGGGCGGTGCGCGCGCTCGACGCCCTGGCCTCCCTAGGCATCGATGGGCTGGCCCACCGTCGCCCGGCGGAGCTTTCCGGCGGGCAGCAGCAACGGGTGGCCATCGCGCGGGCCATCGTCGGCGACCCGGTGCTGCTGCTGGCGGACGAACCCTCCGCCAACCTGGACTCCGCCACCACGGAAGATCTGCTTCGGCTGTTGCGCCGCCTGAACGACGAACGCGGCCTGTCCATTCTCACCGCCACCCATGATCCCATGGTCATGCGCTACGCCAAACGCAGAGTGCAGTTGCGCGACGGCGCCATCGTTGAGGACTCAGCCGCCCCGGCCGTCCAGGAGCCTGCGCCTTAGGAAGTTGCGAAAGTGAGTCGGACTCTGCAGCCAAGTGATTGCTTTGCGGCGAATCGAAAGTGTCTTTTACTTCAATTAATTGCGAGTCTCTATGTACTTGGTTCCGGCGGACCGCCAGCCTGCGCGCAGCGCCAAGCCGCTTGATGAGTCGGCGAATGTCGCCCCTAATTCAGCGCATTGGCAGCAGAACCGGCGCTTTGCCGCCAGCGCCAGCCGCTCCCGTCCGCCTTAGGTTCCTAGGTGTGCACGTCCGCCCTCCAATATCGGCTTGGCGATGCCTGTGGCCGCTAGGGAACCACTGAACAAGTCGCGTTCGCCCGGCGCCCCACAGTTTGTGGCTGAAAATGGCGTTGCGGCCATGGGAAGGCAACCTGCAGCGCGACGGGGAATCCGCAGTCCGTGCGCCGCGGGGCGCTCTTCGGAAGGGTTTAAAGGGTGCGGTGGTGGTGTTGCGGCTCACTGTGTGGGGGCCGCCGCAGGGCTTCGCCGCGCTTTGCCGTCGCGCCCTCTAGGTCCCTCTGGGCTTCCGGGACTTGTTCAGCGGTTCCCTAGAGCCCGCTCGGAGCCTTCAGCAGGGGAGCGCGAGCAGCTTGCCTTTCGCGGCCAAATGGGGAAATTCCGTGCGATCGTCGGGGCCTTTGGCGGCATGTGCGGGCTGGCGGCGGCGTTGTTGAGCGTCAGCGCCGCCGCCCTGGAGCTGGACGCCCGCGCCAAGCTGTTCGGCACCCTGTCCGCACTGCCCGGCCACGATCTGCAGCGCAGTCTGGCCGGCACCCCAGCCCATGACGGCAGCGCGGATTTGCGGGTGATGCTGCGCCACAGGGCCGGCCGCCTGAACTTGCTGGCGGACCATTCCCTAACGCTGCAGAGCGGGGACTCCTATGGCTTCCTAGCCAGCTTGGCGCCAACCCTGGATCAATCCCCGGCGGGTGACGACCGCCGTGCGCTGAACTTGACCTGGGAGCTCGACGCCGGCGCCCGCCACCGCAGTTGGGGCCGTCTGGATCGCTTGGCCGCGCAGTACCGCCGGGGAAACTGGGCGTTCACCCTGGGCCGTCAGGCGGTGAGCTGGGGCAATGGGCAGGTGTTTCAGCCCATGGACCTGTTCAATCCCTTCGCGCCCACCACAGTGGACCGGGACTACAAAGCAGGTGACGACCTGCTGCTGGCGGAACGCCTGCTGCCCGGCGGCGGCGACGTGCAACTGCTCATCGTCGCCCGCCGTGACCTCGATAAGGGTTTCACTGGGCAGGCCGCCAGCGCCGCCCTTAAGTGGCACGGCTTCGCCGGTCCAGCGGAGTTCGATCTGCTGGCGGCCAAGCACTACCGGGACCGAGTGCTCGGTCTGGGGTTGCGGGTGCCGGTGGGCGTTGCGCTGATGCGCTCCGACCTGGTGGCCACCAAGCTGTCCGCTGGCGGCTGGCGCGTATCGGGCCTGGTCAATCTGGACGTCAGCACCCTGGTCTGGCGCCGCAACGCCTATCTGTTCGCTGAATACTTCCACAACGGCTTCGGCCTAAGCCGCTTGCCCCGGGCGGGCGCCACCCACGCCCCACAGCAGGCCTCGCTGCAGCCGCCAACCGGCCAAGCCACGCGGACGGCGTTGGCCGAGCGGCTGGCGCGTGGGGAGGTCTTCAATCGAATGCGGGACTATCTGGCCCTAGGCGCCAACTTGGAGTGGTACGCCCTGCTTAACCAATCCGTCACGCTCATCGCCAACCTGAACGACGGCGGCATCCTGCTGCAAACCTCCTTGTCCTACGAGCCTGGCGACCATGCCCGCCTGCAACTGGGCTTGGTTGCTCCCTTAGGCGGACGCGGCAAGGAATTCGGCGGCGTTCCCGCTGCGGGAGAAGCCCTGACCAGCGGCGGCGCCGCCACGCTGTTTGCCCGTTGGATCTATTATTTCTAGGGAACCTCTGAACAAGTCCCGGAAGCCCAGAGGAGGCTAGGTGGCGTGATGGCAAGGCGCGGCGAAGCCGTGTGGCTTGTGCCCCCCACACAATGAGCCGCAACACAGCCAGCGCGCCCTTTAGGCCCTCCCGAAGGGCGCCCGCGGCGCACGGACTGCGCAATCCCCGCCGCGCTGCGGCTCGCCTTGCCATGGCCGCACCGCCGTCTCCGCCCGCAAACAGCGGGGCGTGGGCGAACGCGACTTGTTCAGAGGTTCCCTAGTTGTTCCTCGGCTCCAAGGTTAGCTTCACCCGCCCGCCCTGGGTGCTGAAGGCCTGGGCGTGTTCGCTATCGAGGTTGTAGAGGATGACTTCCGCCATCACCTTGTCTTCCCCTTGGGTGAGGATGCTGTTGCCGGTGATGCGGATGGTGCTGTCCGCGAATATGTACTCCATCTGGTCGCCGCTGACCGTGATGGCGGGGTCCTCCGCGTTGTTGGACAGCTTGGCCGGTGCGCCGTCCGCCTGCATGGAGACAATTTCGTTGTCTTCGTCGAAGAATAGGGTCAGCTTGTTCGCCTGAATTTCGTAGTCCCCCTGCACCGCCACCACGCTGCCGGTGTAAGTGGCTTGGTTCTCCGCCAGCAGCATTTCGAAATGATCGGCTTCTATGCTGATGGGCTGTTCGTTGGTGGGCTTGGCCGTGCGCGTGGAGGCCTCAGCTTGGCTTGCGGCCTCCGGTTGGGCGCTTGAAGCTGAAGTGCTGGACTGCGCGGTGGCGGACGGCGTTGCGGCTGGCGGCGCCAGCAGCAGGAGCAGCCCAGCTAGGGCGCCAAGCCGCCTGTGGCAACGCCGAAGGTCTTTCGTCTTCCGCATGTCGGCGGCGATTGCATCGGTCGTCCCGAGCTTCATCCCGTTCGCCTCCCAAAGGCGAATGGCAAGCGAGGACGGGGCCAGTGCGGTTGGCGCCCCTGGCAACCTCTCGGACTGGCGGCCGACTTGCTGAAAAGGAACAACATTCGACGACTCATCAAGGGGCTTGGCGCAACATGCGGGCTATGGGGCGCACTTGCGTTGGGCGCTGCAATGGCGCCCGCGGTCGGCTTCAAGTGCGCACACCAGCCGCCACGTTGTCCTTGCGGGCCTCCACTAGGCTGGGCAGGACCGCATCGAGCTCCTCCAGCCGCCATACGCCGTTGGGCTTCCTGTGCTCCTTGATGACCAAGGGCTGCTGCATGATGCCTATACGGCTGCCCATGGCGTGGAAAATCTCCGAGGTGATGGCGGCGCCCTCCTGCCCACACAACCACACCACGACAGGGGCCACATGCTGCGGGCCGGAGTCGTTCAGTTCCGCCTCCGCCACTGTTTCGCCGCGCCTCTCCCGCAGTGGGATGGTCAGGCGGGTGAGGGCGCCTGGGGAGATGGTGTTCACGGTGCAGCCATACTTGGCCAGTTCCAAGGCCAGCACCCGGGAGAAGCCGGCGATGCCGGCCTTGGCCGCCCCATAGTTGGTTTGCCCGAAGTTGCCCAGCAATCCGGATACGCTGGAGAAGTTGATGATGCGGCAGCCAGTGCGGTTGTTTTCGCGGATGTAGCGGGCGAAAGGCCGGGAGCAGCAGTAGTGGCCCTTCAGGTGAACGGCGATGACGGCGTCCCAATCCGCCTCCTCCAAGTTGAAGATGGAGCGATCGCGCAGGATGCCGGCGTTGTTGACCAGGATGTCCATGCCGCCAAAGGCGTCCAGCGCGCTTTGCAGCAGGCTTTCGCCTCCCGGCACCGTGGCCACTGACTCCGTGTTGGCTGCGGCCTGGCCGCCAAGCGCGCGGATCTCGGCGCACACCTGCTCGGCAATATTGCTGCCGCCGGTGCCATCGGCGGCCCCGCCCAGATCGTTCACCACCACCTTGGCGCCCTCTTGGGCCATCAGAAGCGCAATCTCCCGTCCGATGCCGCGCCCGGCGCCCGTGACCACCGCCACTTTGCCATCCAATCTGCCCATAAGCGTTTCCCTGCCGCCGTCAGTTTGAGGAGGCAATGTTAATACAGCCGACAGCCCCATGCCTACGCCGGCAGTGGTCTGCCAGGGCCGTCAAAGTCGGTTGCGGTCCGCTTGGTTACGGCGGCCTCAGCCGCCCAATGGTAGGTCATCATCGCGACGGCGCCTTTACCCAAGGATGTGAGGCGCTTGAGTGCGCCGGTGTCAGCCCTCCAACGCTATGCCCGGCGCTCCAATTGGCCTTGCAGCCTTCTATAATTTGTCCGAAATATTGGTTTCAACCCTGCCGTCAGAACGCTTGGCAGTCGGCGAACTGATGTGCGGATTCAGGGGGTTCGGAGGGCGGCCCTTGACGTTGGCGGGCGTTCCATCAAAGCTCGCCAACGAAACCCGGATAATTGATTGGCGTTAGGGAGGCCGTGTGCAATGGATGCGCAAGTCACGGTGGTGGGTGCAGGACCGGTGGGCCTCACGTTGGCTATGGATCTAGCGCAGCGTGGCATCGAAGTGGTGGTTGTGGAGCGTCGCTCCAAGGACGAACCGGCCGATGCCAAGTGCAATACCGTCGCCGCGCGCACCATGGAGGTGTTTAGAAGTCTCGGCGTGGCGGACGCGGTGCGGGCTTGCGGACTGTCCGATGACTTCCCGACCGATGTTCTGTACAGCACAAGCGTTGCGGGCGAAGAGCTTACCCGCATCACGCAACCCAGCCGTAATGAGCGTCTGGCCAAGGGCGCCCAGAGCGCCCCTGGCTACCTGGACAGCCATTGGCCCACGCCCGAGCCGGTGGTGCGGGTCAGCCAGCTGTACCTGAACCCCATTCTGTTTCGGCACGCACAGACCTTTGCGCGCATCACCCTGCTGCCGGAGACAACATTCGTGTCCTACCAGGATCAAGGTGGAAGCGTGGCCGCAACCTGCGAGTCGAGAGCCGGCGCCTTGGTCACCATAAACAGCCGTTATTTGGTTGGCTGTGATGGCGGCGCCAGTTCGGTGCGCAAACAGATGGGGGTAAGGCTGGTGGGAGATGCGGAAATCGCAAAATCCCGCAGCTCATTGGTTCGCAGCAAGGCGATCAAGAACCTGTTCCCCGGCAAGCCGGCCTGGATGACCTGGGTGTTGAATCCGCGCACGACAGGCACAGTCGTGGCGATTGATGGAGAAGAGCTCTGGCTCATTCACCGCGCCATCTCGACAACTAGGGATTTTGACTCAGTGGACCGCGATCAGTCGATCAGGGATGTGTTGGGCGTTGGCGAAGACTTCACATGGGAGGTTGTGCATCATCAGGATTGGACGGCGCGCAGGCTGATTGCGGAGCGCTTCAGAGTGGGCAATGTCTTCATCTGCGGCGATGCGGCCCACATCTGGATTCCCTTCGCGGGCTATGGAATGAACGCGGGGATAGCGGACTGCGTGAATTTGTCCTGGATGCTGGCGGCGGTGTTGAATGGACAGGCGGATGAGCGGCTTCTGGAGGCGCATGAGCGGGAACGTCACCCGATCACCGAGCAGGTGAGCAAGCTTGCCATGGGCAAGGCCCTGGAATACATGGAGCGTTCGCAAAGGCGAACCATCCCCAAGGTGATGGAGAAGCGGCACATCGTTGGGCGCATCCTGCGCAACCGAATCGGCAAGCGGCTGTATGACATCAATGTCCCTCAGTTCGCCTGCGAGGGATTGAATTTTGGCTACTATTACGACAATTCTCCCATCATCCAGTACGACGGCAACCAAGCGCCGAGCTACGACATGGGGTCGCATACGCCCTCCAGCGTGCCTGGGTGCCGCATGCCGCATTTCTGGATCGACAACGACAGGTCCTTATACGACGCCCTGGGCAACGACCACACGCTGGTTTCGTTTGACGCGGCCATTGCAGCCGACGCCTTCCTTGCAGCGGCCAATAAGCGGGGGTTTCCCTTGAGCTTTTTGCGTTGCGAAGCACCCGATCAAAGTGACTGGCTGCAAACCAAATTGATACTCGTGCGCCCTGACCGGCATGTCGCCTGGCGCGGCGACGCCCTGCCGGATGATGCGGGCCACCTGCTCGACGTTCTTACCGGCAACCAAGTGGCGGCGGCATGATGGGCGTAGTGCGTTGACACGCCAAACCCAAGGGCGTTCCCGGCGTCCCGCTCTCCTCCTGTCTTCACGCGGCTTTTTTTGGGAATTATATCTTTAGAATTATATTTCTAACTCCCGAATGCGGCTTTGAACACGTTGGCCTCGGGAACTGGGGCTTCCGGATGGCGAGGAGCGTTGACATTAGTCATTTCAACGACCCGTCAAACGGATTGCGGACTCCAATGGGGGTCAACGAAATAAGTCCCTCTTCTCCCCGCCCGGATTTTTCTGATTGCTTCGCCGGTGTCCGTTTCAGGACGAGTGCGGCTAGTTGCCGAAGTCCCAGGACTCACCGGCGTGGTATCGGCGCAGCACGTTTTTGGCGATGAGGATGCGATGCACCTCATCCGGGCCGTCGGCGATGCGCAGGGTGCGGGCGCCTTGGTACATGCCGGCCAGAGGCAAATCCCCGGACACGCCGGCGGCGCCCCAAACCTGGATGGCGCGGTCGACCACCCGGTGATAGGCCAAGGGCACGAAGACCTTGATGGCGGAGATGTCCGTGCGGGGGTCTGCGCCGCTTTCCATTTTCTCCGCGCAGTGGATGGTCATCAGGCGGGCGGACTGGATGTCCATGTAGCTGTCGGCGATGAAGCCCTGCATGAATTGCTTTTGCTCGAGTTTCTCGCCGCCGTGGACCTCTCGGGTGGTGATGCGCTCCACCATCAGGTCGAAGGCCCGCCACATGGCGCCGATGGAGTTCATGCAGTGATAGACGCGCCCGGCGCCCAAGCGGTCCTGGGCGGCTCGGTGGCCGGCGCCGGTGCGGCCCAGCTGGTTTTCCCGGGGCACCCGAACGTTGTCGTAGATGATCTCGCTGTGGGCGGAGCCCCGGCCCCAGACCGGCACCCCACGCACGATCCGCACGCCGGGCGTGTCCTTGGGCACGATGATCTGGGTCATGCGCTCGTTGCGCCCCCCTGATCCGTGCTGGTCGGCCGTGCGGCACATGACGATGAAGAAGTCCGCGGCATGGCCGTTGGACGTGAACCACTTGTGGCCGTTGATGACCCATTCATCGCCTTCCAATTCGGCCCGGGTGGTCAGGGAGCGCGGATCCGAACCCGGATTGTCCGGCTCCGTCATGGAGAAGGCGGACTGCATCCGGCCCTCCGTCAGCGGCCTTAGCCACTTTTCGTGCTGCTCCGGCGTGCCGTACTTCACCAGTATCTTCTGGTTGCCGGAGTTGGGCGCCACCACGCCGAACAACGAGGCCGCCCCCGGGCTGTAGGCCAACACCTCGTTCATGTAGGCGTGCTGCAGGAAGCTCAGCCCCATCCCACCGAATTCCTTGGGCAGATGAGGCGCCCAAAGCCCTGCGTCCCTCACCTTGCCCTGGATGTCATGGCGCAGCGCCTTCGCTTCAGCCACCGCTTCCTTGGGCGCCCGTACGCCCGCCGCCATCCAGCCCCAAAGCTTGTCCTCCACCGGCAGGATGTGCTGGTTGACGATTTCTGCGGTGGCTAGGCGAATGTCGTTGACTTCGCTGGCCAAGGTAGGCACTGGCTTTAGGTTCATGGGCATTGGCGGCAATCTCGCGCTTGTGGAGTTACCGGGATTCTAGCCTTAGTTCCGCGAGGATGCGATGAACGCGCCCGCCAGACGCCTCTTGTGTCCACCAAGCGCTTGTTGCGCAGGCTTTGGCGTTCAATCCCGCGAAACTCCCGATGGTCGGTCAGCAGCACCACCACA
>CAYGBY010000026.1:0-27867 GCA_964348115.1 uncultured Pseudomonadales bacterium
GCCAAATCCAACCCCAAAATCCACGAATTTGGTAAAGATGGGTTAACAGGCCCTAATCGTACAGGCGCGGGACGCGCCCGGAGATGCCGGTGAGGATTTCATAGGCTATGGTGTTGGCTTTGGCGGCGACCTCGTCCACTGACAGGTTGGGGCCGAAGATCTCCACCCAGTCGCCCACCTGCAACGCCGCGTCTGTGGCGTCCACTGTGGTCAGATCCATGGACACGCGGCCGATGATGGGGCGGCGGCGGCCAGCGGCGAAAACCTCCCCGCTGTTGGAAAGCGCACGGGGCAGGCCGTCCGCGTAGCCGACGCCCAGCACGGCCACCCGGCGCCTGGCGGAAGCGGTGTAGGTGGCCCCGTAGCCTACGGACGCGCTTGGCCGCAGCTCCCGCACCTGCACCACCGCAGCCTCCAAAGCAGCCGCGGCGCGCATGGGGTTGGGGCGATCCACCCAGGGGTTGCCGCCATACAGGGCGATGCCCGGCCGTATCAGATGGCCTTGGAAAGGCGGCCCGTTCAGTGCGCCTGCGGAGTTGCCCACGCTCAGTTTCGTTCCGCCGAAGCGGGCCCGCAAGTCATCGATGCGCTGCAGCTGCGCCGCGTTCAGCCGGTGGCGCGGCTCATCAGCGCAGGCTAGGTGGGTGCACAGCAAGCCAATCTCCCGTCCCTTGAACGCCGCCGGCGCGACATCCGCCGCGAAGCCCAGGCGGTTCATGCCCGTGTCGACATGCACGGCGATCGGGCCCTGGCTTTCTTCTGCCCAAAGCGCGAACTGCTCCGGGCTGTTGAGCACGGGCTGCAGATGGTGCGCCTGCAGCATCTCCAGGGTATCGGGCAGCGCGCCCTCCAAGACGTAGATGGCAAGTTCGCGAGAGCCCGGCCAGGGGCCATCTTCCGCTGACGCCGCCAAGCCCCGCCGCAACTCCACCCCCTCCGCAGCCCGGGCCACGAATAGGCAACCACACCCAGCAGCAATGAACACCTTGCTGGCCTGCAATGCGCCCACCCCATAGGCGTTCGCCTTGACCACAGCGCCCACCTCGCCGGCGCCGGCGGCAACGAACATCCGGTAGTTGGCCGCCAAGGCCCGGCGGCTGACGCGCAAGCGCACGGTGCTGCCGCCCATCACACCCAGCCCATCGCCTTCAACCCTTTCTGACATGGATTCCAAGACCATCCCAAAGTGTTCGCTCTTGAAAGAAAGTTTCTGGAAGGTCTTTAGATGCCGCAGAATGTTGCGGAATCTTCCGAAAAATATTCATAAACCATCAATATAGGGCTTTACCGAAGGCTGGTGGACGACTTTGGGATGGTTCCGGACTTGGATTTCCATCTGCGCCCTGGTCGAAGCCAAAAAACGACACCAGCACCGAAAGCGGACATTCTGACGCAAAGAAGCCCCTCTGTGGCGCCAAGCACTGTTTCCTTTCAGCGCACAGAATGCAATCTGGGCGCAGGCGTCCTCATCGGCACGACACATAAGGAACCTCTGAACAGGTCGCGTTCGCCCAGTACGCCGCTGTTTACGGCCGGAGATGGCGTCACGGCATCGGCAAGGCGACCCACAGCGCGGCGGGGATTGCACGGTCCGCCGGCGCGGGGCGCCCTTCAGGAGGGCCTAAGGGGCGCTTGCGGAGTTGCGGCTCCTTGCATCGCGCCTGCCGCACGGGACGATTCCAACAATATCCTGTAAGCTATGGGTGTTGGCGATAGCTGAACGGTGGTTGTAATGAGCAGGTTTCGCCAGATTGACTGCAGGGCCCGGCATCTCCCGCCGCGGGCGCAGGACGCTCAGCGGTCCTGCTGGCGCGGGGCGCGTCGCAACGATCACCCTGATCGTGATCGTGCGGTCGGTTGCCATCGCAAGCCCCGGGAACTTCTGGGCCCAAGTTCCGCCAGCATGTCCCCGCTCTCGCATTCGGTGGACGCCGCCCACGCCCGGCGCTGCGCACGTCATGGCTAGCTCCCGTCTGCACATTCCGCATCCGGCGGCCCGGCCTGGGCAGCCGCCTGACTTCGAGTATGTGGACATCTCGCCCGCCGGCGCGGTCAGACGTCCGTCAACAGACAGCACCGCCAGGGACATGGAGGATCTGGCCAAATCCATGGTGCGGGTGCTCGATGAACAGCATGGGGCTGTGGGCCCCTGGCGGCCTCCTTTGAACGGCGAGGATCTGCTGGCCGGCCTGCGCCACATGCTGGTCACCCGCATCTTTGACGAACGAATGCTGCGGATGCAGCGGCAGGGGGAGACATCCTTCTACGTGCAGTCCACCGGGGAGGAGGCGGTGTCCGTCGCAGCCGCCATGGCGCTGCAGGGCGGGGACATGCTGTTTCCCTCCTACCGCAACCAGGGCCTGCATTTCGCCCGCGGCCGCACGGCGGAGGCGCTGATGTGCCAATGCCTGTCCAACACCGGGGACATGTGCAAGGGGCGGCAGATGCCGGTCATGTATCACTGGGCGGAAGGTAAGATCTTTTCGGTTTCCGGCAACTTGGCCACCCAGTTTCCGCAGGCGGTCGGCTGGGCCATGGCCGCCGCGCTGCGCGGTCAAGACGACATCGCCGCAGCCTGGATGGGCGAAGGCTCCACCGCCGAAGCGGACTTTCACCATGCCCTCACCTTCGCAGCCGTCTATCAGGCTCCGGTGGTGCTGAACGTAGTGAACAATCAATGGGCCATATCGAGTTGCCAGGGCTTGGCGGGCGGCGAGCGGCGCTCATTCGCAGCCCGCGGCACCGGCTATGGCATCGCCTCCATCCGCGTCGACGGCAACGACTTCCTAGCTGTCCATGGGGTCATCCTGTGGGCGGCGGAGCGGGCCCGCACGGGCCGGGGGCCGACCTTGGTGGAGCATGTCACCTACCGCGCCGGCGCCCACTCAAGCAGCGACGATCCCTCCCGCTACCGGCCGCGCGACGAGCGTGGCGCCTGGCCGCTGGGCGACCCCATAGAGCGGCTGAAGCGGCATCTGATCCTGACCGGGCACTGGAGCAACGACCAGCACCAGCAGCTTGAAGCCGAAGCCAGGAGCCTAGTCGATGCCAGTTGGCGGGCGGCCTTGGCCAAGGGTTCCATGCGCCAAGGCCCGTTCCTGGACAAATCCGCACTGTTTGAGGATGTGTTCAAGGAAATGCCCGTGCACCTGCAGGCCCAGCGCAAGCAGTTGCTGGCCCTTGACGGGCAGTGAACCCGCAACCTGGAGCCTTTGCATCTTGGCCGCCATGAACATGATCCAGGCGTTGAACTCGGCCATGGACATCATGCTGGACCGGGACCCGGATGTCGTGCTCATCGGTGAGGACGTGGGTTACTTCGGCGGCGTGTTCCGTTGCACGGACGGCCTGCAGGAAAAGCATGGGGAACACCGCGTCATCGATTCGCCCATCGCCGAGGGCGGCATCGTCGGCGCGGCCATCGGCATGGGCGTGCATGGCCTGCGGCCGGTGGCGGAGATACAGTTCGCCGACTACATCTACCCGGGCTATGACCAGATCGTCAGCGAACTGGCCCGCCTGCGCTATCGAACGGCAGGAGATTTTTTCGCCCCGGTGACCATTCGCACCCCTTGCGGCGGCGGCATTCGCGGTGGCCAGACCCATTCGCAGAGCCCAGAGGGCATCTTCACCCATGTTTGCGGCCTGAAGGTGGTCATGCCATCCAACCCCCACGACGCCAAGGGCCTGCTGATCAGCGCCATCGAGGACGACGATCCGGTGATCTTCTTCGAGCCCAAGCGCATCTACAACGGGCCTTTTGACGGCGACCCGGAAAAACCGGCCAGCCCTTGGGACGTCCATCCAGGCGGCGAAGTGCCGGAAGGCTTCTACCGGGTGCCCATCGGCAAGGCGGCGGTGGTGCAGGAGGGCGCAGCCGTCACCATCCTGTGCTACGGCGTCATGGTGCATGTCGCCCAGGCGGCGGCTCGGGCGCTTGAGGTCGACGCCGAGATAGTGGACGTGCGCACCATGGCCCCACTGGACGTCGAGACCCTCACGCAGTCCGTCGCAAAAACCGGCCGTTGCCTCATTGTGCATGAGGCCACCCGTTTTTCCGGCTTTGGCGCAGAACTCTCCGCCACGGTGCAGGAAAACTGCTTTTACCATCTTGAGGCGCCCATCCTGCGCGTGTGCGGCTGGGACACACCCTATCCGCACGCCTTCGAATGGCAGTACTTTCCCGTCCAGAAACGGTTGGCGGCGGCACTGAAACAGGTTCTTTCCGACTAGGGCGGACCATGGGCGAGCACGTTTTCAAGTTGCCGGATCTAGGCGAAGGCACCGTTGAAGCGGAGATTGTCGAATGGCTGGTGCAGCCCGGCGACTCCGTGCGCGAGGGGCAGCCAATCGCCAACCTGATGACCGACAAGGCCAATGTCGAGGTGCCGGCCCCCGTTGGCGGGCGGGTGCTGCGCACCACCGGACAGCCGGGAGACAGGGTGCCGGTCGGCGCCGAATTGGCGGCGTTTGACACGGCGGCCGCGGCAGCGGGACTGCTAGCCAGCGAGCCGCCCGCAGGCCATTCAGCCTCGGCCTTTGGAGCGCGGCAAGGCCCGGCGCCGCTTTCCCATGAGCCGCCCGGGTCCACAGCTGCGGAAACGGAAAAAACGCCCAGCACCAAGGTGCTGACTTCTCCCTCCATCCGCCGAAGAGCCAAGGAGCAGGGCATCGATCTCAGCCTGGTGCCTGGCACCGGACCCTGTGGACGCATCCTGCGCAAGGACTTGGATGCCTATCTGGCCACCGCCCAAGCGCCAGCCGGCAGGGCGCAAGGCCACCTTGCGGGCGGTCAGGACGCGCCGCCCGTTCCAGGCCAAGTGCAGGAACTGAAGCTGGTTGGCGTCAGGGGGACCATCGCAAGACGCATGGCCCAAGCCAAGAGGGAAATTCCCCACTTCACCTATGTGGAGGAAGTGGACGTAACCGAATTGGAGGCGCTGCGCGGGCATTTGAACGACGAGGCGGGGCACAATGGGCTGAGCCTGCTGCCCTTCGTATGCTTCGCCCTGCTCCGCGCACTGCCTGAATTTCCCCAGTGCAACGCCCACTATGACAGCGCCTCCGGCACCCTAAAACGCTACCCTTGGGTGCATCTCGGCATAGCCGTTCACACCGACGAGGGCTTGAAGGTGCCGGTGTTGAAAAACGCACAGCGGCTTGACTTCCAAGCGTTGGCCGGGGCTGTGGCAAAGGCCGCGGCAGCGGCCCGCGGCAACCGTCTGGCACCTGGGGAGCTCAGCGGCTCCACCATCACCGTTAGCAGCTTGGGCAAGCTCGGCGGCATCGTGTCCACCCCGATCATCAACTATCCGGAAGTTGCCGTGGTCGGCGTCAACCGGGCGGTCAAGCGGGCGGCGGTGGCGGATGATCGGGTAGCAGTTCGGCTGATGATGAATCTGTCCTCCTCCTTCGACCACCGCTTCATCGACGGCCAGGACGCAGCCTCCCTGATCGCCCGCCTCCGGATGCTGCTGGAGCATCCGGCGCTGCTGTTCATGGCCCCGTGACGGCGGTGACGGGGCGTCCCCAACCCTTTTTCCAGTGCGCGCCGTCGGCGTAGCGGCCAGCGCCCGCAAGACTGCATCGGGGATGCCGACGAACGGGCGCCCGCTGCACTCGCCCGCGAACACCGGCTCACCGCGCATGACGCGGCATACCTTGATCTGGCAGCTCGCGCCGGTGCGCTGCTGGCCACGTTGGACCGTTCATTGGCAAATGCAGCCAGCACAGTGGGCATTCAACTGATCGGTTCATCCCAAAATACTTTATTTTTCAAATAGTTGCTTAACAACCGAGGCCGTTAGCCATCCCCAAGGGCTCGTTTATAATCCTCCGTGCAGGGAAAAACACGGATGATCGGCAAGACCAATCCATTCCGGCCGGGCGCGGGCCGGCGGCCGCCATATCTGGCCGGCCGCGGGAAAGAACAGGGCCGATTGCGCACGGCATTGGAGACCGCCATTGTCGATGGCGAGGGAGAGACCATTGTCATGTACGGCCCGCGCGGCGCCGGCAAGACCGCGCTGTTGAATTGGTTCGCACGGGCGTGCGATGACAGGGCGGGCGCGGTCGCCATGAAAACCACCCCCTCCACTGGCTTGGGCTCGATGCGGGCATTGGCCGAACTTCTGTTGCCCAGGGGCTGGCTGCCGGGGGAAATGTCCATTGACCTCGCGGGGCTTTTCTCCGCTGGATGGACGAGACCGAAAACAAAGATCCACGGAAGACTGGTCGAGCACCTGATCGATGCCTGTCGCCGCAAACCCAGGTTGTTGCTGGTCGACGAGGCGCATACCCTCGATCCCGGGATTTGCCAAAGTCTCCTGAACATCGCCCAGGATGTTTCCAGCACGGCGCCGTTTTTGCTGGTTCTAGCCGGCACACCCGGGTTGGAGCCACTGCTGATGTCCGTGGACGCCACCTTCGTGGAAAGAAGCCCGAAACTCCCCATCGGCCGCCTCGACGAACGGGCGGCCGCCGACGCGATAGCCGTGCCCTTGGAGCGCACCGGGGTGTCCATCGACCCGGACGCGCTGGACCGGGTGGTGGCCGATTCGCAGGGCTACCCCTATTTCCTGCAGCTATGGGGCGAGGCGTTGTGGAATGGCGCGGCGGAACGCGATGTTCGGCGGCTGGCTGGCGCCGACGTGGATGGGGCCATGCCGTCCATCGCCGACCGGAGGGAGCATTTCTACAGGACACGCTACAACGCGATGGGGCGGGACGGATCGCTGCTGGACGCCGCCGATGCCGTTGCGCGGGCGTTCCGCGGCCGGTCCATGCTTCCCAGCGACGCCATTGCAGACATCATTGAGCGCAATCTCCCCGACAGTCTGGACGGGGGCGAGGCCCGGCGTAAAACGGCCGCCGAGTTAGGCGAGGCCCTCCACCGCCTCGATTTTGTCTGGGAGCCGGGCGCCGCCGCCCAAGTGGAACCCGGCATTCCAAGCTTCATGACCTATGTTCGGGAGCGCATGGCATCCGCCAGACAACCGATGACTGATCCGTCGGCGGTGGAATAAGCCGTTCCGCCGATGCCTTAGAAGCGGATTCTCCTAGACAAGCTCAAGCGCGTGAATGTCGGCGGTAGAATAGGGCCTTACGCCAAGGCCCGACGCCTTCGCCAGTCTACTGATTGCCCAGGGTCCAACAATTTTGGAACAAACCATGAAACGAGCACTCAAACAAGTCTTGCCAGTCCTTTCGCCAATTCTGGCGGCCGCCGCATCAGCCGACATCCTGGATGAGGTTGAGCATCGCTATGCGGAGAATGAAGGTGTGCGCATCCACTACGCAGTGGCCGGCGATGGCCCGCTGGTGCTGATGATCCACGGCTTTCCGGACTACTGGTACTCCTGGCGCCACCAGATGCGTACGTTGAAGGACCGCTTTCGGGTGGCGGCCATGGACCAGCGCGGCTACAACCGCAGCAGCCAGCCAGAGGGCGTGGCGAACTACGCCATGCCGCTGCTGGTGCGTGACGTGGCGGCGGTCATCGCCGCGGAAGGGGAGAAGAAAGCCATCGTCGTCGGCCATGACTGGGGCGGCGCGGTGGCCTGGAGCATCGCCCTGTCCCGCCCGGAAATGGTGGATCTGCTGGTCATCCTCAACCTGCCCCACCCCAACGGCCTAGGCCGGGAATTGCGCACCAACCCACAGCAGCAGGCCAACAGCCAATACGCACGGGACTTCCAGCAGCCGGATGCCCACAAGATGCTGTCCGCCGAAGGGCTGGCCGGCTGGGTGGCGGACGAAGACGCCCGCGCCAAGTACGTAGAAGCCTTCCAGCGCTCCAGCTTCGCCGGCATGTTGAACTACTACAAAGCCAACTACCCCGGCCTTGGCGAGCAGGGCGAAGGCCCGCCGCCGCCCAAGGCGCAAATGCCGGTGCTGATGTTCCACGGCCTGGAGGACCAAGCCCTGTTGCCCGCCGCCCTGAACGATACCTGGCATTGGCTGGAGAAGGATCTGACGCTGGTGACCATCCCCGGCGCCGGCCACTTCGTGCAACAGGATGCCGCTGAACTGGTCTCCGCCACCCTGCGCAACTGGCTGCTGCAAAGAAGAGGCGGACTAGCCGCTGCGGAGGACGCGGGCTAGGGTCTCATCCAAGGCGGTCAGGCCATCCGGCAGGCTGTCGGCGTCCAGCTTATCGTCCTGGTCCAGCACGCCGAGCATGGCGCGGGTGATGGGGGGATCCGGCAGCCGCTCGAGCAGCCAAGCGAAAGCGTAGCCCAGGCTGATGGGCAGCGACAGGGTGCGTGTGCGCCGGCCCAGCACCCGGGCGGCGCGTTGGTTCAGCGCCCGGCGGGACAGGGCTTCAGGACCAGCCAGATCGCGGGCGCCTTGATCGTGCGGCAGCCCGTCCAAAGCCCTGCGAATTGCGGCCGCCACGTCTCCCGCATAGATGGGCTGGTCAAGGCTGGCGGCGCGGAAGGTGACGTTAAACGCCCTGCGGGCGCGATGGCCTAGATCCAGCGCCGCGTAGTCGCCTTCGCCGAGCACCATGGGCACACGGATGACCTGCGCTGGCACCGGCCCCGCCAACAACATGGCGTCCGCCCGACCTTTAGAGGCCAGGCAGGCATTGCCGTGATCCGGCCGGGCGCCCAGGATGCTGACATTGACGATGCCGGTGACGCTGCTACTCAGCGCCGCAGCCACCAGAACCTCCATCGTCCGCTCATGGGCCGTGCGGTAGTCGGACCTGCGGCTTTCTTTCAAAATGCCCACCAAATGGACCACCTGGGCGACGCCAGCCAAAGCGTCCCACATGGATGGCGGATGCAGGAAGTCCACCAGCCGCACGTCCAATCCAGGCCAAGCAGCGGCCAATTCATCCGCCGCGGCCTGCCGCCGCACCAATGCCCGCACAGACCCAACCCCAAAGGTGCGGATAAGCCGACGGCCCAGATGACCGTTGGCGCCGGTAATGGCCAAGGGCGCAGTCACAGGCCGGACGCCTTGGAACCTTCCCCTTGCCCCGTCTTGGCCAGGGCGCGGTTGAGCATCGCCGGCAGCGTTCGCAGTTGCATGAACAAATCCAGGTGCCTCCCAGCCAGATCCCGACATCGGCCACCCCCGGGGCGCCACGGGTCTTTCTGAAACAACCTCAAGACTAGTGTGCTGTCCCGCAAGTAAGTTTGATGATTCGTGGCCCTTTTGGTCCCCGGCCGCGTTGCTCCTCCTTGTGTGGGGCCTGCCGCACGGCGTCGTCGCGCCTTGCCGGGAGCCAAAACGGCCCAGCGACTAAAACCCACTTACTTGCGGGACAGCACACCAAGTCCAATTAACCCAAGTTTACCAACGTTTTTGACGAGTTCTTTCACATCAAAGGATTACGTGACAAAAATCTGCGTATGGCGCTACAAACGCGGCAACGGCGGTTGTTCCCGCTCTCAGACGGTCATCTTCCTCATGCCGCCGGCCAGCGATTCGATGCCGAGCGCATCGAGGATTGCCCGCTGGTCCGGCGCCGTCCGCACCGTCTTGCGCACGTGCAAGGCGCCGCCGTCAGCGCGCCTGAACGTCGCGGTGACGCGGCCGCGCCCGGTCAGTAGCGACAATCAAGGTGAGAAAGCCCAGGTCGCACGCCTGGGGAGGGAGGGCGTAGCCCGACCGAGTCAGGCGCGCGGCGCGGGGTCGTCCAGCTCGCGGACCGGCAACCTCGGCAACCGCACTCCGCCAGCCGCTTGGGAATGACGTGCACGAGCTGATAGACGATCAGGGTGATGAACAGATGACCCTCGGCCCGCAACGGCTTGTGTGACAATGGGCGCACACACGGTGGTTTCGATTTACCGGCAGGCAGGTTGGAAGGCCTGAGGAGGACGATCCGAATGCGCTACGTATCCTTCATCCACCGGGACGATGCCGGCTACGGCGCCAGTTTCCCAGATTTCCCGGGCTGCGTGTCGGTCGGGGACACCGTGGAGGACGCCGTCCATCGCGCGTGCCAAGCTCTCGCCTTTCACGTGGAGGGGCTCGCCGCCGACGGCCAGCCGATACCGCCGCCGCGGTCGATCGACGCCGTCAAGGCCGACCCGGAGATAGCCGACTGGCGTAGCGGCGCCGACATCGTCCTGATTCCCCTCTTGCGCGACCGAGGATCCTCCAGACGGGTGAACATCTCCCTCGACCGCGGGTTGCTCGAAGCGATAGACGACGAGGCCAAGCAGCGTCGCATGACCCGCTCGGCATTCCTAGCCAGCGCAGCCAGACGGGAACTGGAAACCACGTGACTTGGGCACGGATTGGCGCATCAGGAAACATGTCTATCGGTTGACCTTGGCGGCGGCGCCGCAGAGCATTGGCGCTTTGCCGGCCGGGGCACTAACATCCGCCGATGCGCTGGGCGAATGCAATGACCACTGTGCGGTTGGCGGCGGCGCCGGTGGCTGGCTGGGCGGCGGCGGAAGCGCTGTGGCGACCGGCAGCCGGTTTGCTGTTGCTGGCCATCATTACCGACATGCTGGACGGGATCTTGGCGCGGCGGCTAGGGCAGGCATCCAATCGCGGGGGGCTGTTTGATCACGGCGCAGACTGCCTCTTCGTCACCTGCGCCCTGACCGGGCTGGCCCATGCCGGCTGGGTGCCTTGGCTGCTGCCGGTGCTGGTGCCCCTGGCCTTTGCGCAATATGTGTTGGACTCCCGCGCACTGGCCGGGCAACGGCTGCGCACCAATCTGCTCGGCAAGAGCAACGGGATTTGCTACTTTGTTCTGGTCGGAGTGGTCATCTTCGCGCAGGCGCTGGGCTGGGCTTGTCTGCCGGAAGCCCTGGCCGGCATTCTGGCCTGGATGCTAGTGGCCACCACGGCGCTGTCCATGGCGGAGCGGCTCGCCTTCGTGCTGCGGGGAATGCGCGCCAGATAAACGCCTTGCCAGCGCAAGGCCAAGTTGAATTGTGATTCGCGGGAGCGGTCTTCGGGCTTGTTCAGCCCTGCCCAGCAAGAGGGTGTATCTTCACCGCCAGCACATCGCATTGCACGCCATGCAGCACAGCGTTGGCGGTGGAGCCAAGCAGCAGACCCAAACCGTGCTTGCCATGGGTGCCAATGACAATCAGGTCGGCCTGTATCTCTTCCGCCAAGGCGCGAATCTCGTGCGCCGGTGCGCCCAAACGCACTGCCGCATCAGCTTCCCAGATGCCGTACTCCGCGGAAATCTTGACGAGCTGCTGCTTGGCTTGGCGCATGGCCTCATCCTCAAAAGCCACGGCGCCGCCGGAAACCGGCGCCATGTCCAGCCCGCCGTAAGCCTGGGTGAGCGGCTTCACCACCGTCACGCTGCTGAGAATGGCGTCCTGCTCATCGGCAATCACGCGGGCCGCGGCCAGCACTTCGTCCGCCTCCTCCGTTAGATCCACAGCCACCAGAAGTCGTTTGTAGCCCATTATGCACCTCCAGATACTTGCGTTTAGATGCCCTACAGTTTACGCGAAACAGGCCCCGGCCACCCACCCGCCACGGGAAACTTCACTGCTTCCGACCATTCCATCAAGCTGCACAGCAACCCGACCTTGCAGCTATGCGAGCAAGTCCTGCATAGCGAAAAGGCCTTTGCGTTTGGTCGCCAGGAACTTGGCGGCGCGCAGGGCGCCCCGGGCGAAGTTCATGCGGCTGCCGGCGCGGTGGGTGATCTCCAGGCGTTCCCCTTCGCCAGCGAACAGCACTGTGTGTTCGCCCACGACATCGCCCCCGCGCAGCACGGAAAAGCCGATGGCCTCCCGCCGGCGGGGGCCGGTTTCCCCCCGGCGGCCATGTTCGGCCACCGCATCGATGTCCCGGCCCAAGGCCCGCGCAAGCACTTCCCCCAAACGCACGGCGGTGCCGGAGGGGGCATCTATCTTGTGGCGGTGGTGCAGGTCGATGATTTCGACGTCCACATCATCCCCAAGCACCCGTGCGGCCTGATCCACGAGGCGGAGCATCAGGTTCACGCCGACGCTCATGTTGGGGGCCATCAGGATGGCGATCTGCTCCGCCGCCTGGCGGATGCGGGCAAGGCCAGCGGCGTCAAAGCCAGTTGTGCCGATGACCATGGCCCGGCCCGCGGCTTGGCAAACATCCAGATTGGCCAAGGCGGCCTTGGGGATGGTGAAGTCGATGAGGGTGTCAAAGTCCTGCGCCACCGGAGCGGGGTCGGCGGCGACGATGATGCCCAGCGGCCCCGCCCCAATGAGCTCCCCGGCGTCCGCGCCGATGGCCGCAGCGCCCGGCCGTTCCGTGGCGGCGCCCAAGGCAAGCGCATCGTCATCCAGGACGGCCTGTAGCAAGGTCCGCCCCATGCGCCCTGCGGCGCCGGCGATGGCTATGCGCATTCGCTCCCTCGGCTGCATTTGTGCGCGCCACTTTACCCGATCCGGGCCATCCAGCCAAAGCTGCCGACTGAGGTTCAGCAACTCCTATTATGGCTTTCAGCCGCTCCACAGGAAGGGTTTGCCGGTCAGGACCATTCCAAAGTCGTCCACCAGCCATGGGCAAAGCCCTATATAGAAGGTTTATGAATGTTTTTCGGAAGATTCCGCAATATTCTGCGGCATCCAATGACCTTTCAGAAATTTTCTTTCAAAAGCGAGCACTTTGGGGTGGTCCCCGTTTACCGGCTGAGGTTCACCAGGGGTCAGTGCTTCAGGCTCTCGATAAAGTCCTTGGCGCGTTGAAACCAGTGGGTTTTCTGGGGGGAGTGGTGTTTGGCGCGGCCCTCCAGGCTTCGCTGAAATTGGCGCAGCAGGTCCTTTTGCTTTTCGGTGAGATTCACCGGGGTTTCCACCACGATTTTGCAGTGCAGGTCCCCAACGCCGCCGCCACGCACCGGGGTGACGCCGCGGCCGCGCAGACGGAACAGCTTGCCGGTTTGGGTTTCCGCAGGCACCCGCACCTTGACGCGGCCCGTGAGGGTGGGCACCTCCAATTCGCCCCCCAACGCGGCGTCCACGAAGGAAATGGGCGCCTCGCAGAAAAGGTGGGCGCCTTCACGCTGGAAAATGGGGTGTTCGCGGATCTGCACTTCCACGTACAGATCCCCCGGCGGGCCGCCATGCGGGCCAGCTTCGCCTTCCCCGGACAGGCGGATGCGGTTGCCGTCATCCACTCCCGGTGGAATGCGCACTGACAGCTTCCTGCGCTTATCCACCCGCCCGCGCCCGCCGCAGGTGCGGCACGGGTCCGTAATGATCTCGCCCGCGCCCCGGCAGCGTGGACAGGTCTGCTGCAGGGAGAAAAAGCCCTGGGCCACGCGGATTTGCCCGGTGCCGCGGCAATCCGGGCAGGTGGCGGGGCGGGTGCCCGGCTTGGCGCCGCTGCCGTCGCAATCTTCGCAGGTGGACAGGATAGGCACGGCTATCTCCACCGTGTCGCCCTGCACGGCCTGCTCCAGATCCAACTGCAGGCCGTAGCGGAGGTCCGCCCCCCGGTTGCGGCTGCCGCGTCCGCCGCGACCGGCGCCTAGGATGTCCCCGAATACGTCGCTGAAGATGTCGCTGAAGCTGCCGTTGAAGCTGGCGCCGCCCATGCTGCCCGGGTCCACCCCGGCATGGCCGAACTGGTTGTAGGCGCTGCGCTTCTCCGCATCGGACAGGATTTCGTAGGCTTCCGATGCCTCCTTGAATTTCTCCTCCGCCTGGACGTTGTCCGGGTTGCGGTCCGGATGGTATTTCATGGCGAGACGACGGTACGCCTTCTTGATGTCATCCTCAGAGGCGTCCCGGCCTAGGCCTAGAACATCGTAGTAGTCCGCTTTCGCCATGTAATCACTCCTGCGCGGCGCGGGTCAGCAGGCCGGCCCGGCTAGGCCGCGTGCTGGCGTCGCCAGCGCGGGGGAATCGCCAAAACGCTGTTGGGAGTTCTCACCTCCAGCGTCCGGTGCGTTGATGCGCAGGGAAGTGGGCACTTCCAAGCAAGCCTGCGCCGTAGAAAACTTCCTTGGAAATTTCTTCCGCTTATTCCCGTTTTGGCTGGTCCTTGGGATCCGGGTCCCACGAATGCCCGCCAGCACCGCCTGCACCCCGCAAACGCAGAGCGAGCGGGGCCGCAAGGCCGCTTCCGGCTCACTTGTTCCTGCCGCCTTTGTCGTCGTCCTTGACCTCTTCAAATTCAGCATCCACCGCATCGCCAGCGGCTTGGCCATCGGCGCCGCTGGCGGCATCGGCGGCGCCGGCATCGGCGTAGGCTTTCTGCGCGAAGTTGGCCGAGGCTTCGGAAAGCGCCTGCATCCCGGCCTCTATTTCCGCCTTGTCCTCCTTCTTCAGGGCCTCCTCAAGGGCGGCCGCCGCGGTCTCCACGGCGTCCTTGTCCGCTTGGGCCGCCTTGTCGCCAGCATCCTTCACCGCCTTGCGGGAAGCATGAACCAACCCATCCGCCTGGTTGCGCAGGTTCACCATCTCGGCGAACTTCTCATCCTCCGCGGCATGGGCCTCCGCGTCCTGCACCATCTGCGCGATCTCCTCATCAGACAGGCCGCTGGACGCCTTGATGACGATGGACTGCTCCTTGCCGGTGGCCTTGTCCTTGGCGGAGACATTGAGGATGCCGTTGGCGTCTATGTCAAAGCTGACTTCAATTTGCGGCATTCCGCGTGGCGCCGGGGGGATGTCCGTCAGATCGAAGCGGCCCAGGGACTTGTTCTGCGCCGCCCGCTTGCGCTCCCCCTGCAGCACATGGATGGTCACTGCGGTTTGGTTGTCGTCCGCGGTGGAGAACACCTGGGTCTTCTTGGTGGGGATGGTGGTGTTCTTCTCGATGAGCACGCTCATCACCTGGCCCAGGGTTTCGATGCCCAGGGACAGCGGGGTTACGTCCAGCAGCAGCACGTCCTTGACATCCCCGGACAGCACGGCGGCCTGGATGGCGGCGCCCATGGCCACAGCCTCGTCCGGGTTGACGTCCCTGCGCGCCTCCTTGTTGAAGAACGCCTTGACCTTTTCCTGCACCAAGGGCATGCGCGTCTGCCCCCCCACCAGGATGACGTCATCAATGTCGGCGACGCCAAGGCCGGCGTCCTTGACGGCGGTGCGGCAGGGGCCGATGGTGCGCACAACCAGCTCCTCCACCAAGGACTCCAGCTTGGCCCGGGACAGCTTGAGCACCAGATGCTTGGGGCCAGTGTTGTCGGCGGTGATGTAGGGCAGGTTGATCTCGGTTTGCTGGCTGTTGGAGAGCTCGATCTTGGCCTTCTCCGCTGCCTCCTTGAGGCGCTGCAGAGCCAAGGGATCCTTGTGCAGGTCTATGCTGTTCTCTTTTTTGAACTCATCGGCCAGGTAGTCGATGATGGTGAGGTCGAAGTCCTCGCCGCCCAGGAAGGTGTCCCCGTTGGTGGACAGCACTTCGAACTGATGCTCCCCGTCGATCTCCGCGATTTCGATGATGGAGATGTCGAAGGTGCCGCCGCCCAAGTCATATACGGCAATCTTGGCGTCGCCGCGCTTCTTGTCCAGCCCGTAGGCGAGCGCCGCGGCGGTGGGCTCGTTGATGATGCGCTTCACGTCCAGGCCGGCGATGCGCCCGGCGTCCTTGGTGGCTTGGCGCTGGGAGTCGTTGAAATAGGCCGGCACGGTGATCACCGCCTCGGTGACGGCTTCGCCAAGGTATTCCTCCGCCGTCTTCTTCATTTTCTTAAGCACTTCGGCGGAAACCTGCGGCGGCGCCAGCTTTTCGCCCCTGACGCTGATCCAGGCATCGCCGTTCTTGGCGGCGGTGATCTGGTAGGGGACCATCTTGATGTCCTTCTGCACCACCTCGTCCTTGAACTTGCGGCCGATGAGGCGCTTCACGGCGAACAGGGTTTTGCTGGGGTTGGTGACCGCCTGCCGCTTGGCGTTCTGGCCGACCAGGATCTCCCCATCATCCGTGTAGGCAATGATGGACGGGGTGGTGCGGTCCCCTTCCGAGTTTTCGATGACCTTGGGGTCCCCGCCCTCCAGCACCGCCACGCAGGAGTTGGTGGTGCCAAGGTCTATGCCGATGATCTTGCCCATTTGCTTGTGCTCCAAATTCAGTTAGTTGCCTGTCTGCCCATAGTTGGGGGCGCATTGGCGCATTTCAATGCGCCGGTCAATCCCCTGCAGCCGCCGGCGCCTTGGCGACGATGACTTTGGCGGCGCGCACCAGACGGCCGTTCAGCAGATAGCCCTTTTGCATCACCTCCACAACGCTGTTCGGCTCTGCATGCGGATGCTCCACCATGGCCATGGCTTCGGATTGAGCGGGATCGAAAGGAGCGCCCAAGGGGTCCACCTGCTCTATCTGGTGCCTGCCCAGGGTATCCAGGAACAGCTTCAGAAGCAGGGCTACGCCATCCGCTATGGCCTTGCTGTCCTGCGCGACGGCGCTTTCGGCGGACTTCTCCAGACCGTCGAGCACCGGCAGCAGGTCCGCGGCAAAGCGCTCCAGGGCGAACTTGTGGGCGTTCTGCACGTCCCGGCTGGCGCGCCGGCGAATGTTCTCCACTTCCGCCTGGGCGCGCAGGCGGGCATCCTTTGCAGCAGCCGCCTCCTGCTGCGCCGCCGCCAAGGCGGCCTTCAGGGATTCGAGGTCCTCCGGGGGGCTGTCCGCGGCGGTTTCCGCGCCTGCGGACACATTGCCCTGGGCTGCGCCCGCAGCCGCATCGTCTAAAACTTCCGCTTGGCCCGCGCCCGGCGTCTGTGAGGCCTTTTCCGCCATGCTGCAATGCTTCCCAATTTGCCAGCACAGACAATGGGGCCGACGCGGGAATATTCAACCCAAGCATCCTTCCGATCAGATCCATCCCACGCGGCCAGCTTTGACATTTCCGACCATCCCTTGATCCAGACGCCCATTCACGAACTTCCACGCGGGCACCGGAAGAGTCAGCCATGTCGTCATCATCCCCTGATCCAGGCGCCCATGCAGGAACTTCCACGGCGGGGCGCGAAGCGGGTCCTCGCCATCTTCTTTCTTGCCGGCGCCGGCCCCAACCGCCAAGGCGGGGCGGTGCCGGCGCTCAGGGATGCTGCAGGGCGTCGCCCAGCAGATGGGCGGTCAGGTCGACGACGGGGATGACCCTTTGGTAGGCCATGCGCGTGGGGCCCACCACGCCCAGCACGCCGGCGATGCGGCCGTTGACGGAGTAGGAGGAGGAGACCAGGCTCATTTCATCCAGCACGTTGTAGCCGGATTCCTCGCCGATGAACAGTTGGATGCCCTCCGTATTCAGACAGCGATCCAGCAGATGCAGGATGGTGCCTTTCTCCGTGAACGCCTCGAACAGGCTGCGCACCTTGTCCGTATCCTCACTGATGTCCAGCAAGTTGGACTCCCCAGCCACCACAAAGCCGCGCTCCGGGGCGGGCTCTGTGGAGATGGCCCTGGAGGCCAGGTCCAACGCCGCCTGCAGCAGGGCGTCCATGCGATCCTTGTCGCGCTGCATGGAGGCGATAAGCCCGTCCCGCACCTCCTGCAGGGACAGCCCGCCGAACTCCTGGTTGATGTAGTTGGCGGCCTGCACCAAGTCGACCTCCTCATAGCGGCGCTCCGTGTGGATGACGCGGTTCTGCACCTCGCGATCGTTGAACACCAAAATAACCAGCAACCTGTCCCCATCCAGGCTGAGGAACTCAAGATGGCGCAGGGCGGACTGATCGCGACGCGGCAGGGTGACCACGCAGGCCATCTCCGTGATGCGGGAAAGCAGCTGGGAGGCGGACTCGGCCAGTTCGCTGGGGGCCAGATCCGGGTTCAACTGCCCCTGCAGCGCACGACGGCCATCTTCATCCAAGGGCTCCACAGACAAAAGGCTGTCCACAAAGAAGCGCAAGCCTTGGCTGGTGGGCACCTTGCCCGCGGAGGTGTGGGGAGATTTCACCAGTCCGCGGCTTTCCAGCTGCGCCATGATGTTGCGCACGGTGGCGGCGCTGACCGCAACGCTTGGCTGCCCGGCAAGCGCCTTGGAGGGCACCGGCCTGCCGTCGTGAATGTAGGATTCCACCAACAGCTTGAAAATCCGCTCAGCGCGGTCGCCCACCTTGTCGATTCCCTTCATCGCCTGCTGCCGGAAAGCGCCTGCCTCAAGTAATATTGCCCTTTTTCGGCAACGTCAATAGGATGCTCAAACACCTGACCATCCGCAACTTCGCCTTGGTGCGCTCGCTGAACGTCGACCTTGACCGCGGCCTCACCGTGGTGACCGGCGAATCCGGCGCAGGCAAGTCCATCCTGATGAACGCCCTGGCCCTGGTGCTGGGAAAGCGCGCCAGCACGGATCTGATTCGTCCGGGCGCTTCACGCGCCGAGGTGACGGCGGAGTTCGACCTTGGCGACAACGCGGATGCGCTCAAGGCCATGCAGGCCCAGGCGCTTGCCGACGATGACGCGCCGCAGCGCTGCCTATGCCGCCGGGTGCTGCGGCAGGACGGCCGCTCCCAAGCCTTCGTCAACGGCGTCCCGGTGACCCTGCAGGTGATGCGGCGCCTCACCGAAGGGCTGGTGGACATCCACGGGCAGGACGAGAACCAACGCCTGGCCCGGCGTGAAGTGCAGCTGGACCTCCTGGACGCCTACAGCCTAGCCGCAGCGCACCGCCAAGGCATGGCCGCCGCCCATCGCGCTTGGCGGCAAGCGCAGGAATCCTTGGCGACATTGCAGGCGGAGTTGGCCCATGGGGAGGAGCGGGCGGAACTGCTGGGCTACCAGCTGCAGGAACTGAACGCCCTGAACTTGGCGGAAGGGGAGTTCGACGCCCTGCGCGGGGAATTTCGCCGCCTTTCGCAAGCGCAGAGCATCCAGGAAGCGGTGTCCAACGCTGTCGAGCGCCTGTCGGATCTGACGGACATGCGCCAGGTGGCGCGCGAACTGGGCGCCCTGGACGACGATCACACCAGCTTGGCCAACGCCAAGGAGACCCTCACCGCTGTCCTGGCGCTGGCCGATGATGCGGTGCAGGACCTGCGCAGCTACCTGCGCTCTTTCGATCCGGACCCGGCGCACCTAGCCCAGCTATCCCAGCGCTTGGATCTGGTTCACGAGCTTGCCCGCAAGCACCGCTGCCCGCCGGACCAGCTATGGCGCCACGCCGAGGCTCTGCAGCGGCAGCGCCAAGGCCTAGAGGCCAAACGCAGTGCGCTGCAGGCCCTTGAAGACGAAGCGGAACAGCACAGGCGCACTTTCCAGACCATCGCCGCAAAGGTGAGCGAACTGCGTCGCGCCGCAGCCGTGCAGTTCGCCGCCGAAGTGGGCGCCCAAATCAACAGCTTGGGCATCAAGGGCGGCGCCCTGCACATCCACTTCGCGAAGGCCGACTCCGAGCGGGGCCTGGAGACGGTGGAGTTTCACATCACCACCAACCCCAACTACCCCGCCGGCAGCTTGGCCAACATAGCGTCCGGGGGCGAACGCGCCCGCATCAGCCTAGCCATCTGCGTGGTGGCCGCCCGCAAGGCGCAGCTTCCCTGCCTGGTGCTCGACGAAGCCGATGTGGGCGTGGGCGGCACCACCGCAGACACCATCGGCCGCCTGCTGCGCATCCTAAGCCAGAGCACCCAAGTCCTATGCGTCACGCACGCTCCCCAGGTGGCCGCCTTGGGCAACAGCCACCTAGTGGTGGAGAAGGACGCCGCACAGGACCCGCACCTGCGCACCGTCACCAAGAACGCCCGCACCGAGGAGCTTGCCCGCATGTTGGCCGGCGCGGACGTGACGGAGCAAAGCCGAGCCTACGCCCGAACCCTGCTGGATGCGGGGGACGGGACGCATTGCAACGATCCACTCCCAACTGATTAACCGCGATCCGCACGTGCGGGGCATTCACCGTCCATCCGCCGGAACAATGCCTTTGTTCCCGCCCCAGTTCCCGTTAACATGCCGCCAGTTTGCCGTTGGAGCCCGTCTGGACCCATGAAAATACGGATTGTCTGGCTACTGGCGATGGGGGCGCTGTTGGTGGCCTGCAGCATGCCCAAGATGCCGAAATTCAGCTTGAAGATGCCGCGGGTGCATCGGGTGACGGTGCAGCAGGGCAACGTGATAACCCAGGAAATGATCGATCGGCTGAAGCCCGGCATGACCCGGGACCAGGTGGCCTTTGTCATGGGAGCGCCCATCGTGCGCAACACCTTTAACGAGGACCGCTGGGACTACATCTACACCATCGACGTGCCCGGCTACTATGAAGACCAGAAGCGCATCAGCCTGTACTTTGTGGACGGGCGGCTGGCGTCCTTCACCGGGGACTATGCGCCTAGCAGCGTAGCGGATGCAGGGGACGCAGAGGACGGGCAGGCTTCCCCGGGGGAAGTAACAGAAAACTAGGGGCGGATATCAACGGCCGGTTGATGCTCTGCGCCGCCGCGCCTCCCTAGGATCCATCGCCAAGGGGCGGTAGAGCTCCACACGGTCGCCTTCCTCAAGCACCTGTTCGAGCGCCACCAGCTCGCCGTACAGACCCACCGGCATGGCCAGCAACCGCAAACCGGCGAATTCCGGCAGCTTGGCCGCGGCTTGCAGCGCCTCCGCCACGGTGGCGCCCGGCCTGACCTCAAGGGACGCCAAGGGCTGCCGCTCCGCATCCGCATAGACCACTGCAACGCGCATCAGCCTGGACGCGGCGCCATCCTGTTTGCCCGGCAACAAGGGTTGCGGGACCAAGTTCTCATGCATCGAAAGAGCGACATCCCATACGCCGTCCCGTTTGCACGGCAACAGGGGTTGTGGGGGCGCGGCCACGACGATGGGGCGCGGCGCGGCGGCGAGGCCGCGAACTCCCTACGCATCGGTTGCAAGCAGAGCATGGGCGCGGCGGCAGAAGGCGTCCATGACGGCGTCCGCCATGCTGTTGAAGTGGCCCGCCTGCGCAAGATGGAGCAGGCGCATGGCGCCGCGAAAGGCGAAGCGCACCTGCAGGCCGACGCGGCAGCCTTGTTTTTCGCCTACTGGAGAAAAACGCCATTGCCCCTCGAAACGACTGAATGGGCCGTCCATCAGGCGCAACTCGATGCGCTCTCCCGGGGTCAACGCATTGCTGGTGGTGATGCGCTCCTTTAAGCCTCTGGCCTCCACAGTCAGTGTGGCCACCATTCTCTCCGGCGCCCGCTCCAGCACGGTTGCGCCCTTGCACCAAGGCAGGAACTCCGGGTAGCGGGCCACATCGTTGACGATGCCATAGACCTCCTCGGCGCTGTAGGGCAACAGCGCCGTGCGCCGCAGGATCTTCATCGGCTGCTGGCAGGCGTTGCGGAAAGCCGGTGGCTGGAACGCCGTCTCACACCTGCAAGCGGCCATATGCCGCCCTGTGCGCCCCGTCCGCTATGCACAGGCGCGCGCTAAGAGAACCAAGCGCGGACATTGTCCAAGCCGATGACGGCCACCAGGAACACCATCAGCACCCCCAAGGGCGCCACAACCCCAGCCAGCAGCGTCCAGGACAGCTCCCCGCCGGCGCCCTTCAGGCCCAGTTGGTTGCGCAGCACGGTCTTCGGCAAGGCGAAGGCGGCGAACAGGGCGATAAACAGCCCGCCCAAGGGCAACATGACGTTTTGGGAAACATAGTCCACAAAATCGAAGATGGTCATGCCCCCGGCCACGTGCAGATCGGACCACTCGTTAAAGGACAGCACCGTGCCAATGCCCAGCACCCAGCAGGCGGCGCCCAGGGTGACCGCCACCCGGGACCTTTTGGCGTTGTACTCCTCCACAAGGTAGGCCAACGCCGGCTCGGTCAAGGAAATGGCGGACGTGATGGCCGCAAAACTCACCAAGATGAAGAAGATGGCGCCGAACAGCGCGCCCAAGGGCAACTGCCCGAAGGCCAGGGGCACGGTGACGAACATCAGCCCCGGCCCTTGGCCCGGCTCCAGGCCATTGGCGAATACGATGGGAAAGATGGCGAGCCCGGCGGCCACCGCAACCACGGTATCCAAAACGGCGATGGTGGCCACCGTGCTGGTGATGGATGCGGAACTGGGCACATAGGCCCCATAGGCCATGATCGCGCCCATGCCCAAGCTCAGGGTGAAGAACGCCTGTCCCAAGGCGTGGAAAACCGCTTCGCCGGTGATGGATTGCCACTCGAAGCGGAACATGAAGTCGAAACCCTCAGCGAACACCCCCGAGCCGCCGCCGTAGCCAAGCCGGACCACCAGCAGGACGAACAGCAACGGCATGAACCAGCGGATGGCGGTCTCCAGGCCGGCCACCACGCCGCGGCTGATGATGACCACCACCCCCACCATGAACAGGGTGTGCCAGAACAGCATCTCCAAGGGACTGGCCAGGAAATCATTGAAGGCGGCCGTGGCGTCCGCCCCCGAGGCGCCGCTGAAGCCGCCGCCCGCCATGCTGAATATGTATTTGACCGCCCAGCCGGCAATCACCGCATAGTAGGACAGGATGAGAAAGCCGGCCAGCAGCCCCATCCAGCCAATCAGCACCCAAGCCGGACGGCGATGGTGCTGTTGGGTGAGTGTGCGCAGAGTGTTTACGGGGCTTTGCCGCCCTTCCCGGCCGATGAGCACCTCCGCCATCATTATGGGAATGCCCACCAGGGCGATGCACACTAGGTAAACCAGCACAAAGGCGCCGCCGCCGTTTTCCCCGGCGATGTAGGGGAACTTCCAGATATTCCCCAAACCCACGGCGGAGCCAGCCGCCGCCAGCACAAACAGCCAACGGCTGGACCACATGCCGTGGCGCGATTCGGAATGGGCCACGTGAATCTCCTGCTCCCTTGGTCGGCGCCTATTTTCGCCCAATCGCCGGAAGTTTTGCTATACAAGCCAGCGCCAAAACCCCACAATTAATCGCCTGCCAACCTAGCTGCGCAAGCACTGTGCCGGAACCAGCTTTCGCAAACGAACCAGCGGACACCCACGCCCTTAAAGTGCCGCCCCACTCCATCGAGGCGGAGCAATCCGTTTTGGGCGGCCTGATGCTGAACAACGATGCCTGGATGGACGTGGCGGACATCATCAAGGCCGGGGACTTCTACCGCCTGGAGCACCGCATATTGTTCGAGGCTATGGGCGCTCTATGGCGGGACAACCAACCTATAGACGCCACCACGCTGGTCGACGCCCTGTCGGCCAACAGCCAATTGGACCGCATCGGCGGCACCGCCTACCTGGCGGATCTGCTGGACAGCACCCCCGGCGCCCGCAACGCCGCCGCCTACGCCCGCATCGTGCGGGAACGCTCCACCTTGCGCCAACTGATCAGCGCCGGCCAAAAAATTGCGGAAGCTGCATTCGCAACGGAAGGCCGCAGCAGCGACGAACTTGTGGACTTGGCGGAACAGGAGGTCTACGCCATTGCGGAGCGGCGCATCGCGCACGAGGGCCCGCGCCCGGTCACGCCCATGCTTGACGCCGCCGGGGACCAACTGCGGAAACTGCATGAGCACGACGGCCAATTGCCCGGCCTGCCCAGCGGCTTCGCAGATCTGGACAAGAAAACCACTGGCTTCAAGGACTCGGACCTCATCGTCATCGCCGGCCGTCCCTCCATGGGCAAGACCGCGCTGGCGTTGAACGTGGTGGAGCACGCCATCATGGGCTGCGACACGCCCACCTTGGTGTTCAGCCTGGAAATGGCCGCAGAGCAGCTGGTGATGCGCCTGCTCTCGTCCCTTGCCCGCATCGACCAGAGCAAGATGCACACGGGCAGCCTGGAGACCATAGACTGGTCCAGGTTCGCCTCCGCTGTGGCGGGCCTAAAGGACAAGCCCCTGTACATCGACGACACCCCGGCCCTGACCCCGGGGGAACTGCGCACCCGCACCAGGCGCATGGCCCGGGAGGCCGGCGGCGTTGGCCTGATCGTGGTGGACTATCTGCAGCTCATGCGCGTTGCTGGACGCCCGGAGAACCGCACCAACGAGATTTCCGAGATCTCCCGCTCCATGAAGGCCCTGGCCAAGGAGATGCGCTGCCCGGTCATCGCCCTGTCCCAGCTCAACCGGGAGGTGGAGAAACGGGCTGACAAGCGCCCCATGATGGCGGACCTGCGGGATTCCGGCGCCATCGAGCAGGATGCCGACCTCATCTTGTTCATCTACCGCGACGAGGTCTACAACGAGGAATCCTCTGACAAGGGCGTGGCGGAAATCAACATCGGCAAGCAGCGCAACGGGGTCACCGGGCGGGTGCGGCTAAGCTTCCTGGGCCATCTGACCAAGTTCGAGGAACTGGCGCCGGATCGCTTCGAGCAATACGAAGAACAGGCCCCTTATTGACTAAGGTGGCAAAGCCGCAAACCGTTTACGTCTGCTCCCACTGCGGAGCGGAACACTTGCAGTGGCAGGGCAAGTGCGGCGCCTGCGGAGAGTGGAACAGCCTCTCCCGTCTGCAGGTGGCCAAAGCGCCGTCAGCGTCTGGACAGCCGGGCTTTAACGCGGCCCAAGCCCGGGCTACGCAGCTCTCCAAAGTGCCGGCGGAGTCGGACCAGCGCCTGCTCACCGGCTTTGCTGAACTGGACCGGGTGTTGGGCGGCGGACTGGTGCCCGGCGCGGCGGTGCTCATCGGCGGCGATCCGGGGGCTGGCAAGAGCACTCTGTTGCTGCAAGTGTGCGCCGCCATCAACGCACGCGCCTCCGCCCTGTACGTCTCTGGCGAGGAGTCCCTGCAGCAGCTCGCCCTGCGCGCCAAGCGGCTAGGCCTGGAACTCGACAGCCTCACCGCCGCCGCCCTGACCCGCGCCGAAACCATCGCCGAACTCATGGAAGACCGCAAGCCGCAGCTGGTGGTGCTCGATTCCGTGCAGGTGCTGCAGCTCGATGGCGTGGACGGCGCCCCGGGCAGTGTGGCCCAAGTGCGCGAGACAGCCGCCTATTTCGTCCGGTTGGCCAAGTCCACAGGCATCGTGGTGGTTCTGGTGGGCCATGTCACCAAGGAGGGCAATCTGGCCGGCCCCAAGGTGCTGGAGCATATGATAGACGCCTCCCTAATGCTGGACAGCCCCGCCGGCAGCCGCTACCGCACCCTGCGCAGCCACAAAAACCGCTTCGGCCCGGTCAACGAGCTGGGCGTATTCGCCATGACCGGCCAAGGTCTGCGCGAGGTGGCCAACCCATCCGCCATCTTCCTGCAGCGCGGCGAACTGGAAGCGCCCGGCAGCGTGGCCACAGTGGTTTGGGAGGGCACCCGCCCCATACTGGTGGAGCTGCAGGCCCTGGTGAACGAAGCGCAGGGCGGCTACCCCCGGCGGGTGGCCGTGGGACTGGACCAGCAGCGCCTAGCCATGCATCTGGCCGTGCTGCAGCGCCACTGCGGCGTCATCCTGACCGATCAGGATGTCTTCGCCAACGTGGTGGGTGGGGTGCGCATCAGCGAAACCAGCGGCGATCTGGCCTTGCTGCTGGCCGTGCTGTCCTCCCTGCGCAGTCGTCCCCTGCCTAGGGAGCTCATCGTTTTCGGCGAATTGGGCCTCACCGGCGAGGTGCGTCCGGTACCCAACGGTCAGGAACGCCTGCAGGAAGCGCGCAAGCACGGCTTCAAAACGGCCATCATTCCCTACGCCAACCGCCCCCGGGGCGTCATCAAAGGCATGGCGGTGCATGGCGTGAAGAGCCTGGGCGCCGCCCTGGACGTGGTGGCCGGCCTCACTTGAAACGGGCGGGCGAACTGCCAGGACAGGGCGTGCAAATTTAGAAGCGAACCAAAGCGACCGGCAAACCCTTCCTATGGAGGGGCTGGAAGCCATAATGAGAGTTTCTGGCGTCCTTTGTTGCGACGGGCGCAGCTTTGCATTCCTATGCTATGTTATGCGGCTTTCATTCTGGGAAAACTTCTTGACTTCACCGCTTAGCCACGGCGGGCCTGCCCTTCGGACAGCTTGCCAGACATCGCCGTATCCGGGAATCAGCGTTAAGGAACCTCTGAACAAGTCGCGTTCGCCCAGCGCCCCGCTCTCAGCAGCCGGAGATGCCGTTCCGGCCATGGGACGACAAGCCGCGGCGCAGCGGGGATTCCACAGTCCGTACGCCGCGGGGCGCCCTTCGGGAGGGCCTAAAGGATGCGCCGGCGATGTTTCGGCCATGCTAGGGGAAGGCGCATGACGGTCGTTGTAACGGGAAGCAACGGCTTTATCGGACATCATACCTGCAGGGGGCTCGCCGCCTTGGGGGAGGATGTCATCGGCGTGGATGACCTGTCGTCCGGGCGGGCGGAGGACGCGCCGCCGGGCGCTGCCTGCCATGTTCATTGCGTGACGGATATGGACTGGCTAA
The DNA here is from genome assembly GCA_964348115.1 of uncultured Pseudomonadales bacterium. Classification (GTDB taxonomy): domain Bacteria; phylum Pseudomonadota; class Gammaproteobacteria; order Pseudomonadales; family Azotimanducaceae; genus Azophilus. The sequence continues at coordinate 26,174 of CAYGBY010000026.1, forward strand.
CCAGCCTGTTGCGCAAGGTGCGCCCGCAGGCGGTCATTCACTTGGCCGCAGCGCCTAGGGTGGGCTACTCCGTGAGCCATCCCTTGGAAAGCGCCAAACCGAACCTGATGGGCACCATCGCCGTGCTCAACGCCTTGCTGGCTGCGCAACTGGCGGACCGCACAAGGCTGGTGTTCGCCAGCAGCAGTTCGGTTTACGGCGCCGCGGAGGCGCTGCCCACGCCGGAGTCCCATCCCTGTGACCCGCAATCACCGTACGCGCTGGCGAAGCTGCAGGGCGAAGCCTGGTGTGCGCTATTTCACCGACTGTACGGCTTGGATGTGGTCAGCCTGCGCTACTTCAACGTGTTCGGTCCCGGCGGGCGTTTCGGCGGCGCCTATTCCACGGTGGTGCCGGCCTGGCTGCATCACCTGTACGTAGAGCCGGCCTATCAGCCCTATCTGGAAGGGGATGGCGCCCAAAGCCGGGACTTCTGCTACATAGACAATGTGGTGCAGGCCAACATCGCCGCCGCCACTAGGCCCCAGGGTTTCGCCGGCGAGACGCTGAACATCGGACAAGGACGCGCCTATTCACTGCAGGAGCTGCGCGACGCATTGGAGCGCATCGCCGGCAGATCTTTGCCGCTGCAGCGCCGCCAAGCCCGTGCAGGCGATGTGCGGCACACATTGGCGGACATCTCCCAAGCTCAAGCCGAATTGCGCTACCAGCCTGCAGTCGACCTCGACCAGGGGCTCGCTCAAACAGCCGCCTGGTTTGCGGAATGTCAGCCAGCGCCGGCAACGAACGCCTAGGCGCTTTCGCGCCGTACGCCGGCACGAAGACCCCTAGAACCTCTGAACAAGTCGCGTTCGCCCAGCGCCCCGCTGTTTGCTGGGGGAGACGGCGTTGCGGCTAATTGTGTGGGCGGCAAGCCACACGGCTTCGCCGCGCCTTGCCATCACGCCCTTTAGGCCCCTCTGGGCTTCCGGGACTTGTTCAGAGGTTCCCTAACCGCCACCGCCAAGGATGCGTTTGGCCTCTTCGATGACGATGGGCTGCACGGGCACTCCCGCCATGCCGTTTTTCATCTCCGTATCGCTGAGCTCTATGTCCGTCACCGCCTCCATGCCCGCAATCACCTGGCCGAACACCGTGTAGCCCGGACGGCCTGGCTGGGCGTCCAGATTGGGATTGTCCTGCACATTGATGTAAAACTGGGCCTCGGCGGAATCTGGATCGCTGCGGCGGGCCATGGCCACGGAGCCCCGCCGGTTGGCCAGCCCATTGTCGGACTCGTTCATCACCGTGCCCGGCGCCGGGCGGTGATTGAGTTGGGCGTCATAGCCGCCAGCCTGAACGACGAAGCCGGCCACCACCCGGTGAAAGACCAAGCCATCGTAGAAGCCGTCATCCACCAGCCGCAGGAAGTTGTCCACGGTGCGCGGCGCCTGCGCCGGCGCCAGTTGGATATCGATGTCTCCAGCGCTGGTGGCCAAGCGCACGACGGGGCCTTCCGCCAGCTCCGCCGCGGCAGGGCCGACTACGGCGGCGCCAGACATGAACAGGGCCAAAAAACGGCTCAGAATGGGATTACGCATGGGGTGTTGAACTCTCCTGGTTGCGGCTGGCGGCGCAATGATAATTCAGTGTTGGTTCACTAGGGAACCTCTGAACAAGTCCCGGAAGCCCAGAGGAGCCTAAAGGGCGTGACG
>CAYGBY010000027.1:0-27224 GCA_964348115.1 uncultured Pseudomonadales bacterium
GATGGCAAGGCGCGGCGAAGCCGTGTGGCAGGCACCACACAATGAGCCGCAACACCGCCAGCGCGCCCTTTAGGCCCTCCCGAAGGGCGCCCCGCGGCGGGCGGACCGTGGAATGCCCTCTGCTCTGCGGGTTGCCCTCCCATGGCCGCAACGCCATCCCCCGCTGCTGAAAGCGGGGCGCTGGGCGAACGCGACTTGTTCAGAGGTTCCCTAGAGGGCCGGACGCTCGCCGCCAACGCCCACAACCCCCGGAGAACCGCAACGGACCATACGATCAGCCAAAATGAGAATTGCGATTTGCTTTGGCTGGTGTTGACGGTTGCGTCGCCGTGTGGCTTCCTGTGCCGCTTTGCGGGCGCAAAGCGAAAGCGATGGCAGACAGGCATCTCGACACCCTTGGCGATCAGATGCACTCCCAGGCGGTGCCGCCGGAACCAGTAACCATAAACTCGTCAGGCAGTCTGTCCCTCGCCTGCGACACCTTGGGGCGGGTCAATTTCGCTTGCGCGCAGAACGATGTCGCCATCATCCGGCGCCTAGCCGTGCGCAACGAGACCGACAAACCGGCCGTTGACGTACGCGTCACCTTGAGAGCTGCTCCGCCAATCGTTCGGGAGACGAGTTGGATTCTGGACAGGGTCGCGCCGGGATCCGAGCAAGAAATCTCCAGCACCGTTGTGGACATCGACGTCGGACGCCTTTCGGGCTTGAACGAGGCGGAACTCGGCGAGCTGGAATTCCGTATTGAAACCGATGGCATCGGGGCCACTGTCGAGCGGCGACGGATTGATCTGCTCCCACGCGACCAATGGGGCGGCCTCACCGACATGGCCCAGGTCCTCGCGGCGTTCGTTTCCCCCAACGAGCCCGCCGTGGCGAGCCTGCTTAAGAATGCCGCACGATTGCTCGAGGCTTCGGGCCACAACGGATCGCTCGACGGTTACCAGTCCGGCGACCCGCGCCGGGCCTACATGATCGCGGCGGCGATCTGGTCCGCCGCGACCGGCATCGGACTGACCTACGCGGAACCGCCAGCGTCCTTCGAAGCCGAGGGCCAGAAGATCCGTGGTCCCGCGCGCATCGCCAAGGAGGGGTTGGCCACCTGCCTCGACCTGACGCTCTTCCTGGCCGCTGCCCTTGAAGCCGCCGGCCTTAACCCCGCGGTCCTCTTCGCGCAAAACCACGCATGGCTCGGCGTCTGGGTCCAGCAGCGCGACTTTGGCCATGTGACGGAACCGGACGTCGTCGCCATTCGCAAGGCCGTGCAGGCCCATGAGCTAATCCCCATTGAGACGACGATGCTGACCAAGCGTCCCGCCGTCGGCTTTCAGCAAGCCGAGGACGAGGGCCGGCGGCGCCTCGCCGAGCATCGCGACTCCGAGTTCGTTATGGCGGTCGACATCGCCCGTTCTCGCGCCGCCCGCATACGCCCCCTCGCAACCCATGCCGCGGCGGACGCCGGGAATCCACACCCCGGCGATCAGATCGTGTCAGCCGCACTGCCTCCAGCCCCGGATTTCGGACTGTTGCCGGACGAAGTGCGCGAAGATGCGCCACAGACACCCAAAGGACGCATTGAGCGCTGGCAGCGCAAGCTTCTCGATCTCTCGCTCAGAAACCGTCTGCTCAACTTCCGCGACAGCAAGCAGACCGTACCCTTCCGCTGTGCGGACGTGGCGGCCCTCGAAGATGCGCTCGCGGCACGCAAGCGTTTCCAGGGACTGTCGCTCGACGACGAGGATCCGATCGGGGAGCGATCGCTGTCGGCAGAGGAAGTGCGCCGCATCGAGGAACAAGTCGCGCACGATGCTTTTGAGCGCCGTCAGCTCGCGGTCCCACTCCCCGGGAAGGAGATGAACAACCGGTTTCTGACCCTGTACCGCCGGGCCAACAGCGATCTCCAGGAGGGCGGTACGAACACCCTCTTTCTCGCCGCCGGCTTTCTGCGATGGAAGAAGAAGGAGGGTGACACCCGCAGCTATCGGGCGCCCATCCTGCTCATACCAGTCAGGCTGAAGCGCCGTTCGGCACAGTCTCCTTTCTGGATTTCACATCACGAGGACGATGTTTGCATCAATTTCACGCTGATCGAATTCCTGAAGCGCGATTTCGATATCCTGATCCCGGAACTCGAAGGCGACCTCAAAAGAGACGCCAGCGGCATCGACGTTCCGCTGATCCTGGAAACCGTTCGCCGCAAGGTCCGTGACGTGGCAGGCTTCGAGGTCGTCGAGGATCTCGCGCTCTCCACGTTCTCCTTCTCCAAGTACCTAATGTGGAAGGATCTCGTCGACCGTTCCGATAAGCTTCGGGAAAGCAGGCTGGTCAGGCACCTGATCGACGGGCCGGACGAGGACTCGGACAGCCGCCCCAGCGGCGAACCCCTAGCCCGCGACGAGATCGACCATCGCCACGCGCCAAGGACGCTGTTCACCCCGCTGCCCGCTGACAGCTCACAACTTGCCGCCGTAATCACGGCGGCCAAGGGCGCTGATTTCGTGCTGGTCGGTCCGCCGGGCACGGGCAAGAGCCAGACCATCGCCAACATGATCGCGCAATGCCTGGCCGACGGGAAAACCGTGCTGTTCGTTGCCGAGAAGGCGGCCGCGCTCGATGTCGTGCATCGCCGGCTGGTGGCCACCGGCCTCGGTGACGCGGTCTTGGAACTTCACTCGAACAAGACTGATCGCAAGTCCGTCATTGCCCAGCTCGGCCGTGGCTGGGAACGGGCTGCCCAAGGCGACGAGGACACTTGGAATTCCGTAACCGACGAACTGCAACTGTCCCGCGACCAACTGAACGAGTACGTCGACGCTTTGCATCAGCCGGGCTCCCAAGGCTTCAGCGTTTTCGATGCCTTGGGCCGCGTCGCCGCGGCGCCACCGCCGTTCAAGCTGTCCTTTGCTTCCAAGGACGCCCACGACCGCACAAGCTACCCCGCCCTCGTGAAGTTGGCGGGCGAGGTCGCCCGCGTACACGCCATCGCAAGCGCCGGGCCGCCGCTGTCGTTGATCGCTCACGAGCAGTGGTCGTTCCAATGGCAAGCTGACATTCTCCAGGCCGTGAATGGCTTGCGTGCGGCCCTCGACGATCTGCGATACGCCGAGCGTACGCTCGCCGACCAACTTGGGCTTACCGCCGATCCGTCGCTTCCCGCTGATCGTCGCCAGCGGCTCAAGGCGTTGGCGCCGCGGCTCACCAGCGATGCGCTCGATCTGTCCGAGATCCCGGCTTTGCCGCTGCCAAGCCTTGCCGCGCATACGGACGCGCTTGCCCGGGACCTGTCTGCTCTGGAGGCAGCGGCATGCGAAGCCTCAGCGTCCTATGCGTTCAAGACGGTACGACGGATGCCGGTCGACGAACTCGATTCCGACTGGCGTCACGCCCAGGCCAAATTCTGGCCCGCTTCCTTCTTCGCGCGCCGCAAAGTGCGTAAGTTACTTCAGACCTACGTCCACCGAGGCGATGCGAATCCGGATGTCGACCTCGGCATACTGCGCGAGATGCAGGATCGGCTGGCCGCCATCGATGCCAACCCGTTGGCAAGCACGGCCGTTGCCGGCGAATCGCGAGACACGGAACGGGCCACGACGGCCGCAGGCCAAGCCATCGCCCTGCGAACCGCGCTCGATGCGCTACAGCCCGACCTTGAGGATACCGTGCGCCACGCATCCGCCACCGAGCAACTCACACTCGCCTCGGGTAGTGCGGTGCGCGACGCGTTGGCCCGCTATCTCGCCACCGAGGAAACCGTCGAGATCAGGGAACGGACATTCGTCGCCAACGGTGGCAGAAATGCGCCCGAAGCGAGTGTCGCCGAATTCGATGCCGCCCTGGAGACGGTCTCTGAGGAGCAGGCGCGTCTGGCCGACTGGACAAGGTGGACAGAGACCAGCAACCGAGCCATTGCGGCCGGACTCACTCCCCTCATCGAAGCGCTCGACGAGGGGTCGCTCCCAGGCTCAGCGGAGGAGGCGTTCAAACAGGCCTATGCCGCCTGGTGGTTGCCCCCGGCCATGGACGCGCACCCGGCACTGCGGCGCTTCACCCATTGGGATCACGAAAACCTCATCGAGACATTCCGCACACTCGACGACAAGGTCGCCAGCCTCGCGCCCCTCGAGATCATGCGCCGAATCGCCCACGACCTCCCGCCCAGGGATGCTGTGCGGAGAAAGTCGGAACTGGGTGCGTTGCGCCACCAACTCGGCCTCAAGCGACCATCCATGCCGGTTCGCAGGCTCTTGGAGAACCTGAAGGATTCGTTCGGCAAGCTGGCGCCGTGCGTATTGATGTCGCCCCTTTCCATAGCACAGTATCTGCCGGCGGGCCGGGCGGCATTCGATGCCGTAATATTCGACGAAGCCTCCCAAATCACGACTTGGGACGCCATCGGCGCCATTGCGCGCGGACGCCAGACGATCGTCGTCGGCGACCCGAAACAACTCCCGCCGACCAATTTCTTCGGGCGGACGGACGACGAAGACGACGAACTGCCCGAAATCGAGCGGGACATGCCTTCCATACTCGACGAAGTGGCTGCCTCCGGCGTCTCGGAGCGGCGCCTCGACTGGCACTACCGAAGCCGGGACGAAGCGCTGATCGCGTTCTCCAATCGCTTCTACTACGGCGGACGGCTGGTTACCTTCCCCGCGCCCACCACGGGCGGCGAGGCACTCCAGTTCCACAAAGTCGATGGAACCTACGCCCGGGGTCACGGGGGACGTGTGAACCCGGCGGAAGCCGAAGCTGTCGCCGAGATGGCCCGGCGTTGCCTGACGAATTGGCTCGATCTCCCTGAAGCGGATCGACTCACCTTAGGCGTCATTACGTTCAACGCCGAACAACAGTCGCTTATCCTTGACCACATGGATGCGCTCCGCCGCGAAAACGCCAAGCTGGAGTGGTTCTTCTCCGACGACCGGGAAGAACCCGTGATCATCAAGAATCTCGAGAATATCCAAGGGGACGAACGCGATGTCATGCTCTTCTCGGTGACGTTTGGGCCGGATGCCGCCGGCAAGCTCACCATGAACTTCGGACCGCTCAACAACTCCGGCGGCGAGCGGCGTCTCAACGTGGCCGTGACCCGCGCCCGCCGGGAGCTTCACATCTTCTCGTCAATACGGGCCGAAGAGATCGATCTCCACCGAACACGCGCCGAAGGCGTCCGCGACCTCAAGGCGTTCCTCGATTACGCCGAGCGCGGGCCGATTGCGTTGCCCGCCCGCGAGGAAGGAGCGTTCAGACCCGCTGGGAGTCCTTTCGAGGAGGCGGTCGCGCAGGCGCTGCGCGCCAAGGGCTGGGACGTGCGCACACAGATCGGCGTTTCCGGGTTTCGCATCGACCTCGGCATCGTGCACCCCAACCGGGCCGGCAACTACCTTTGCGGAATCGAATGCGACGGTGCCCGGTACCATTCCTCGGCAACAGCGCGCGACCGCGACAAGGTCCGCCAATCGGTACTCGAAGGGTTGGGATGGCGCATCTTCCGCATCTGGTCGACAGATTGGTTCAAGAATCACCAAGCCGTCATCGAGCGCATCGACCGGCAACTTCGGCAGCTTTTCAACGAGGTCAGGAAGACACCAGACCCTCCACAACCGCAAGCCAAGACACCGACTCCCCCTCCCCCCGCACATTCGCTCGCTCGCACTCCGGTCGAACAGCCCGCCGCCGAAGAAGCCAACGAATCGAAGGAACCTTCAAGTGCGGCTTGGCAGTCCGCCGCCTACGCAGGCTCGTCGACCGCCATGCGCACTCCATCCCCGCCAAGAGCCGCTCTCCGGTTTGCCAACGCCGACGCTGGCGACAGGGAGACGCCTAAGCCCGTGAGTTCTTCCGCCGCAGAAGATCCGCCACTGGATCCAGAGCGGTTCTTCGACCCGGATTACGCGCAAGTTCTGCGTGACTTCATCGTGCGCATCGTCCAAGCCGAGGGGCCCATCACCGTACGTCGACTTACACGACGCGTCGCCCAGGAACACGGCTGGCAGCGCGCGGGAAAGCGCATTCAGGAGCGTGTGCAACGACATCTCGCAGCGGTTGAGTGCCATGCCGAATTTACGACCTCTTTCGCTTGGTCTCCCGGGACGCATGCCCAACGCTCTCCATTTCGGGGACTCGCGGGCCGTTCGATCACCCATGTCTCGCGGACGGAAATCGCTTCGGTGATCGACCGGCACAGCCTCGAGCTAGCGGCAGCGGACGACCCGATACGCACACTGGCGCGCCGGCTTGGAATCGGTCGCCTCACCGAGCGCGCGCGGTCATACCTCTCCGAGTGCCTGGACTGGCATCACCAAGACGGGAAAGAGGGCTCCGGCGCCGATCCATGTTGAGCGATCTTATTCGGCGTTCTCTCCCGATGTATTGAATCCCCGTTCGCGCTGGCGACATCTCGGCGAGCACCGCCAGCAACGATTTGCGTTCGGCGGGTTCCAGAATCAACCGGCCACCGTCCTTGCGGATGACCGCCTTGTCACCCGGCATCTCGAACGCTCTGGGAATGCGAACCGCCTGGTTCCGACCGTTGCGGAATAACCTGACTGTTCTGGCATTCTCCATGGCTGCTCGCCCATCTTGTGAACATAGGCCGTAGCATATGCCTGCAAGGCAGTCGAGCGCAATTCCTTAGCCTGCTAGATAAGGAAGACCGAAATTCGTCCTCGACCCAAGGCTCCAACATCCACGAGACGGGGCTGGCTGGTCAGGCGCCGGTCCGCCCCCGCAGCTGAACCATCCATCGCTCCAGACGCCGCCGCGCCGGAGGGAAGTCCAACGCCACGAAGGCCAAGCCCAAGGGGAACATCCAAAAGCCCAAAATGGGCAGAAAGCCAAACACCCCGCCAATCATCAGCAGCACGCCAATGAGGGTGCGCAGGCCCGGCGGCACCTGGTCCCGCCCCCAGCGCAGGGTGTTGTAGGTGATGCGGGCGACTTTGGCGCGAACCGAGCCCTCAGCGCTCATGTTCGCCCCCTGTCGCCTCAGTCATCGCAGGACCCTGCGCCATCACACCATCAGGGGGCCGTCGTCCGGCGCATCGTGGGCACCTTGGTGGGCGCGGCGGGGGAGATCTGGATCTATGGAGACGAAGCGGTAGCGGCCGTCCTCATGCAGGCTGCGCTCGATGCGGTTGCGGTGCATCAGCAGATGCAGGTGCGCGATGGCCTCGCCCAAGGCCATCATCATCTGACGCGGGTCCAGTTTCCGGGCGAAGAGCACGGGCAGAAGGTCCTTGGCCACGGCCGGCTCCGTACAATGCTCCTCGATGGCCAGCATGCGATCCTCATGGTGGCTGATCAGGTCTCGCAGGCGCTTGCGCACCCCATGAAAGGGCAGATTGTGGGCAGGCAGCACCAGCGTGTCGTCCGGGATGCTCAGGAAGCGGTCGTGGGACTCCATCCACACCTTCAGCGGGTTGGCGTCCGGCTCCGTGGGAAAGACGCTGACGTTGGAGGTGATGACGGGCAGAATCTGGTCTCCGGAAATCAACACCTTGAGCGCCGCGCAGTACAGGCAGGCATGCTCCGGGGAATGGCCGGAACCCACCAGGATGCGCCAGTCGTGGCGGCCGATGGTCAGCACGTCGCCGTGCTCCAGCCGGTGATAGCCGGCGGGCATTTCCGGCATGGACATGCCGCTGGCGCGGCGTCTGCCCCAGACCTTGGCCATCTCCGTCATATAGGCCGGCGGCATGCCGGCGCGCTCGTAGAACGCCTCCCCTAGCCAGGAACTATGGGGGCTGCCGCCGCTGGCGGAAAACGCCCGGGCCTGGTAGTACTCCGCCCGGGTCATGTACAGGGGGCAGCGGAACGTATCGGTGATCATCTTGGCCTGCCCCACATGGTCCGGGTGCATGTGGGTGCAGATGACCCCCACCACCGGGCGCCCGTCCAACTGGTTGGCGAAGATGCGCCGCCACCATTTGGCTGTGTCCGCAATGGCCAGACCCGTATCCACCACCCACCAGCCGTCATCGCCCAAAAGCAGATAGAGATTGATGTGCGAAAGCGAGCCCGGCATCGGCATGGTCAGCCACCGCACCCCCGCCGCCACCTCCAAGGTGGAGCCGGGCGCCGGATGTTCTGCATAAGGATAGGTAAGTGCGCTCATGGAGGGCGTCGTAGCCAGCAAACGCAGAAGTATAACCCATGCATGAGGAGCGGCATTTGGCGGCCCATCAAGCCAGCAACTCTCAATTGACAATTAGATCGCTCTGTTTCGGGGTTTCTCCGTAGTTTTGGGTTGTCGTATGTCTGCCGTTGGCTGGCAGCCGGAGCTTGGTGGCTGTGCGGCTGGTCCGCCGGTGGCGAGCGGGGCCATATAAGGTGCTCCAGGAGGCGTACGCCTAGTAGGCGGGGATGGTCCGCAGGGGGGGAGCCCATCCCGATTCGCGATTGCTATGACATCTGTGTTTGCGCGGCGCAAGCCCCCAATATTTTGCGTGGAATCCTAAATGCCTTGTCGACGGAAAACCGCAATCGCATTGCGGACAACTTCGGAAACACACCGGAAGACCTCTACTTGCGCGATACTAGGCCGGTCATCGAACCGGCCTGGGAGGTTTCCTTGGATGCGATTGCCAAACGGGTCGGCGATGCGGTGGCCTCAAATGACCTTAGCCTGATTCCCGCCGCAGGCAAGCTGGACGCCGGGCAAGCGGTCAGAACGCCCAGGAGGCGCGATGGAAAACAACGCAGAGGCGTGGGCCGTGGGTGATGTGAACTGGGAAATCCCCTACATCCCGCCAGAGGGCGTCGTTCGGGAGTGCTTACTGCCCGACGGCTGCGTGTCCTGTGACGACCCAATCATGCGTCGCCCGCTGGAGCCCCTTGCACGGTTTGATCGACTGCAGCTAAAGCGGATTGACGGCGTGACGGCAAGGAGGGACCCGCTGGACGCCTTGCGGCGTGTCATCGCGAAGGACTGCGCGGGCTTGGCGCATGAGCACCGTCCAAGCGTCAAGGAGCTCCGGGAGGCGTTCGCCAGCGGGCGGTTCACGGAGCAGCATCGAATCGCCTTGGGGTGGGCGTTCTCGGGAATGCGCGTAAAGCGTGTCTTCCCTGGGCTCATAGCAGGCGCTCAACTCTCCATTTTCGAGGTGGCGCGCTGTTTTTGGACCGTCTTTGACGGCGCGTCCTTCGGGTGCGGCCCTTGGCTGAACCAATGGGCCGACGACCCGGACAGGCCGCATCCGAGCGTCAAGTCCATGCTGCCAGCACGTACGGCCAAAACCATTCCAGTTTGAATCTGCGGACCGGGCAAAAGGCAGGGCGGCAAGCGCCACCCAATAAGCCGCAACACCGCCAGCGCACCCTTTAGGCCCTCCCGAAGGGCGCCCCGCGGCGCGGACTGCGGAATCCCCGCCGCGCTGCGGCTCGCCTTGCCATGGCCGCAAAGCCGTCTCCGCCCGCAAACAACGGGGTGCTGGGCAAACGCGACTCGTTCAGAGTTTCCTTAACAGGCGCTATTTGGAATAAACACGCCTAGTCAATGAGTTATCCGCACAGTCCGGCAGGCTGCTAGGCGGGCGGGCGCGCCCCAAGGCGGTAGCCTCGGCGCACTTGGCGGCTATGGAAGCGCGAGGGGGCGGTAACGGCTTCCACCTCCGCCCGCATGGGCGGGAAGTCCCCGCTCACCAAGCTGGCGACATGCGCCCCGGCAAAGGGGGCGGAGGTCATTCCCATGCTGCCGTGAGCCGTGCTGACGTATAGGCCCGGCGCCAACTGGCCGATAATGGCAACGCGATCAGAGGCTAGGGTCCGTGTTCCCCGCGCTCTGGCCAGCCAGCGGTGGGGCCGCTGGCCAAGTCGGCGCCTATTGTGCGCGGTGGCCCGCGACACCGGCCACGGGCGCTGTTCATAGGTGGCGCCAACGGCAACCCTGGTCCCGGCGGCAGGCGCCCCGGCAGCGGGAGCCAATGGCCGCGGCAGGGCGGCGAGATACCCATCCCCCACCACCGGCAACCTTGGCGGCGCGTCCAGCGCGAACAGATCCAACTGGCCATGCACTTCCACAATCTCCACAAACGCCGCCGCCGGGAATTGCCGGACGGCCGCGCCGCAAGCCAACACCATGGGCCGCGCTGCGGCCGGCGCGGGCTGGCCCAACCGCAGGCTGATGCGCGGATGCCGCACCAACGCCTGCACCAACACCCTGCCTTGAATGACGCCAGCGCCCGGAAACAGCAGCCCATCATCAACCCCGGACCAGCCGGTCAGCCGCATGGCTTCGGCAGCGTCGACAAAACGCACCAGACCGCTATCGCCATAGGCGGCGGCCACCTGCGCCATCCGGGCGGCGGCTAGGTTCGGTCCAAGCGTCTGCAGGACGCTGGTTCGCGCAAAGCCGGCCTGTCCTTGCAGGAAGGCCCGGCTGTAGGCGTAGGCATGCGCCCGCCAGTCGGCGACCGCGCTGCCGTCCGCCATCAGGCGCGGGTGCAGCAGGGACAGCGGCAGGCCGGAAGCGCCAGCAGCAACCTCAGCAGCGCAATCGTACAGATCGACCGTCAGGCCCCGGGCCGCCAGATGATGGGCGGCGGCGGCCCCCGCAATGCCGGCGCCGACGACGCTGATGCGTTTCGGCAGGGTGCGTCTGGCAAGGCCCGATCCCTGAAGGACGCCGGCCAGGCTCTCGCGCTTGTGCGGGCGCTGATCCACAAGCCGCATGGCGAAGCCGCACGCCTGCAAGCTGCGCCGCACACGGCCAGCCGCCGTGAAAGTGGCCACCGCTGCGCCTTCGCCGCTCAGCGTCGGCAACCGGCGCAACAACGCCGGGCGCCACATCTCCGGGTTCCGATCCGGGGCGAAGCCATCCAGGAACCAAGCGTCCACAGGCTGCTGCTGCCGCCCTGCGATGTCCGCTAACCCGTGCTGCGCATCTCCCCAAAAGACGGACAGCAGGATGCGCCCTCCTGACAGCGCGCGGCGGTGCCAACCCGCCAACAGGGGCGGGTAGCAAGCGCTCAGCTCCCCGTAGATGGGCAGTTGGGCTTGGCGCCCCGCAGCCAGGGCGACGAAATCCGCAGGGCGCAACGGGTGGGCGTCAAAGCTGATGAAGTGCAGGCGGCAATTGGCCTTAAGAGCCAGTGCGGCGGTCGCGGCGAAGTTCAATCCGGTGCCGAAACCCAACTCCCCAACGCGCAGGCTGTGTCCCTTGCGGGCGGCTGCTGCGGCTTTTTCAGCCAAGTTGGTGGGCCGCAGGAAGACACGCTCCGTCTCCTGCGCTTGGTCTGACGCATGGTAGATGTCGCCGAAGTCCTCCGAGAACGGCTGACCGCCCCGCCAACCGAGCTTGGCGGGCTGAATCAGGACGCCGGCATCCACGCTGTCAAATCAATGGGTTTCCCTTCCAAGGACATGAAGCTCCTATTGCCCTGCGAACTGTCAGTCACCTTCCCGGAAATAGCCATGCCAACATCCCGTCGCTCAGAAAAAGGCGGAACCCGCGGCGATCTCTTGGCACCCTGGGCGAACGCCATTTATCCAGAGGTTCTCTAGCCTTCCGCACGAGCTATTGGACGGCTCGGGTCTGCGATCCATTCGCTCCAGGAGCCGGGATAGAGGGCGGCCTCGCCGAGTCCCGCCACGCGCATGGCCAGAATGTTGTGCGCCGCAGTGACGCCGGAGCCGCAGTAGCAGACCGGACGCTCCGTCAACCCCTGAAAGCGGGCTCGCAACCGCCGCCGGGGCTTGAATGCGCCGTCCGGGCTCAAGTTTCCATCAAAAGGGCGGCAATGGGCGCCCGGTATGTGGCCGGCCACTGCGTCTATGGGTTCCTCGAGGCCGTCGAATCGTGACTGGCTGCGGGCATCGATCAGGGTCAAATGGCGCATCTCGGCTTCCACTTCCGCAACTGCCATGCATCGCGTCAGGGGCGGACGCAGGCTGAAGTCGCCCACTGGCGGCGACCCCGGCGACCTGACCAAGGGTGCGGGCCAAACCGACAAGCCGCCATCGAGCACCGCCGCGGCCTCGTGGCCGCACCAACGGGCCAACCACCAAGCACGTGCGGCGAAAGCCCCGCTTGCATCGTCATAGAACACCAGCTGATCCCGGTCGTTGGCCCCCAAAGCGGCGAAGCGCCGCGCCAAGCCTGCCCGGTCCGGCAAGGGATGGCGCCCTCGGGGGCCGGGCGGGCTGGCCAGATCCTTGTCCAGGTCCAGATGCTGGGCGCCCGGGATGCGGCCTTGTCCGTAGACCCGCTTGCCATAGCCCAGATCCCCTAGACGGGCCCGGCAGTCGAACAAACACCGCGGCCCGGCAAACGCCTGCAACTGCCCCACACTGATCAAATCCGTAAACACCGCACCGCCCAACCGATCAGCCCAACACCTTCCATTGTACCCCGGCGCCTGACGCGGCCAATCCCGGCTGAAAGTGCGCCGACCGGCGCCCCTTCCCGCACCGACCCTTGCGCGGAATCCGCCTTCTTGGACCTCTCAAATCCTTGCTCGGTCCCCAACGAACCATCAACTGAGGCCAATAAGTTCGGTGCTGCCCTTATCAGGGGATTGAGGGAAATGAAGCGGCGGTTTGTATGGATTGGCAATATCCACTAGGCTTCGCTGCGGACAACTTGGAGCCAGCCGCCATGCAGAGGTCCGCAGCAGACGCAGCCGAGGCTTGCGTAAGCTTTACGGCGATGGTCAACGGCACCCGCGCCGACTACGATCTGATCGAACAACATGATGCCCGCAACGCCAGCCTGACGGCGCAGCGCATGGTCGCCATCCTGAAAGCTATGGACGGGCCCAGCCCCTACCCCATCAGCCGCCTGCAGCACTCCCTGCAGTCCGCCACCAAGGCCGAGGCCGACGGCGCGGACGAGGAAACCATCGCCGTCGCCCTGCTCCATGACATCGGCGATCAACTTTCGCCGCACAACCATTCCCAGGTGGCGGCGGCCATCCTCAAACCCTATGTCAGCAGGCGCAACTGGTGGGTGGTGCAGCATCACGGCCTGTTCCAAGGCTACTACTACTTCGCCCACTACGGCCGGGACGCGAATGAACGGGAGCGCTACGCTGGCCACAAGCACTACCAAGCCTGCGTGAACTTCTGCGAAAACTGGGACCAGAACTGCTTCGATCCGAAGTACCCAACCAAGCCGCTGGGCTACTTCGAACCTTTGATTCACCAACTATTCGCCCAAGTCAAGACGGCATCTACATGATGAATTGATGGTATTGTGCGTTTCGCTGAACCGTCAGGCAAAGGCATCTTCACATGAACAAGACTGCAATAGTCGTCATCGTCGCCGCAGCGGCGCTGGCGGCCGGGGGATACTACTACCTCAGCGGCGGGCCAACGCCGGAGCCGCCGCCGGAGCGCAATGACGTCACGTTGCGCGGCACGGAATCCGGCGAGGTGGTGGGCTTTTTGGACAGCAGCGGCGCCCGGGCCTGGCTGGGCATCCCCTACGCCCAACCGCCCCTGGGGGCGTTGCGCTGGAAGGCGCCTCAACCGCCCATCGCCAGCAAGGAAACCATCGAGGCGCTGGCCTACGGCAACCTGTGTCCTCAGCTCGCATCACCAATGACCGGCGATGATCAGGCAGCCGAAGCATCCCACATGGCCGGCGATGAGGACTGCCTGTACCTGAACATCTGGTCGCCGCCAAACGCACACAACCTGCCCGTGATGTTCTGGATCCACGGCGGCGGCAACACCATCGGCCGCGCAGCGGACACGCCAGGCGGCAATCTGGCCCTGCAGGGCGATGTGGTGGTGGTCTCCATCCACTACCGCCTTGGGCTGCTGGGCTGGTTCAGCCACCCAGCCTTGAGCACGGGCAACCCGGCGGATGACTCCGGCAACTATGGCCTGCTGGACATGGTCCGCGCCCTGCAGTGGACCCGGGACAACATCGCCAGTTTCGGCGGCGACCCCGGCAACGTCACCATATTCGGAGAATCCGCCGGCGCCTTCAACAGCCTGGCGCTGCTTGCCTCGCCTCTGGCGGAAGGCCTCTTCCACCGGGCCATCGCGCAAAGCGGCGGGTATTTCGCAACAAGCCTAACGGAGGCGCATGCCTACCAGGATGAGGGCGGGCATGCGCTCAGCGCCAAGGAGCTGGTCAACAAGCTGTTGGTCGCCGACGGCTTGGCGACGGATGGGCAGGCCGCCCGCCAAGCCCAAGACAGCTGGAGCGCCGAGAGGCTGCGCAACTACCTGTACGGCCAAAGCGCCGAGGCCCTGTACGCGGTGCTGCAGGGCGGCTTCTTCGGCATGATCTCCCTGCCCAACATGTTCGCAGACGGCCATGTGCTGCCGACCCTGCCAACCAACGCCATATTCTCCGCCCCGCCGAATCACAATCAGGTGCCCGTAATCCTGGGCACCAACCGGGACGAGCCGGGGCTGTTCCTATCGCGGGCGCCTGAATACGTCGACAACCTCTTCGGCATCTTCTACTGGCTCAAGGACGAAGAGGCCTACAAGCGCCAACTGCACTACGGCGGCCGCGCCTGGAAGGCCAGCGGGGCGGACGAGCTGGCTCAGCACATGGCCGCTGCCGGCAACCCCGATGTGTACGTCTACCGCTGGGACTGGGATGAGGAGGAGAGCATTCTGGGCTATGACCTGAGCGTCGCCCTAGGCGCCGCCCACCTTCTGGAGGTTCCCTTTGTCTTTTCGGAATTCGAGCGCGGCATAGGCGCGGCGCTAAGCTACGTATTCCCCGACGATGAAGCGCAGCATGAGCTTTCGCGCAGCATGGTTTCCTACTGGGCGGCGTTCGCCCACAACGGCAGCCCCGGTCGGGGCCGGAATGGCGCCGAGACCCCTTGGCTGCCTTGGGGCAAGGACGGCAAAACCTCCCTGCTGCTGGACACCGCCGCCGACGGCGGCATTCGCATGGATGACGAAACGGTCACCCTACGAACTCTCAAGGCGGAACTGCTGGCGGACGCCTCCATTGCGGACGCCGAGCGTTGCAAACTCTATGTGCGCACTTTCCGCGCTTCCGACCACTTTGACGCCGATGAATACGCCAGCCTTGCCGGCTGCGCAGACCTGCCGCCGGAGAGCATCCCCGAATTCTAAGCCCAACAGGCCATCCCTTGAGCAGCTAGTGTGCTGTCCCGCAAGTAAGTGTGATTATTCGTGGCCCCTTTGGCCCCGGCCGCGTTGCTCCTCCTTGTGTGGGGCCTGCCGCACGGCGTCGTCGCGCCTTGCCGGGAGCCAAAATGGCCTAGCGGCTAAACCCCACTTACTTGCGGGACAGCACACTAGGCGCAGCACCCGCCAACAGGCGCCAGACATGGATCAGGGTCAGCCTGTCGTGCGGCGCCCCTGGACAGCCAAGCGCAACACCGGCCAACACAGGCACATGCCCAGCCAGATGCAGACGACCATAAACCAGCCATTGGCCGCAAAGCCCCCGGTTGCGGCGCTGATGGCGCCGCCGACGAAGGGCGCCACAGCGCCGCCGATCAGCACGAAAGCCGGATGGGCGCCAACCAAGGCGCCGGATGAGTCGAAACGCGCCAGCACCCCAAGCACGATGGGCATATAGGCGATGGGCAGGGCGGCGAAGACCGGCGTGGCGGCCACGAAGGCCCAGGAGGCTTGCAGATTGGACATGACCAAGCCGCTGACCGTCATCAGGGCGCTCAACACCAGCAGAGGCGGCAGCGGCTTCATGCGGCTGGCCAGGAAGCCGGTCAACAGAGGTGCCACAATGCCCACCAAGGCGCCCGCCGCCAGCACGTAGCCAGCCACTTCCGCCGCCAGCCCCGCTTCCCGGCCAATTCTGAACATGAACAGCCCCAAAGCGCCATGGCCGTGGAACATTAGTCCCAAGCCGAACAGCCCCAACCAACCGACGCCCTTGGATGGCGCGCCAGCATCGGTCGCGGAAGCGGCCGGCGGCTGCGAAGGCGTGCCGCGAATAAACGGCAAGGCGCCCAGAGCGCAAAGCACATAGATCAGATAGAGCCCATCCAGCTCACTCCAGGCCACTTCGCCGAAGGCTAGATGTTCGTTGGCGAACTGATGCATCCCGAGGGCGCGGGGCAGCACGAAGGCCATCGCCATGCCCATCACCCCCACCATGGCGTTGATCACCCCGAAAGTGCTCTCCGGCGTAGCGGAGCGGGCGGCGGTGGCCATGACGGTGGACACCACGGCGCCCAAGGCGAACCCAGCGGGCACACGCAGCAGCAGCAAGTCCCAGACTCCGCCGGCGAACAGCGAAAGCGCATTCAGGCCGAAGATGGCCAACGCCCCGAATAGATACACGCGATGGGGATGCAGGCGCGCCGCCAAGCGCGCAAACAACAAGTTGCCCGCAGCGATGGCGGCCATCTCGGTGCTGGACACCAAGCCGGCCTCGAAGTTGCTGGCCGTAAAGGAGCGCACGATGGCGTCTATGTTGTAGGGCATGCCCAGGGACGCGGCGAACGCCAACAACAGCACGGCCGTCAAGGCGACCAGCTGCCACAGCGTGAAGTTGAGGCGTTGTTCGGTCATCGGTTCCAGCTCCCCACTGAGGCTAGCGCTTCATCCAAGTGGCAATGCCGCATCAGAACGCCAAGCCCTAAGTTAATGCCCATCGAGAGCAGCACTCATGCAGCGTGCCGGCGGCATCCCTTATAATGCCAGTTGTTTTGCCGAACGGGGGCGCGATGACCCAACAGCTTGCGGAAAAAACCAGCCACGTGGTGCGCTTCGCCGGAGACTCCGGCGACGGCATTCAGTTGCAGGGGCAGCAGTTCACCATCGCTTCGGCTCTGGCAGGGCACGATCTGGCCACCTTGCCGGACTTTCCGGCGGAAATACGGGCGCCCGCCGGCACGCGCTATGGCGTTTCCGCCTTTCAGATTCAGTTCGGCGGAGAGCGGATCACCACGCCCGGCGATCAGCCGGACGTGCTGTTGGCTTTCAACCCGGCGGCCTTGGCGGTCAACCAGCCGCATGTCGAGCCGGGCGCCCTCATCATCGTCGATAGCAGCGCCTTCTCCGCGCAGCGCCTGAAGCGGGCCAACCTTGCGCAAAATCCCCTGGAGGACGGCAGCCTGAACGCTTACCAAGTGTGCCGCATCGACATCTCCCATCTGACCCTGGAGGCGGTCAAGCCCTTCGGCCTCGGCGCCAAGGACTCCGCCCGCTGCAAGAATTTCTGGGCCTTGGGGCTGGTGCTTTGGATGTTCGATCAGCCCAGGGATTCCGCAGCTCATTGGATCCAAACCAAGTTCGCCGGCAACGAACCGGTGCGCAACGCCAATCTGGCCGCGCTGAACGCCGGACACGCCTATGGGGAGACCGCCGAACTGACCCACGTGCTGGCCCAGCATCCCATTCCCGAAGCGCCCCTGGCCGCCGTGGAGTACCGCACCATCACCGGGGCGGAGGCTTTGGCCTTGGGGCTGGTGGCGGCTGGGGAGTTGGCGGACCTCGAGCTGCTGTTCTGCTCCTACCCCATCACCCCGGCCAGCGCCCTGCTGCATCACCTAACCGGCCTGGACGAGGCCGGGGTGGCCACCTTCCAGGCGGAGGATGAGATCGCCGCCATCTGCTCCGCCATAGGCGCCTCCTACGCGGGCAAACTGGGGGTGACCTCCAGCTCCGGCCCCGGCATCGCGCTGAAGACGGAGGCATTGGGCCTAGCCGTGGCCGTGGAGCTGCCTTTGCTGGTGGTCAATTCGCAACGCGCCGGCCCCTCCACCGGCATGCCCACCAAGACGGAGCAAAGCGACCTCCATCAGGCCGTCTATGGGCGCAACGCGGATACGCCGGTGCCGGTGCTGGCCGCCCACTCTCCAGCGGACTGTTTCGCAACGGCCATCGAAGCCGTGCGCATAGCGCTGGCGCACATGACCCCGGTCATCCTGCTGACGGACGGCTACATCGCCAACGCATCGGAGCTATGGCCCATTCCCGACATGGACGCCCTGCCCTCCATTCCCCACCACAAGCCCACGGACCTGACCCAAGGGGGGATTTGGGATCGGGATGCAAAAACCCTGGCCCGCCTGTGGGCGACGCCGGGAAACGCCAAGCACATCCACCGCGTGGGCGGCATAGAAAAGGACATCAGGACCGGCCACATCTCCTATGACGCCGCCAACCACCAAGCCATGACGGACCTGCGCGCCGCCAAGGTGGCGAAGGTGGCGGAGCAGCTCCCCGAACAGGCTGTGGAGCAGGGCGTGGAAGGCGGTCTGGCTGTGGTGGCCTGGGGCTCCACCCACGGGGCGGTGTATCAAGCGGTGAAGGCGGCGCTGGACGCGGGGCTGGCCGTCGCGCAGATTCACCTGCGGCACCTGAACCCCTTGCCGCCAAATTTGGGCGAGCTGCTGGCCCGCTTCGCCAAGGTGCTGGTGCCCGAACTCAACAACGGGCAGCTAGCCACCTTGCTGCGCGACCGTCTGCTGCTCGATGTGGCGCAGCTCAACAAGGTGGCCGGCCAGCCGTTCAAGGTGGCTGAGGTGCTGGCCGCCATCCGTGAACTGGCGCCAAAGCGCCTGCAGGAGGCGGCCCATGTGTGAACGCTCCCGCCGGTGCGCCGGCGCCTGTCCAGCCGGCCCCAGCGGCCACTTAACGGAGACGGCCCATGCCTGAACTTTCCTTCAAGGACTTCGCCACCGACCAGGAGGTGCGCTGGTGCCCGGGCTGCGGGGACTACTCCATCCTGAAGGCCGTGCAGCGCGCCTTGGCCGCGGACGGCGCGCAGCCGGAGAACACGGTGTTCGTCTCCGGCATTGGCTGCTCCTCCCGCCTGCCCTACTACATCGAATCCTACGGCTTCCACACCATCCACGGGCGGGCGCCGGCCATCGCCACCGGCGTGAAGCTGGCCAACCCAAACTTGGACGTCTGGGTGATCACCGGCGACGGGGACGGCTTGTCCATCGGCAGCAACCACCTGCTGCACGCCCTGCGCCGCAACCTCGACCTGAATGTCCTGCTGTTCAACAACGAGATCTACGGCCTGACCAAGGGGCAGTACTCCCCCACCTCCCGCATCGGCACCACCAGCCCGTCCAGCCCGGGCGGCTCCGTCGATGCGCCCCTGCATCCAGGCGCCTTCGCCCTAGGCGCCGGGGCCACCTTCATCGCCCGGGGCATAGACATAGATCAAAAGGGCCTGCCGCAGCTCTTGCGGGCGGCCCGCGCCCACAGGGGCGCTGCGTTCGTGGAGATCCTGCAGAACTGCATCGTCTACAACAAGGACGTATTCGATGCGGTGGTCAACAAGAAGACCGCCGCCGACCATCAAATCCAGGTGCGGCATGGCCAACCGCTGCGGTACGGCAAGGACGGCCACCGCGGCCTGCGCCTGAACCAGCGGAAACTGTGCCTGGAGGGTTTCATGGTGGCGGACGATGGCATGGACGACATTCTGATCCATGACGAAACCAACCCCACCCTGGCGCAAATGCTGCTGAACTTAGCCCCGCCCCTGCCCACGGCGATGGGGGTGATCCACCGCCGACCGGGGAAGACCTTCGACCAGGCTTTCTGGGACAACAAAACCCACCACCGCCGCCGCCGGGTGGAGAGCCTGCTGCGCCAAGGCAACGTGCTGGACCACCGCTGACATCCTGTCAAACTTTGCAGCCAAGCAAATAGCCGGCAAGCGTCCTGCCCTCCCTGACAAGCAAAAACTCTTTCTATTTCAATAGATTACAAATTCTTAAGCACTTGCTCCGACAAGCTGCCGGCGCCTTAGCCACGCACAGCCGCTTGATGCGCCGCCAAAGGTTGTTCCGCGCCAGCGCTTTGACTGCCAATCCTAGGGCCAGTGCCCAGACCGCCGGCATTGAAATAAAAGTGGACAAACCACAATAAAGACCTACAATTGCCCCGACCAATTTGGTATGACCAATATGGTCTGACCAAACATTATGCCGACTCAGCCCCAAACCAACGCCAATGCAAGCCCGATGACGGGCGCCAAGCACAACTAGGTGGCGGCCACCCTGACGGATGAAATACTGCATGGCCGCTATCGCGCCGGCGATCGGCTGCCCTCGGAGCGGGAGTTGGCGCTGCGTTTCAACGTCAGCCGCGGGGCGGTTCGCGAAGCCATGAGCCGCCTCTCGCAACTCGGCGTCGCCATCATCCAGCCAGGCGGGGCGCGGGTAGCCCCCCTGCGCGAGGCCAGCCTGGACATCATCGGCCACATGCTGGCATCCACCAGGGTGCCGGACGCCACCTTGCTGCAGCACATCTTCCAAGTCATCGGCCGGTTGCTCAGCATGGGCGCGGAGGCCGTGGTGCAGCAAGCCAGTGACGCTGAATTGCAGGCGGTCCGCGCCCAGGTGCGCGCCGTCTTGGAGCCATCCTTGGACGAAGCAGGCCACGCGGAACGGCGCATCGAGATGATGCGCAGCTTCATGCTGAACAGCGGCAACCTGGTCTGCCAGCTAATCGCCCACAGCCTGTTCCAGCAGTTCGCCCCCAGTCTGGAGGCCGTGAAGCCATACCTGCACATGAACATCGCCCAGTTCAACGCGTTGGCCCGGCAACTGGATCAAGCCTTGGCCAAACGGGACCAGGCAGCGGTGCGCGAGGTCTTCGATGGCATTTTTGAACTGCACCGCACCACCCTCACACCAGCCCTGAAGGCGGCGGCCCAACAGACTGAACTTTCGGCCGCAGGAGCGGCAGCAACCCAATGAAACGCACCATCATCATTCCCAGCCTCGTCATTCTCCTTTCGTTCCTGGGCGCGGCGGCCCTGTTGGTCACCAGCCCGGAAGTGGAGCCCAACATTCCCGCGCCGGTGCCGCCTACGGTACGGGTGCAGGCTGCGGCGCCGCAGTCCATTCAGCTGCAGGTGCATTCCCAAGGCACGGTGGCGCCCAGCCAAGTGACGGAGCTGTTTGCGGAAGTGGCTGGCCGCGTGGTGTGGATATCCCCGGCCTTGGTGAACGGCGGCTACTTCCGACAGGGTGATGTCCTGCTGAAGCTGGATGACCACGACTACAGATCCGCCCTGCAGCGGGCCCAAGCCGCTTTGACGCGGGCCGAGGCCGAGTACGACCACGCCCGCTTCGAGCACCAGCGCATGCACAGCCTGGAGCAGCGCAAGCTGGCCAGCCGCTCCCAGATGGAGAACACCTTGAAGGACTTCCGCGTGAACGAGGCCGCCCTGGAGGATGCCCGCGCCCAGCGGCGGCAAGCGTCCAGAGATCTGGCCCGCACGGAGGTCAAGGCCCCCTTCGCCGGCTTGGTGCAAAGCGAATCCGTGGATGTGGGCCAACTGGTGGGACGCAACCTGCCCATCGCCACCCTGTACGCCGGTGATCAGGTGGAGGTGCGCCTGCCCATCGCGGACCGCCAACTGGCTTTCCTGAACGTGCCGGTCGGCCAGCGCGGCGCCTTGCCGGCGGGCCAGCAGCCAAAGGTGGTCCTAAGTGCGGAGTATGCCGGCCGCACCCTGCAATGGCACGGCCAGATCGTGCGTACGGAGGCGCAGATAGACACCGCCAGCCGCATGGTGAACATGGTGGCCAGGGTGGACGCCCTGGAGCAGGGCGCGCCGCCCGCCGTGGGTCTGTTCGTGGAGGCGCAGATCGAGGGCCTGCAAGTGAACGATATCATAGTGATGCCAAGGGTCGCCCTGCGCAACGGCAACCAAGTGCTGGTGGCGGACGCGGACGACCGCCTGCGCTTCCGCGCCATCGATCCCTTGCGCCTGTACCAGGAGGACGTATTTATCCGGGGCGGGCTGGCCCCCGGAGAGCGCGTGGTCGTCTCCCCCATGCAGACTCCCATAGAGGGGATGCAGGTAGTGGTGCTGGACGACGCCAAGGCGCAAGCCGCCTAGCGGCCCACCGTCATGCATCGCGCCATCGCCTGGTTCGCCAGAAACCCGGTCGCCGCCAACCTGCTGATGTTCGTCCTGTGCATCGGCGGCGGGCTGGCCCTGATGATCGTTCACCAGGAGGAATTCCCCAACATAGACCCGCAGGTGATCTCCATCCAAGTGCCCTACCTCGGCGCCGCCCCGGAAGAGGTGGAGCAAGGCGTGTGCATCCGTGTGGAGGAAGCCATCGACGGCGTCGAGGGCATCGATAGGGTGCACTCCGTCGCCAGCGAAGGACTTTGCAACACCTTGGTGGAGATCGATCTCGGCGCCGACGAGGTGGTGGTGCTGAACGAAGTCAAGAGCTTCGTGGACGGCATCAACAGCTTTCCGCTGGAGACCGAGAAGCCCATCGTCTCGAAGATGGCGCTCACCCGTCCCGTGGTGCAGGTGGCGGTGTCCGGCGACGCCAGCGAGCGCATCCTCAAGGAGGTGGGCCAACGGCTGCGGGACGATCTCGTGGCCTTGGACAATGTCTCCCAGGTCGCGCTCAAGTACGTCCGTCCCTACGAAATCTCCGTTGAGGTCTCCGAAACCGCCCTGCGCCGCCACGGCATCACCCTGAGTCAGGTTGCCGAAGCCATCAGGACGAGCTCCCTGGACATGCCCGGCGGCAGCATCAAGACCGAAGGCGGGGAGATCCTCATCCGCTCCAAGGGCCAAGCCTATCGCGGCCAGGAGTTCGAGGAAGTGGTGGTGCTGACCCGCGCCGACGGCGACAAGGTCACCTTGGCGGAAATCGCCCAGATCCGCGACGGCTTCGCGGAAGGCGACCTCTCCGCCCGCTTCAACGGGGCGCCCGCCGTGGTGGTGGAGGTGGGACAGGTGGGCCAGGAGGATCTGCTGCAGATCGCCGACGACATCAAAAACTTCGTCGCCAAGGAGCGCCCCCGCCTGCCGGAGGGCCTGCACCTGACGGTGTGGACGGACTCATCCCTGGAGCTTATCGAACGCCTCAACGTGCTGAACGGCACCGCCGGCGGCGGCTTGGTGCTGGTGCTCGTCGTCCTCGCCCTGTTCCTGCGCTTCCGCGTGGCGATGTGGGTGGCGCTGGGCATTCCCATCGCGCTGTTGGGCTGCATCGCCACCTTTCCCTACGTCGGCATCAACATCAGCACACTGACGGTGATGGCCTTCATTCTGGTGCTTGGCGTACTGGTGGACGACGCCATCGTTGTTGGGGAGCGCGTGTACAGCCACGAACTAATGGGCAAGGGCCGCATCCAAGCGGCCATCGATGGCACCAGAGAGGTTTCCGTGCCAGTGATTTTCGGGGTGCTGACCACCGTGGCGGCCTTTCTGCCCCTGGTGCTGGTGCCCGGCCGCATGTCGGACTTCTTCTCCGCCATCGGCTCGGTGGCCATCATCGCCCTGGGGTTCAGCATCGTGGAGAGCCAACTCATCCTGCCCGCCCATCTGGCCTATCGGAAGGCCAGCAGCGTCAGCCACGGGTTCGGCCGCTTCTGGAACCGGCTGCAGGGGCGCATGTCCGACAGCCTGCAACGCTTGGCGGACAACCACTACCTGCCCTTGGTGCAGCGGGCGGTCGCTTGGCGCTACGTCACCGCGGCCGTGGGCTTAGGTGTGCTGGTGCTGGCCTTGGCGCTGATCTTCAGCGGCCGGGTGGTGCTGCAGTTCTTCCCCTCCATTGAAGGAGAGCGGGTGTACGCCAGCCTGGAAATGCCGGAAGGGGTTTCCGTCGCCCAGACCGTTGAGGCCGCGCGACGCATAGAGGAAAGCGCCGAGCAGCTAAACGCCGTGATCATGCAGGAGTTTGATCTGCAGGGCGGCCTGATCACCAACCAGCTAACCAGCATCGGCGCCCTGGTGCATCGCGAAGGGCCGGGCAGCCCGGAGGAGCCGGGGCGCAGCCACTTCGCGGAGGTGGTGATAGAGCTCATCCCCCTGGCTGCCCGCAACAACCTGAGCAGCAAGATCGTGGCGCAACGTTGGCGCGCCATCACCCCGCCAATTCCAGATGCCGTGAAGGTGAGCTTCGACGCCAGCCAGTTCGACCTCGGCGAAGCCATCGACTACCAGATCAGCGGCCGGAACTTCGCCGATCTGCAGGCCGCCGCGGCGGAGCTGCGGGCCGAACTGGCGCGCTATGAGGGCAGCGGCGTATTCGACATCGCAGACTCCTTCCGCGTCGGCAAGCAGGAGATAAAACTCAGCCTGCTGCCGGAGGCGCGCAACCTAGGCCTGACCCTGAGCGACCTTGCCCGTCAGGTGCGCAACGCCTTCTACGGCGCGGAGGCGCAGCGTGTGCAACGCGGCAAGGACGACCTGCGGGTGATGGTGCGCTTCCCGGAAGAGGAGCGCAAATCCATCGGCAACCTGGAGGATATGTACATCCGTACGCCGGACGGCTCTGAAGTGCCCTTTTACAGCGTGGCCGACTTCGAACTGGGACGCGGATATTCCGCCATCCACCGCACGGACCGCCGGCGGGTGGTCAACGTGACCGCCGACGTGGACCGCTCCGTGATCACCCCCGAGCAGGTCATGGCCAACATCGAGCGCGACGTGCTGCCCAAGCTGCTGGCCCGCTATCCGGGCATCTCCTTCGACAAGGTGGGGGAACAGGAGGAGCGCGATGAGGGCTTGGCCGGGCTGGCCGTGGGCGCCGTCCTGGCTCTGGTGATCATCTACGCGCTGCTGGCCATTCCACTGAAGAGCTACATCCAGCCCCTGGTGATCATGAGCGTAATTCCCTTCGGCGCCGTCGGCGCCATCTTCGGCCATTGGGTGATGGGCATAGATCTGGTGTTCTTCTCCGCACTGGGCATGGTGGCCCTCTCCGGCGTGGTGGTGAACGCAAGCCTAGTGCTGGTGGACTTCGTCAACCGCTGCCGCCGCAAAGGCATGCCGGTGGATCAAGCCTTGGTGGAAAGCTGCACAGTGCGCTTTCGCGCCATCATCCTGACCTCGGTGACCACCTTCGTGGGCCTGATCCCCCTGATGAGCAACCAAACCCCCAACACCATGCCTTTCATCCCCATGGCCGTCTCCCTGGCCTACGGCGTACTGTTCTCCACCTTCATCACTTTGTTCTACGTTCCGGTCCTATACCGCATCGTGGAGGACATCTTCGGCTGGGACCCGGTAGCCCAGGGCGTACAAACCGCCGCCATTCCAGATGAAGGCGTCACCGCCCAAGGAACAACCGACGCCACCGTTCGCAGCACCTAGTCCAAGAACAGTCCGCGCTCCTCCTCCGTAGGCAGCCGGCACACCGGGCTGCGCCCAAACCAAAGGTATCGGCGTTGGCCGACATAGCTGTACAGAGCATCCCGCAGCGGCCTTGGCGCCAGGATGCAGGCGTACAAGAGAGGCCATAGGCCGGACAGGTTCCTGATGACTCGCAACGCCGCGGTCGACTTGGTGTAGCCGGCCCCCCGCTCGACCAGCACGAAGGTCTGCAGCTCGCTAGGCGAAAGGCCGAGCGCCCGCAAAACTTGCTGGCCAAGTTCTGACTGCAGGGTGGCGTATCTGTATCTACCCGTCTTGTCCCGCTTCATCACAAAGTTCACGAACCGGCTGCACAGTACGCACACGCCATCGAAAAAGATGATCTCCCCTTCAGGGAGGCAGCTATTCAGGGCTGAAACACTATCCTCATTTTCCATGTCGCCACCTGGTTTTCAATGACCTCCAAGTTTCTCCAAGACGCAATTTTCGCGTCTTCGCATACTCCAGGCAAACCAACCGATCAGCCAATGATCGACGGACTGCGGCAAGGTCAAAAAAGACGGCCAGCACAAAACCAAAGAGCAGGAAGTTGACGTCCAGAAGTACGTAGTTGGCGATGTGAAAGACAAATGCAGTGGACACAAACCCAAGCTTAATCCAGTTTCGCTTGGCGAAGAGTATCAAGGGGAACAGAATTTCAAACGCCATCACCCACAGCGACAGCGCAAACACCAAGGGCTTGCAGCCGGCGATGTGAAACGACAGCAAGTTCCTCACCGGCAACCCTTCGTCAGAAAGGCCCCAGCGCACGGAGCGAATGATCAGCTGCTCCTGCAGCCGCCCGCCATCGGCAAACCAGTCCCAACCAGAAACGCGTAACTTTGCGACAATGGCGAAAAAGTAGAAAAACGCCAAGTAAACTTGCGCGGCGCGTATTGGCCAACTTGCCTCCCACTCGGAGACCCTTGCCCCCCCCCCTTTCGCCTGCCATCATAAGACAGCACTTCACCGCACCGCGACAGCAGAAGGAGGAATAGTATCTGCACCAATGCGACGTAGCGGTGATGAACATCTCCGGTCACGCTGTCACGCACACCCTTCAAGTAGAATATGCACAACAGGACCATGACGATGGATGCGCGTGTCCACTTGCCTATGGTGAACGTGACCGTGCTGGCCATCAGCAGGAAAGCCGCAACGAAGGAGAGCCAAGGAATCACCCTTTGCACGCCAAGCAGATCGAAGTACCAAATGGGATCAAGGTAGTGGAATGAAGGCCCAAAGGGGTCGATGGTCACCAACGTGGCGAATTGCGGTATGTGATAGAAAAACAGCAG
The DNA here is from genome assembly GCA_964348115.1 of uncultured Pseudomonadales bacterium. Taxonomy (GTDB): domain Bacteria; phylum Pseudomonadota; class Gammaproteobacteria; order Pseudomonadales; family Azotimanducaceae; genus Azophilus. The sequence goes on from CAYGBY010000027.1 coordinate 26,350, forward strand.
GCAACCAAAGTAAATGCGAAAAAGCCCAAGGCTTTCGTCAGAAAAGCCCTGGTGGAAGAACTTGCTCAAGCTTCTCCCCAGCGCCTTCACTGGTGAAGTTCCGAACTGTCGTCATGCCAATTCCGGCTCCACCGCTCACTCCACTGCACTTCCGGCGCCACCCGGCGGATTTCCAGGATGTTCATATTCTCCTTGTTGACCACAACCCGCGTTGCAGGCGCGGCGGCACGGACAATGAAGCGCGGATCCGCCGGCGCCAGCCCCAGTGTGCGGTTGAGGCTTGCCAGCACCCTGCGGTTCCAGTCCACCGGATCAAGATCCTGCGGGTCCCGGCGCTGACCCCAAAGAACCTGGTTCCAATGGCCAAGGTTCATTCTGGCTTGGGGATACTTGGCTGCACCCTGCTTGGCGACTCTTTGCAGGTGTATTCGCCAATAGTTGCGCGATGGAATGTTCAGCTGTTCCGCGGTAATTCGGCTTGTGGACCCGTCGCGATGGGTGGCGATCAGCCCCGCAGACAGATCCAACCGGTCCCGAACGGGAACCGACACGACCTCACTGGCCACATAGGTCGAGTACATCGGCACCCAAGTCCAGGGAAATTCGTCAAAGCGCACCAACACGGCAGCGAGCACGGACAGAAAGTAGACCGTCAACACAACGGAGATGGCGCGCTTGCTCATGGCCAGCGCCTAACCCGAATTCGTTGCAACAGCCTGCCGAGACAGCATCATCTCAATCACGCCCTGCGGGAACTTCCTTGCCACCTGACGTCCTGCCCAACCGGCGCATGGAGGAGGCCACCAGGCAGAGAAGCAATAGAGTGGCCCATATCCGCAACGGCACCCCCGGTTCGGCATAGCGAGGAATAAAAT
>CAYGBY010000028.1:0-26907 GCA_964348115.1 uncultured Pseudomonadales bacterium
AGACGCTCACCGTCGCGCTGAGCTTTCAGGAGGACGCATACCCCGAGTACCCTCCGCACTTCGTACATCTGAAGTCATCCATTCGCACGAGGATCACGAAGCACTCCACACACAACTTCGAGGGCGAGAACTGGTCAGCTTATAGTCTGCCGCCAAGTGATTTCTGGGACAAACTGGAGTCGTCGAGAAAAAACATGAAGACATACTGTCAGCGGCACTTGATGCGGGTCTTCGCTCAGTTATGAGATTCGAGGCTGCGCTACCCGAGGCTGTTGCCGAGGAGGCCAAGGACCACCTGCTCGGCCGGTTCCGACGGCGTGAGCGGCAGGAAGATCTCTGCTTCGCGCTTTGGCGCCCCAGTACTGCCGCGTCTCGAACCACAGGTATCATCACGGAGCTTCTGCTTCCCTTGGACGGCGAGCGAAATCTGCACGGCAACGCGAGCTTTGAACCGCGCTATCTTGGCAGGGCCGCGCGCCGAGCATGTCAGACGAATATGGGCGTCGCCTTCATGCACAGCCACCCCAGCCCCGGCTGGCAAGCCATGAGCGAAGCCGATGTATTGGCCGAGCGGGATCGGATAGCGCCACCCTCCCGGGCTGCCGGCCTGCCGCTCCTAGGTCTCACTGTCGGCACCGACGGCGTGTGGAGCGCCCGCTTCTGGTCCTGGAATGGGAGTGAGTACTCACGCACCGATTGCGGCAAAGTCAGAGTGGTGGGGCTAGGATTTCACGTCAGCGCCAACCCGCACCACTACCCTCCTTTTTCGCGATCAATCCGGCAACGCCGGACACTCGACACTTGGGGGCCGGAACGCCAAGCGGCGCTGGCCAGTCTTCGTATTGGCGTCATCGGGCTCGGCAGCGTGGGCTCGTTCATCGCCGAAGCCCTCGCCCGCATCGGAGCCACCGACATCCTTCTGGTCGACGCGGACCGAGTGGAGGAACACAACCTCGATCGGCTCATCTACGCCACCGAGCGCGACATCGGCCGCTTCAAGGTCGACATGGTTGCGGAACAGCTCCGGCGTGGCGCAAGCGCCGCCTCCTTCCGCGTCGACGCCAAGCGGGCTTGGATCCAGGAACGCGATGGCTACGCTTCGGCGCTTGACTGTGACATCCTGTTTGCGGCCGTCGACCGCCCGCTGCCAAAAGATCTGCTCAACAACATCGCCTACGTCCACTGCATCCCCGTCGTCTTCGGCGGCGTCCGCGTCGCGAAGAAACCCGATGGCCAGCTTGCCGACGCCACCTGGAGTGTCGTTCGCGCTGGACCTGAATCCCGCTGCCTGCGCTGCGACGGCCAGTACACAACATCCCTGGTGATGGTGGAACGCGACGGATCCCTCGACGAACCAACCTATATGGCGCAGAGCCAGACAGAGCCGGGCAACGAGAACGTGTTCCCATTCAGCGCAAACTTGGGAAGCCTGATGGTGCTTGAGATGCTGCGCACCATATTGCGCGAATCATGGTGGCCACCCGGTCCGACCAAACTGCACTTCAGCTACGTTGCCGCACGAATGACGCCCCAGATTTCTGCCTGCCTCCCTGGATGCTCCGTTGCGGCTCGAACGGCCCAAGGAGACCATTGGACCTATCCCTTTATCGAGGAACCGGTGGCTCGCGGTGAGCGGCCCGAAGGCTACCGCGACCGCCTCGTGGCTACCTTCTGTCGCTGGCTGTCAGGTGTACGCAACCTGCTTGGAAAACAACCATGAGCGCCACGCTCACCGATATCTCACTCACCAATGTCCGCTGCTTCTCCGGCGAACAATGCGCACGCCTAGCGAAGATCACGCTGCTGGTTGGCGAAAACAGCGTCGGCAAAACCACGTTTCTCGGCTGTCTGAACGCCATCGGCCGGCTAGCTGGACTCGATGAACTGCAGGATCGCATCAACTGGTTCGACCAGGATCCGTTCTACATGGGTTCGTTCGACACCCTCGCTCGATCAGGGTCGGCCTCGTTCCGTGTGGCCATCGGGCTAGCCGATGGCCCGATCAGCCAGTTCGCAGTCCAGTTCGCGCACGGCGCCGACCTGTGCCCCAAGGAGATCGCACTCGACTTGCGGCTTTCCGATAGCCGACCGGAGAGGGCTCCCACCCTGACCATCACTCGCGATGCTCCCGGGAGTCACTCGGAACGCTGGCGCTTCGCCGGCCCGGCATTTCGGTTCCGCCTTGACCAGTCCGATGTTTCCTACATACAGTTCTCCACATGGCTCTCGCAGGCGATACGCAAGGGTGTGCTGCCATTCTCTGGCGAGGCGACGCTGTTCCGAAAGCGGGCGGCCAATGCAACGAATCAGGATCTGGCTGCATTCAGCAGGTTCGTCAACTTCTTCCGTCACAGCTTTCGAGCGCCAGAGAAACCGCTGCGCATCGAGCCCATCCGACCGCATGGCTTGCGTCCGCAGCGGCTCTACTCCTTCAATCCCCTCCGGGAAACAAGCGGCCGCCAAGACCTCGATGCAATCAACAAAGTCGGCCGTCAACTCGGTCTCTTCAACCGAATCGCTGTCCGCCGGCGCGACCGCGAAGCATTCGAAGTCCTCGTCGACGTTTCCGGTTCACTCCGTAACCTCATCGATGTCGGATACGGTGTTTCCAGCCTTCTTCCCTTTTTGACGACCCTCACAAGTGCGGCGCCGAAGTCGCTCTTTCTGCTTCAACAGCCGGAGGTCCACATCCATCCATCGGCGCAGGCCAAGCTCGTTGAGATGATGGCGAAGAGCGACCACGCATTCGTAATCGAGACACACAGCGACCATGTAATCCGCTGGCTGCGCATTATGGTCAAGGAACAGCGCCTGCCGCCCTCTGACGCCAGCATCGTCTACTTCGAGCCCCGTCCCGATGATCGGTCGGCGACCCGCTTGCATCAGATCTCATTGGATACCCGTGCGAACCTGAGCGGACAACCTCTCACCTATCGCGAATTCTTCTCGACTGAGACAGCCAGGTTACTAGGACTCGCGAGATGAGCGCCCAGCCATGTGCGTGAAAACCATAGTGGACGCCAGCGCGTTTCGGCACCTATGCGAGCCCTTGCAGAACTCCGCCGGCCACCAGCTCCGAGCGTGGATTGAGCGAGGCCATGGGCGCATCGTGTACTCGGGCGCGGGTGGGGCGTACGCTCAGGAACTGATTAGGCATCGCGAAGCCCTGGCACTGCTCCGTAGCTACGACGAAAGCGGGCATGCGAAGGATATTGACGCAGAACACATCTCGGCAGCGCTAAGTCAAATCCCCGGCCCTCCGGTTCGGCAATCGAACGACGCACACATCCTCGCCCTGGCGGTCGCAAGCAGAGCCACCGTGCTCTTCTCATGCGACAACCCGCTCCGTGCGGATTTCGCCAACAGGGAAGTGATCGGCAAGGTCGAGCAACAGAAGCGGCGCAGCGTACCCGTCCTCCTCCAGTCCCCCGAGGATACGACGAAGGCTCCTGACAGAAGGAAATTCTTTGAGCATCGAAAATGTCCCGCCTCCCAATGATCACGAAGCGGGCTTGCGTTGGAGCATGCGATTGTCTCGTAATCGCCCCTTCGGGGAAGGAAAATCTAAGGTTGGCGTACGCGGTGCGTCCTGCCCGCCCCTAACCCAGCATCCAGGCACCCTATGAACCCGCAAGCAGAGGCGACGGCACGCCGCACCTTCGCCATCATCTCCCATCCGGACGCCGGCAAGACCACCATGACGGAGAAGCTGCTGCTGCTCGGCAACGCCATCGAGTTGGCTGGGGCCGTCAAATCCAGGAAGGCCAGCCGCCACGCCACCTCGGATTGGATGGACATGGAGCAGGCGCGCGGCATCTCCGTGACCACCTCGGTCATGCAGTTCCCGTACCAAGGCCATGTGGTGAACCTGCTGGACACGCCAGGCCACGAAGACTTCTCGGAGGACACCTACCGCACCCTCACGGCGGTGGACTCCGCACTGATGGTCATCGACGGCGCCAAGGGAGTGGAGCCGCGCACGGTCAAGCTGATGGAGGTTTGCCGCCTGCGCGACACGCCCATCATCACCTTCATCAACAAGCTGGACCGGGCTATCCGCGACCCCCTGGAACTGCTGGACGAAATTGAGGACATCCTGCAAATACACTGCGCCCCCATGACTTGGCCCTTGGGTTGCGGGCGTTATTTCCACGGCATCTACGACTTGGCGACGGACTGCATCGAGGTCTATCAGCCCGGCCACGGCCAGCGGCTGAACAACTACCCCCGCATCGACGGCTTGCATAGCGACGCCGCCCGCCGGCTGCTGGGCGACGATTATGAAGCATTGGCGGACGAGATCGAACTGGTGCGCGGCGCCGCCCACCCCTTCGCCTTGCAGGACTTTCTGGGCGCCACCCTGACCCCCGTGTATTTCGGCACGGCCTTGGGCAACTTTGGGGTTCGGCAAATGCTCGACGGCCTAGTCGCCACAGCGCCGGGGCCGCAGCCGCGGCAAGCCGTCGGCCGGCTGGTGGCGCCGGATGAGAAGCGCTTCTCCGGTTTTGTCTTCAAGATCCAGGCCAACATGGACCCGCGTCACCGTGACCGCGTCGCCTTCCTGCGCGTCTGTTCAGGCCGCTACGCACATGGCATGAAGCTGCATCACGCACGCCTTGGCCGGGCGGTGAAGGTCAGCGATGCCGTCACCTTCATGGCCGGCGAGCGCACCCAAGCCGCCCTGGCCCTGCCGGGCGACATCATCGGCCTGCATAACCACGGCGCCATCCAAATTGGGGATTCCTTCAGCGAAGGGGAGCCGCTGAAGTTCCTAGGCGTGCCCAACTTCGCCCCGGAGCTGTTCCGCCGGGTGCGCACCCGGGATCCGCTTAAAAACAAGCAACTGGAGAAAGGTCTGCATCATCTGGCGGAGGAAGGCGCCGCCCAGCTATTCAAGCCGCTGACCAGAAACGAACTGCTGGTGGGCGCCGTGGGCGCTTTGCAGTTCGATCTGATCGCCCATCGCCTGCGCGAGGAGTACCGGGCGGACTGCCTGTACGAAGAAAGCAAAGTCCACGCAGTGCGCTGGGTGGCCAGCCAGGACGCCGCACAGCTGGACGCCTTCCGTCGCAAGCAGGCGGACAATCTAAGCTTGGACAGCGGCGGTTGCCTAGCCTACCTTGCGCCCACCCGCGCCAACCTGCAGCTCACGGAGGAGCGCTGGCCAGACCTTGCCTTCCGCAAGACCAGGGAGCATTGAGCGAGTCCCTTGGTCGCAGCGGCCCGGCCCTGTGTAGGCAGCAGGACTTTCCCACGCTGAGTTGGGCCCAGCGATCGCTTGCTTTGATGAACGTGTTCCCGTGATTTGGGCATGAAATCTCGTCCGGTGTTGTTGCTTTGGGAGTCGGGACGTTTGCCGTTTTCTTTCAAGAGGAAACACTTTGGGATGGCCCTAGGCTGGTCGCCTCAGTTGGCTGCCGGAATGCTACACTTCACCCATGATGCGCACCATCCTCAGCCTGCTTTTATGCCTTTTCTCGGCACCTTTGGCCATCGCTGAGGCGCTCGATTTTATCGGCAACTGGAAGCTCAACCCGGAGCGCACCGAGGAACTGCGGGCGGAAACCGACACGGCTTCCCCCTTGGATGGCTTGGGCGGCAGCGTACGCACCGGCGTTTCCGTGGGCGGCGTGTACGTGCCCGTAGGCGTCCCCGGCGCGGACGTGCCGGTTGGCGATCCGGGCAATCCCAAGATGCTGCGCTGCCAAGCTTTCACCATAGAACGCCAAGGTGACGCCCTGCTGCTGACCTACGAAGGGGTCGGCAGCGAACTGTTCAGGCCCGGCGCATACCGCGGGACGCGCAGCCAATGGTCACGCAGGAAACTGACATCCAACTACGAATCGAGCACCCGCAAGGTGAAGCGCACCCTGGAGGTGGACAGGAATGGGCGGCTGGTGATGTCCGTCGTCATCAACCCCAAGCGCGGCAAAACCAAGCGCTTCAAGCGGGTGTTCGACCGCGCCTGAAGCCGCCCGGGGCTCTGGGCCCGCAATCGTGAATATGATCACCACCCCTTCCTCCACCTCCCCGAATACTTTACGTATGGTCCCGCCCGCTTCCAGAATGCGCGCCCGCAAGGCTTCCACCCCATCGGCGTCGGCCTGATAGGCATAGGTGACGCCGGGCCTCCAGATGGCGGCTTCCGGCTTCGCCGGACGTATCGGCTTGTTGAAATCGAAGCCCTGTTTTTCGCTGAAGTAGGCGATGTGGCTATGGTTGGACACCACTTGGGTCCGCGCAGGCGTTTCGTTCTTCAGCCACATGGCGGCCTCATGGATATAGGCCTTGCGGTAGTCGCCGTTGACAACCGTGTCCAGGCCGTAGCCAGCCAGCGTAACGGCCAACAGGATGCGAACGAGTCTGCGACGGGTCTTGTGTCGCCAAAATCCATCCACCACAAAGGGCAAATACAGCAACGCGATGATCGCGAACTGCAAGGAGTGGCGCACCAAACCGAATTGCCTGCCTAGCATGAACATCAGCAGATAGGCGCTGATGACGACAAGATGCACGGCGATGATGCTGTTTGCATGTTTGCAGGTCACCAGGCGCACCTGGCCGAACAGGCCGCGCAGCAAAGCCAGGGTGTAGATCGGCGTAATCGCACGGACGACGTTCAAAACGCATAAGGCCAACAGCGCCGCGAACAAGGCGTAGCCGGAGTCCTCCGTGGCCTTGTGCGCCAGCCATGCGCCAGAAATAGCCTCAGACTGCTGCGCAAAATGGTCCCTGATGTTGGCAAGGAACCCTAAGTAGTACTCAAAGTCGACAAAGACCTTGAGCTTCCCCGCCTCGCCTTGGGAAGCCGTCAGCAGAACCGCGATGGCCATGGTCAACAGCAAAACCGGCGGCAGCAGGATTCTGAACGCGCCTTTGCACCGGCTGGACAGATCGGCGCCGCCAACAAAAAGCAGGGCCAAGGGCGCGGTCAACGCGATGATGAGCCCTTCGACACGAAAAAAGCAGGCGCCCGCCGCATATAGGGTCCACTTGGCCTGATGCGGGAAGCACGGTTTTTTGCTGTATCTGATCAGTTCCCGCAGGGCCAGCAGCATGAAGGCCCACAACAGTGGGTCCCGCACGATGTTGCCGCGATAGGCCGAGATCATTGGGTGGCAGCAGAAGATAAGCAGGGCGAACAGTTGGGCCCGCCGTGAAGCCCCCATTTCCTCCACCAAACGGACGAAGGCGTGCGCTCCCAGGAGGTAGCCGGCGCTGACCACAAGCAGGGCGATCTGATGCAGGGGCAGCGGGACGGCCTTGTGGATAAGCGCTATCAGGACCGAAAACGACGGCCAATTGTAGATATCGACAACCGCGCCGGGCGCCAGCCCCAAGTAGGCCCTGGCCGCCCACAGGTAGAGAATGCCGTCGTAGTTGAACACCGGATCGAAGGCGATGAGCAGCAGCGACAGGCCAATGCTCAGCAATGCGGTCGGTCTGATGGACAGGCGGCCATCCGCGTAGCAGAAGTCCCGCAGCGACGCGGTGTAATTGCCCCACAGCGGGCGACTTTCCCCGTTCATCTAGTGTGGCGTTTGGTCACCAGATAGTCCTGCATCACCATATGCTGCAGGCCGCAGCCTGCGAACATATTCAGGGCATCTTGGGGGGAGCGGACGATGGGTTCACCGCGTCGGTTCAGCGAAGTGTTCAGCACCACCGCGTTGCCGGTGCGCCTCTCCAATGCCTCCAGCAGCGCATGGTAGCGCGGATGCGCATCCCGCTGCACAACCTGCACCCGGGCCGTTCCGTCCCGGTGCACCACCTCCGGGATGCGCCGCCGCCAACCCGGCGACACAGCGAAGGTGATGGTCATGAAAGGCGCCGGATGGCGGCTGCCGATGATCTCCGGCGCCACCCTGTCCAGCACGCTGGGGCAGAAGGGGCGCCAACGTTCGCGAAACTTGATCTGTTCGTTGATGCGGTCCGCCATGCCCGCCACGCTGGGGCAGCCGAGGATGCTGCGGGCGCCCAAGGCCCTTGGACCAAACTCCATGCGGCCTTGGAACCAAGCCAATGGATGCCCGGCGGCGATGATCTCCGCACACTGTTCCGGCACGTTGTCCAGCAAGCGGTAGGCAAGGTCCGGTTTCTCCGCCAGCGCCGCCAGGCATTCCTGATTGCTGTAGCCTGGCCCTAGGAACGCATGGCGCATCTTCCCCGGCGGCTCCCCCGCGGCGGCCGCCACATAGGCGGCGGCGCCAAGGGAAGTGCCGGAATCCCCGGCGGCCGGCTGCACGAACAGCGCATCCACGTGGTCGAGCGCCAGGATGCGTTGGTTCAGTTTCACGTTTAGCGCCCCGCCGCCGGCAAAAGCCAGCTTGCCTGTTTCGCGCAGTATGTCGCCCAAATAGCGCTCCATCAGCTTCAGGCACCAATCCTCGAAGAGTTTCTGCACGGCGGCCGCGTAGTGAATGTAGGGCTCGTCGGCGGCTTCGTCGGTGCGGCGGGGACCCAGCCAGCGGATGAGCCTAGGGCTGAAGTAGAACCCCACGCCGTTCTCCTTGTGGCGGCGCAGACCCAGCGTGTTCACATAGTTGGTGTTCACCCGGAACCCCTTGCCGCAAGGCTTCACCAAGCGGGAAAGGTCATGGAGATTCGGGTCGCCATAGGGCGCCATGCCCATGACCTTGTACTCGCCATCCAGCATTTCGAAGCCCAGATACTCCGTCATGGCCCCGTAAAGGCCGCCAAGACTGTCCGGATCATGGAATTGCTTGATGCTGTGAATGCGCCCCGCCTCGCCATAGCCGAAGAAGGTGGTGGTGTACTCGCCCTTGCCATCCACGCCCATGATGGCCGTCTTGTCTTGAAAGCCGCTGAAGTGGTATGCGCTGGCGGCATGGGCCAGATGGTGCTCCACCGGCGTAAACTTGGTTCGCCGCCAGTCCACGCCAAGCTGCCGGCCAGCCTCCCAGATGCGGCGGCGATTGCGGCGAAAGCGCCTATTGCCGTTGAACAGGGCGTCCAGCGCACGGTCCGGGGCGTACCAGTGGCGTTGCGCGTAGCGCCAGCGGGCTGGACGGCACAAGCCGATGGGCGCGTAGGGGAAGGCGATCAGGTCGATGTCCCGGGCGGCAAGGCCGGCCTCCCGCAGACAGTAGCGGGCGGCTTGCACGGGCATTTGGTTTTTGGCGTGCTTTTCGCGGGTGAAGCGCTCCTCCTCCGCCGCCGCCGCCAGTTGTCCGTCCACCAGCAGGGCGGCTGAAGGATCATGGCCTAGGGCGCCGGAAAGGCCAAGAATGTTCACGCCCGGTCCGCCGCCGACGCAGGCGGCGCCTCGATCAGCCCCGCCGCAACGAAGGCGCTTGTCGCCTGCCGCCTCACAACGCCCTGAAAGTTTTCCAGAAAGCGGCGCACGTCCGCGCCGGAGGCGCGGCTTGGGCGCATGCCGTCCAAGTCTATGCAGAAGACCTTATCGTCCTGAACCAGAAAGTTGCTGGCCTTGGGGTCCCCATGCCGCAGGCCGGCGGCGGCCAGTTGCCGAAACAACGCAACCAATTGCTCCAGACGTCCCGGTCGCCAACCGCTGGTGCTGGTTTCCTTGGCCAAGTCCGTATCGCCTTTGTCCTGCAGCACTAGATGGCATTCAGCCACCAGGGGGCCCCAGCGCCGCTCGCTCAAGGCCAGGGGGATGGCGGTGGGAATTCCCAGCAGGGCAAGGCGCTGGCCGTTGCGCCAGGCGATAAGGGGGCGGCGTTTCAGCCAACGGCGGATGCGGTGCGCCAACCCCTTGACGTTGTAGCGTTTCACAACCACTGGCAGGCCGCCCAGCCGCAAGCGAAACACCGTGGCGGAATTGCCGGCTTTGAGTACGGCCGCCCCCGCCAAAGCCGCCTCCGGATTGTGCGCCAGACGGCTCAGGGCAGCGTCCAGTCCTTGCCGCAGCCCAGTTCCGGCTTGCAGCGGACTTCCTTCCGGCTGAACGCCCAGTGCGGCGCCATCTTCCGATCCAGCCCCCGTCCCGGCCCCGCCAAGGCGCCGGCTTGGCTGGACGCCATGGGCGACACGGTCTTCCGAATCGTCCTCCAACCGAACCCAACTGTGGTTGTAGCTTGGCTGAACGCCCCGTGCGGCGTCGTCTTCCGACAACCCAACGCGCAGCAGACAGCGCCGCCGCCAGCTTTGCGCAACTTTGAATTCGCTGCAGTTGCGCTCCGTCTTGGCTAGGTAGCGCCGCATCCGGCGGCGGCGCTCGGCGGCCAGCCAACGGCGCAGCAGGCCCAGACGGGCGCTTTGGGCATCCCACTGCCGCGCCCGTTCGTAGCAAGCCAGACGCCGCGCCGCCCAGCCGTCCGCAGCGGGCGGATATTGAGCCAGAAAAGCCGCCAGGGCCTTCAACCCGGCCCGTTGGCTGCCGCGGGACATCCTGCCCACCCCGCCGCCGTCAATGACGTGCACCCGCCCCCGCCTCCCGCCATCGCCGTCCAAACGGCCGTCAGAACGGATGAAGTTGCCCAAGTGGGGATCTGCCTGGGTTAGCCCATGTTGATGCAGCCGCGCCAACAACTCAATCGCCCCGTCGGCATCGGAATCGTTTTCTGCGGGCGGCGCCTTGAAGGCGATGGGGCGGGCGCCTGGCAGGCATTCAAACAGCAGGGCCCAGCCGCCGAACTCCGGCGCCGGCCGTTCCCCAAGCAGCTTAGGCGTCGCCACCCCAGTCAACGCAAGCCAGCGCGCGCCGCGCCGCTCCCGCCGCCAATAGCGCTTGGCGCCAGGACCAAAAAACAGCTTGACCACCACCTCCCGGCCGCGGAAATTTCCCACGGCGGTGATGCGCCGTCCCGGCAGCACCCGCAATGTCCGCACTAGCTCGATGCCTTCATCGCCCCAACGGATGCATTGAGGGAGCGCGAAGCCGTCATCACCGCCGCCTGTCATCCCATGTCCATATCCGCGCCGCGCATAGCTGCAACGGGCGGTTGGCGGGCGCCGGCGTCCGTCACCAGACTGGCTTGTTTGCGTTGCGCCTTGTGGTGCAGCGCCGCAGCGCGACGCGCCACGGCGCGCCAGAAGCGGCGGCGCACTTTGAATTCCTCGCGCAGCGGACGCCCTGCGTAGGTGCGCAGGAAACGCAGCCGGGCAAATCCGCAAAGATCCAAAGTCAACGTGGAGAACAACAGGGCGGCCAGATCGCGCTTGCGCCAGAACGCCGGCATGGATTTGTGCAAGCGGGCGCGGTGCAAGTCCAGGACGGCCAGCCGGGGAACGCCCTGGGCCCATCCCTGCCGGTGCAGCAGCAAGTGGCAAATGTACAGATCGCGATGTGCCACCCCCGCTGCGTGCAGGCCACGCACCAGTTCAGCCACCGCCTGCACCAACCGCCGCTTGGCTGTGGTCCCTGGCGGTTTTGTGGCCCACTCCTTGGCAACCGCCTCCAGGCTAACAAAACCGGCAAGCTCCTCGCACAGAACGAAGGAGCTGCGTCTGGCCGGGTTGCCGCCCTGTCTGGCGAAGGCGGCCACCTTAGGCGCGGCAATGCCGTGCGCCGCCAAGCGCAGGCAGGCCCGCCATTCGTTCTCCGCGCCCAACACCGGCCGCTTGGCCACCAGCCAGTTCTTCGCAATCTCTTTCCAGCCCACGCCTTCATGGCGCTTCAGGAAGTAGGCTTGGCCGTTCAGCGTCACCCGCAGGGTGCTGCGGCCCTTCACCTGACGGTACATTTGACCCTCGGCTGTCTGCGCCCAGGCGAACAGTTCCTGGGCGGTGAAATGCTGGGCCACATTGGGCGCAAGGTAGGTTTCCGCTAGGCCGCAAGCGGGCTTGGCCGTGCTGGCGGGCATGTCGGCGGCAAAGCGTTCCAGCAGGTCCACAGCCGCCCTGGCAAGTTGGTGGATGGATTCGTCATGGGCCAGCGCAGCGCCGTTTCCGGCCCATTGCTTCCTGCGCTGCGAGGTTAACAGTTCGGTCAGCTGGGCGTTGAACTTCTGTTGCTCGAAAGGCTCGGCGGCCACTAGGCCAGCCTCCATGCGCTGCACGTAGGGGGCGTAGCCGCAGACCGCCGTCACCAGCACCGGGACGCCCGCGATCATGGCCTCCAGAATGGCCATGCCAGCGGTTTCCTGGTAGGCAGGCAACGCAAAGGCGTCCGCAGCCAACAGAAAGTCCGGCACATCCGCACGTCCTCCCATGAACCGGACATGCTCCGCCACGCCCAGCTTGGCGGCCAAGCGCCGGAACGGCTTGTGGTTGTCCGCGCCCAGCACGTACAGCCGCACGTTCTCCCGGACACTGCTTGACAAAGCCCGCAGGCCCTTGAGCAGCCGGTCCAAGCCCTTGGTGATGAACCCTGAGCCCACGAACAACAGCAGCTGGTCGGCTTCCCCCAAGCCCAGGCTGGACCGCACCCGCTGACGGATGGCTTCCCTGTCGCCGGGCGCAGCGCGGTCCCGCTCGATGCCGGGCGGCAGGGGATGAAAGCGCTCCGCCGGGGTGCCGTAGCAGCGTTGAAAGACCGGCGCCTGAGCTTCGCAAAGGGTCAATATCTCCGTGGTCACGGCCGGGTCGAACACCGCCCTTTCCGCCTGCAGAAGAACCCGGCCCCTAGGCGACAGGCGCCGCCAACAGCCGTCTTGCCGCGCCGTCTTATCCAAGTAGCAGGGGTCGCCGGCGAAATAGACGTCCAGGCCCGGCATCTTGTTCATGCCCACCAGCAAATCCACCGGACGGCGCTGAACGTCCGTCCGCACCCAGGTGGCGAAGCGCTGGTATAGGCGGTGGTTGGTCAGCGCCCGCACCGGCGCCAAACAAAGCTCGACGCCCAAGCCGGCGGCGTCCGGGGCGCGCCAGCGAATGGCGTAGATGCGCACCTCGTGGCCGCGGCCTAGGCACTCGCGCACCATCTTCATCAGATCCCTCTGCAGGCCGCCGTAGGGGAAGTACTTGAATATGCAGAAGGCTATCCGCATCGTCGCAAGCCGCCGCCCCGCCGCCAGACCGCCGCCCAAGCGCAAGCCCACCGAGCCGCCGCTAGTGTGCTGTCCGACAAGCGACCACAACAATCACATGCGTTCATAAGCAGATAAAATTTTTCTATTCCAATAAGTTACATAAATTTTGAGTGCCAAGGACAGACACGGGAAGTAATCGGACAGCACACTAGTGTGCTGTCCCGCAGACGCCTATGCTTGTTCGCCATGCCAAGGCGCTTCAAGCCAGCCGGAAAAGGCCACCTGCATGTCAATGGCGACTGAAAACGGCGCGGTGCGCTGGCAGCCTGTCGAACTTTACAGCTAGGTGCTTGCACTTTGACACTTTGATCTTTCACAACGAACAAAAATTTGCCTTTAGATCGATCCCAAAGAAGCGCCCCATGGATGAAAGGCGAAGGAGGGCGCGGCCAACGTAGCTTGACAGCAGCGGCAACCCCTAGGATTGGTGGCCAACGCGCTGAAAAGAAACATCATTCTGCGACTCATCAAGCGGCTTGGCGCAACGTGCGGGCTAGCCGGAGCCTGCTTCCATCAGGGCCTCCGCCTGCGCCCAAACCCGTCCTGGAGGAAGTTCCCCATAACAGGGCGGAACCACCGGCGCATCGCGCCAAAAGCGCCCGGGGCCGCGATAGCGGCAGGTTCTTTTCTGGCAGGGCGCGCAGCCGAACGCCGAAACCAGAACGCTGGCGCTGGGCCCCCGACAGCCGGTAAGCGCCGCGGAAGTGCTGCCGTACAGCGCCACGGTCGGCGCTCCCAGGGCCGCTGCCAAGTGGGTCAATCCGGAATCCACCCCGACGACCAACTTCGCGCATTGCAGCAAGGGCAGCATCTGCGACAACTCCAGCCTGTTCAGAACCTGGCCACCGCCCCGTGCAACGACGGCTTCCGCACGGCGCCGCTCACCCTCGTCCCCCCAAGGCAAAAGCACCTGCAGCCCCGCCGCGCCGGCGCGCTTGGCGAGATCCGCCCACATATCCACTGGCCATTGCTTGGAAGCCCAAGAACTGCCGTGCAGAAATACGCAGTCGTTGGTGCGCTGTCGCCAGGACGACAAGCCGAAGTCATAGGCATCAGCGCCGCGGTAGGGGTAGCCAAAGGCGCCGGCGAACAACTGCAGCTGCCGGTCTATGGCGTGTTGTCCGCGCGGCGCCTCCACCCGCCGGTCGTAATACCGGGCTGTGATCGACTCCTTGGCGTGGCGACGCACAAAGCCCACGGTCTCCCGGCCCCGGGCGCGGCTGGCGACCACAGCGCTCTTCAGCAAACCTTGGGCATCCAGCACTAGGTCATACTCCAGCAACGGCAGGGCGGAGAAGAACGCCCGGATCTCCTTGCGGCAGCGCCAAGGCGCCTTGCGCCACCGCCGCAAGGCGATGGGTTTGACCTTGTCCACCGCGGGATGCCGCGCCCCTATGGCTTGGTAGGCCTCCTCCACCACCCAGTCAAAGCGGACCCCCTGCTGCGCAGCGGCGCTTAGCGCCGGCAGGGCATGCACCACATCGCCCAAGGAGGACATCTTGATCAACAGCGCCTTCATCGCACTTTGCAGTATGGCTTGTTGCCTGTGATTCCTCAAGGGGCTGCATGGGATCGCCGGGACCGCAACCCCAAAACCGGTCCGCCATACGAGTAGTGCAGCAGGTGACCAGCACTAATCGGAAACTAGATTCGAGAAATCACCGTCAACGCTAGGCTGTGTATTCGATCTCCGACTGTGATCGTCGGGTTGTGTCAGATCGGGACCAGCTCGCTTAAGCGCATTTTTAGGCGCTTGGACAATGACGACTCGGTTCTTTGCCTGAGCTGACAGACTCGCCCAATCGATCGTATCCGAAACATGGAAGGACGAGGCCGCTGTACCAGCATCAAGGTATGAAATTGCGCACTCTCTATTCTCCATCAATCTTTCTCCATCCTTCAAACGTACGTTGGTCCTGAATAGCCGTCTGCTTTACAGCGGGACCACCGGGTTGGCTAGGGCCAACCAGCTCTGTTGTCACTACCTTGCCCTCCGAAACAAAGTGGTGCGCACCATGTCCATGACTTTCAATCAACGCCCGTACATATCTGTAAGAAACGCTAGGACCAGAGTGCGCAAGGACATTAATGTCATACGGCGCATGTAGCTCCATGTCGACCGAATAACTGTTCCTCAATTGCCGTAACAGACCGTAAAGAGGCTCGGAGCATTTCTCCACTTCCAGACCTAGCTCTGTCGCTTCGCGACGATTTATCGTGTAGTCGTGACTGCCAGACTCCGAGCACAGAAACTCGATTATCCGATTCGTCTTTACGTCATCGTTCATGTGCCGAGCAAGCAAGCGCTGAGCCAAGTCTCTGATCTGTTGTTGAGAACGGAATATCTGACCGAGCACGAGTGGATGCACTTTGTTCGATAGATCCAATAGAGCACGTCCCTCAAGATCGCTACCGCCTTTGCATTCTCTAATCGCTTCCATATACCCCATGACGGCTTCTACGCCAACGCCGGCGCGCGAATCCGGACTCGCTCCTGGGATCGAGGGCCCCAAAGGATGCTGTATGGTCGGATCTATGGGGCCAAGCGTTGCTTGCTTGGTCATGACTATCCGATTGGCCCCGAGGGATATAAGTGTACCCGCGCTCATACACTTCCCGGGCGCGATAACTTCAAGATTATCGCAGAACATGTGGAGGAGGTTTACTAGATTCCACGCCGCCGAGGTATTTCCGCCAGTTGTGTAGAGGACAAGCGAGAGTTTCTCTACGGGACCCACAGAGTCCAGATGATCGACGAATGGATCGATTATGTCTTGACCAATTTGCGTCTCCAAGCCCCGCCGATCACCAGTAACATACAGGATCGCCTTCGATTCGCGCACTTGTTCGATCCTTCGCAGGAGTTTTCGCCGTTCGTGAACTCCGTTCATCGTCGTAGCCTTAAGTGGTCGTGTTCATAGTCGAGGCTTCCTCCACGACACCAGCGAACCTGGTCGCCATGTGGCCTATGGCGATCAGAGTTCAGCCATCCCATTTCGCTAGGAGTGTTTCTGGAGCCGGGGTACACCGGCTACGCTCTGCTACATGTTGGCATCAGGCCTCCTGCGCTTCCCGATGAGCGCCTCGCGTCGGCATCACTTCCAAGCTCTGGTCATCAGCGGTCCCCCGCCGAGGGCACCGTACGCACTATAGCTCACCCCCCGATGTAAGGTAAACGGTTGACGACCGCCTGATTGCACCCCTCGGCCAGTGACGCGATTCCCAACGCATCGAGGATAGCCCGCTGTTTCGCTTCCGGGCGCGTCGCCTTTCCAGCTGCTTTGGGATCCAGGATAGCCGCCATAACGTCTTCCGCCAGTGTGCGAGGCGGCAAACACAAGGGCGCCATGATCCGGGTTCCAGGCCCTTGGCTGATCTAAACCCGTGCGGAGCCCAGGGCCCCGGCCACTTCTTCCGGGCCCAGTCGGCGCAGGCAGTTATGGTGTCCCAATGGACATTCCCGCTGGAAGCAGGGCCGGCAATCCAAGTTCAGGGCCAGCACCTTGGCGCTGGGGTCCAGCGGCGGCGTGAAGTTTGGGGAGGTGGCGCCGAATAGGGCCACCACCTTGACGGCCAAGGCCACCGCCGCGTGCATCAGGCCGGAGTCGTTGGTCACAACGGCTTCGGCCAAGGAAAGCAAATCCACCGCGTCCGGCAAGCTGGTGCGGCCAGTGAGGTCGACAACGCCCGGTGCCTGGCTGGCGATGGCAGCGCCAATGGGACGGTCAGCCGGCGAGCCCAGCAGCCAGACGCTGCGCCCAGCCCGCATCCGGCTGCGGGCCAAGGCGGCGAAGTGCTCGGCCGGCCAGCGCTTGGCCGGGCCAAACGCAGCGCCAGGGCAAAGCACGGTGATGGGGGCATCAGTCTGCAGGGTCAATCGCGCAACCAGCGCCGCCCGGTTGCGCATGTCCGCCCGCAGCACGGGTTTCGGCCAGGGCGCCCTGAGCCGTGCGCGGGGCGGGTGCGCCAAGGCGATGAAGCGCTGCACCATCAGCGGATAGCGCTTGGGATTGAGCCGCCGCCAGTCATTCAGCAGGCCAAGGCGCGCCTCCCCCAGCCAGCCGATGCGCTTGGGCACCTTCGCCCACCAAGGCACCAGGGCGGATTTGAAGCTGTTGGGCAGCACATAGGCGGCGGCAAAAGCCTCTTGCCGCAGCGCCAAGCCCAAACGCCGCCGTTCGCGCAAACCCAAGGCGCCGTGGGCGACCGGCAGTTCATGCACCGCAGCGATGCCGGGCATCCGGGAACCCAAGGGGGCTGTGGCGGGCGGCGCCACCGCGTGAATCTCCAGCCCCGGGCGCCGTTGCATCAGCACCTGCACCAGCGCATGGGCCATCACCATGTCGCCCACCCAAGCCGGTGCGATAAGCAAGACCTTCATCTTGATATCTCCGTCGGCCACTTACGCTGCCGAGCCAAGCCGAACAGCGCCCAACAGGGCACCGGCAAATTCAGCGAACTGGGCGGAACGCCAACGATTGACGATGGCGAAACGCCTTGTGGAACCTCTGCACAAGTCCCAGAAGCCCAGAGGAGCCTAGGTGGCGTGATGGCAGGGCGCGGCGATGCCGTGCGGCGGGCCCCGCACAATGCGCCGCAACACAGCCAGCGCGCCCTTTAGGCCCTCCCGAAGGGCACACCGCAGCGGGCGGACTGTGGAATCCCCGCCGCGCTGCGGGCCGCCTTCCCATAGCCGCAACGCCGTCTCCGCCCGCAAACAGCGGGGTGCTGGGCGGCCGCGACTTGTTCACAGGTTCCTTAGGCGCGGGGCACACGGAAATCCCAGGCTTCGACGCCGGCGGCCCCTGCCCCAGCGTACGCCGTTGCCGGATGGTGCTGCAGCCCGCCAAAGCCGGTTCTGGGCCTGCCTCCGACCCTACACCGGCGTATGCCATTGCGGGAAGGCGTCGCGGCGCCCGCGCACTTGGTCGAAATAGGCGGCCTGAAGCTGCTCTGTGATGGGGCCACGCCGACCGTTCCCGATGCGGCGCCCATCGAGTTCCCGAATTGGCAGCACCTCCGCCGCCGTGCCGGTGAAGAACGCCTCGTCGCAGATGTACACTTCGTCGCGGGTGATGCGCCGCTCCAGGATATCGATGCCGGCCTCCGCCGCCAAGCGGAACACGGTGTCGCGGGTGATGCCGTCCAGGCAGCTGGTCAGCTCCGGTGTGTGCAGGACCCCATTCCGGGCGACGAAGATGTTTTCTCCCGAGCCTTCCGCCACGTAACCCTCGTTGTCCAGCAGCAAGGCCTCGTCGCAGCCGCTGTCCAAGGCTTCGTGCAAAGCCAGGATGGAGTTGATGTAGTTGCCGTTGGATTTGGCCTTGCACATGGTGATGTTGACATGGTGGCGGGTGTAGGAGGAGGTGCGAACGCTGATGCCGGCCTGTCGTGCGTCCGCGTCCATGTAATCCGGCCAAGGCCAAGCGGCGATGGCGAGGTTCACCGACAGGCCCTGGGCCCGCAGGCCCATGGCCTCGGAGCCCAAATAGACCACGGGGCGTATGTAGCCCTCCTCCAGTTGATTGGCCCGGAACGTTTCCACCTGGGCGGCGTTGACCGCCTCCGGGGTGTAGGGCAGCTTGATTCCCAGGATGTGTGCGGAGTTGAACAGGCGCTTCGTATGTTCCGCCAAGCGGAAAACGCAGGGGCCCTTGGGGGTTCTGTAGGCCCGCACCCCTTCAAATACCCCTAGGCCGTAGTGCAGGGTGTGGGTCAGCACGTGCACCTTGGCTTCCCGCCACGGCGTCAGAGCGCCGTTCTGCCAAATGTAGCCATCTCGGTCCGCGAAATTCACGATGGTCATGCTTGCCCTACTGCCGGTGAGGTGTCGTCAAGAGGCTGAAGATGGAATTATAAGGTTTTTGCGGCTCTTGGGACGCCAAATAGCTGGCGCCAAACCTTGACCACGGCGCCGCGATGCTGCTCCAGCACCTTTGCGGCACCCTCGTCCGCGCCAAGGTCCAGCAGGTTCCGGTCGCGCTGGGCGCGCAGCGCAAGATAGGCCCGCACCAAGCGCTCCGCATCCTCCTCGGCCAGCAGGCCGGCCGCCACCGCCGCCTCCAGGATGCGCACGTTATCGGAGTGCGCCACCAGCCTAGGGGCCTCATGGGCGTGGGCCAGCACTAGGTACTGCACCATGAATTCAATGTCCACCATGCCGCCCACGCCTGCTTTCAGATCCTCTTGCCGATGGTGATGGGCGGCGATGCGCCGGCGCATTTTCTCCACTTCCCGGCGCAGGCTTTCCTGGGAGCGGGGTTGGCGAAGCAGTTGCCGGCGCAACTGTTCGAACCGCTGCGCCAGCTCCGCATCCCCAGCCACCGCCCTTGCCCGCACCAAGGCCTGGTGCTCCCACACCCAAGCGCGGCTGCGTTCGTAGTCCGCAAAGGCCTTGAGGCTGGATACCAGAAGACCTGCGCTGCCGGAGGGACGCAGGCGCATGTCCACCTGATAGAGGGCGCCCAAGTAGGTGGGCGTGATCAGGTAGTGCAGCAGTTTTTGCGCCAGCCGATGCAGGAAGCGGGCGGCGGATGGCGGCAGATCGTGCAGGAACACCAAGTCCAGATCGGAACCGGGGCCGAGCTCGATGCCGCCCAGCTTGCCGTAGCCCACCACGATGAAGGGCTGGCCGCTTACGCCCTCCAGCGGCCCGTAACGGGCTTCGCACTGCCGCCACGCCAAGCGCAAGGCATGCGCCAGCACGGCTTCCGCCAGGCGGGTGAGGTAGTCGCTGACGTGCATCAACGGCAGGCCGCCCAGCAGTTCAGCCACCACTGCGCGAAAGGCGTGCCGTCCCTTGAACTGGCGCAGCTCCTCCAGCCAGGCTTCCTCATCCAAGGCGGGGCTCAGGCGGCGGCCCAAGGCTTCCACAAGGGTTTGGCGGCTGGGAGGCTGCTTGGCTGGCGTCGCCTCGAGCAACAAATCCAGCAGCATGGGGTGTTGCCGCACGCGGTCCGCCACCCAGCGGCTGGCGCTGACCAAGTTGATCAGGCGCTCCACCACGCTGGGATGATCGCGCAGCAGCGCCAAATAGGTGGAGCGACGCAGCACGGTGCGCAGGATGGGCAGCACCCGCCTAAGGGTTTTGACCGCATCCGGCGTCAAGCTGAGCATTTGCAGCAGTTGCGGCATAAGCGCATCGAGACGCTGTTTGCCTTCCTCTCCCACGGAAGGCCGGTCTCGGCTGGCGGCCAGTTCCGCCAACAGCGCCGCGGCCTGTGCGCCATCGCCGAAACCCGCCCTGGCCAACTGCAGGGGATCATCCCGCGCCGCCCAAAGATCCAGGTCAAATTCCGTGACCTTCACGCGCAGCACCTGGTCGAACAAAGCCTCCACATTGGCGCGATGGGCCGCCAAGTCCGCCAGATAGGCGTCATAGCCGTCATAACCCAGGCTAAGGGCCAAGCGCAGGCGGCTCAAGTCCGAGGCTGGCAGCCGTTGCCCCTGCCGGTCCGCCTCCGCCTGAATGCTGTGCTCCGAATGGCGCAGGAAGCAGTAGGCGCCGCGCAGTTTGGCGCAGGTGGACGAATCGAAGACCTCCGCCCTGCGCAGGGCCGCCAAGGCATCGAGAAAGCCCGGCTGCTGCAGCGCCGGCAACCGCCCGCCACGCACCAATTGCTGCACCTGCACGGTGAACTCCGCATCGCGAATGCCTCCGGCGCCCTGCTTGAGATCGTCCGCCTGACGGCGGTCCATCAGACGCTGCGCCTTCATTTCCCGCATGGCCTCCAAGGCGCCGACATCCAGATAGCGGCGGTACACGAACGGGCGGACTTTCGCCAGAAACGCCGCCCCGGCATCCAGGTCCCCTGCACAGGGCCGCGCCTTGATGAAGGCGTAGCGCTCCCAATCCCGTCCGGCGGTCTCGAAATACTGCTCCATGGCTGCGCTGTGCATGGTCAGCGCCCCGCCGGCGCCATAGGGCCGCAGCCGCATATCCACACGAAACACGAAGCCATCTTCCGTGACCCTGTGCAGCGCCTCAATCAGCCGTTGCCCAACCCGCACGAAGAACTCCTGGCAGGAGACGCCGGAAGTGGTCCGCCCCGGCGCCTGATAGCCGAACATCAGATCAACATCCGAAGACAGGTTCAGCTCCCGCGCGCCCAGCTTGCCCAACGCCAGAACAAACAACCGTTGGGTTGCACCCGTTTCCGCCGCGACTGGCGCGCCGCGGCTGGCGGTCTCCCAGCTTTCAACCACATGCAGGGCGGCGGCAATAAGGGCATCGGCCAGAAACGACAGAGACTCGGTGGTTTCCCGCAAGGAGGCCAGACCCAGCAGATGCCGCCACACCACCCACAACTGCCAGCGATTGCGCAGCCGCCGCAAACTGCGCTGCAAAACCGGCATGTCGGCAGCGGCGCGCACCACTTCGAGTTCCGTTTGCAGCCGCCCCGCATCCGGCGCCGCAGCGAAGGCGTCCTGGGCAAGCGTCCGGGCAAACCACTGCGGCTGCCCGCCCGCCACCCTGGCCGCAAAATCGCTGAGGCCCACCACCCAGCGGGCTTCATCGGTCAGCGGCAGTCCGGACGCCTCCTCAAACCTGTTGGCCCGCTGCGCAACAGCCTCCGGCAAACAGTGATAGTCGATAGACCTGTCCACAGCGTCTCCACACCGCCAATGCGGCTTTATCCCGCATATTGCACCAAGGGCCTGGATGATCAAGGGCGCGGTCAGCGCGGCTGGCGCCGTCGGCAACTTCCGGAATTGGCGGCCAATGGATATTCCAATCAGAGGACGAGCCTGAACACAGGGGTGGGGCGTGTTGCGGGAGGCATTAGCCAAATGGCCGCAATTGGGGGACAATCGCAAGTCTTTGCGCCGGGGTCGCCATGCCGCTGCCTACTTTCCGGGAAATGCTGGGTACGCTGATTGCCGAGCCCTCGGTTAGCTGCACCTGCCCGGACATCGACCAGGGCAACTCAAGAGTGCTGGCGCATCTGGCCGGCTGGCTGGAGGGCATCGGCTTTGCGGTGGAACTGATGCCACTGCCAGGATGCCCAGGCAAGGGCAACCTGATCGCCACCTTAGGGGCAGACGACAACGGCGGCGATGGCGGCCTTGTGCTGGCCGGCCACACCGACACGGTGCCCTTCGATGCCGGTTGCTGGAGCCTCGACCCCCTGGCCATGACGGAGCGCGAGGACCGTTTCTACGGCTTGGGAAGCTGCGACATGAAGGGCTTTTTTCCCATTGCGCTGTGCGCCGCTAGCGCCTTCAGGGAGGCCAAGCTGCGGGCGCCACTTACTGTGGTGGCCACCTGCGATGAGGAAACCTCCATGGCCGGGGGGCGCTTTCTGCTGGCCAGCGGCAAGCCCAAGGCGGCGGCGGCCATCGTTGGCGAACCCACGGGCCTGCAGCCCATTCATGCCCACAAGGGCTTCATGCTGTTGTCCATCCGCCTGCAGGGCGCCTCCGGGCATTCCTCCAACCCGGAAATCGGGCGCAGCGCCTTGGACGCCATGCACGGGGTCATGGCGGAACTCATCCGCTTTCGCGAAGAGTTGGCCAGCAAGCACCGCAACCCGCTGTTCGAGGTCGCCGCGCCCACGCTGAACTTAGGCTGCCTTAGGGCCGGCGACAACCCCAACCGCATCTGCGGCCACGCGGAACTGCAGATTGACCTGCGCCTGCTGCCAGGCATGGACGTGGAAGAAGTGCTGGGCGCCCTGCGCCAGCGCATAGAAAACATCGCCGCCGCGGCTGGCACCCCAGCAACGGTCACGCCCTTCCATCAGCCGGTGCCCCCATTCCAAGCTGACGCCGACGGGCGCCTGGCGCAACTGCTGGCCCAAGCCTCCGGCAACAGGCCGGGTGCGGTCAACTTCGGCACGGAAGCCTACTTCTACCAATCCCTAGGGGCGGAAACCGTGGTGTTCGGCCCCGGCAGCATCGACCAGGCCCACCAGCCGGATGAATTCCTGGCCCAGGATCAAATTGGGCCCGCCCGGCGCACCTTGGAACAGGCCATCGCCCACTACTGCCTCTAGATCCTCCCATGAATACGCAGGACTACGCCCGCTGGTTTCGCGCATCCACCCCCTACATCAGCACCCACAGGGGGCGCACCTTCGTGGTGCTGTTGCCGGGCGAGGCGTTGGCGCACCCCAACCTCACCAACATCGTGCATGACCTAGCCCTGCTGCATGTGCTGGGCGCACGGTTGGTCATCGTCCACGGCGCCCGCCCCCAGATCAACGGCGCCCTGCCGAGCAGCCGCCTGCAGACCCATGAAGGCGTCTCCCGCCGCATAACCGATGCGGAGTCCATGCGCGCCATCACCGGGCTGCATGGGCATCTGCGCACCGACCTTGAGGCGCTGTTCTCCACCGGCGTGCCGAGCAGCCCGCTGCACAATGCGGATATCCGCGTGGTCGGCGGCAACTTTGTCACAGCCCGGCCCATCGGAGTATTGGATGGCACGGACTACCAACTCACCGGGGAACCACGCCGTGTGCAGGCCGCCCGCATCCAAGAGACGCTGGCCAGCCCCGCCATCGTGCTGCTGTCTCCGCTGGGCTACTCGCCATCCGGACAGGCGTTCAACCTGTCTGCGGACGAGTTGGCCGGCCATTTGGCCATCCGCCTGCAGGCCAGCAAGCTGGTGGTCTTCGACGCAGCCCCTTGCCTTAGCGATGGCGAGGGGGAGCGCCTGAGCCACCTGACGCCATCGCAACTGACCGAGGCATTGGCGGCCAGCAGGGTTGGCGCCGACACCCGTCGGCATCTCAACCTGCTGGGGCGGGCGGTGGCCGCTGGCATCGCCAGCGGCCAACTGATCAGCTACAAAGAGGACGGCGCCCTGCTGGCGGAACTGTTCACCGCGGAAGGCGTCGGCACCCAAGTGACCCAGGATGATCGCCACCTAGTACGCCGGGCGGCGCACAAGGATGTAGCGGACATCGTGGACATGATTCGTCCCCTGGAGGAGGCGGGCCTGTTGGTGCGCCGCTCCCGCGACCTGCTGGAGCGCGAAATCGCGGAGTTTCTGGTGGCTGAACTGGATGGTTTTGTCGTGGGCTGCTGCGCCCTGCGGCCCCTTGGCGCCGCCGCCGAGCTGGCCTGCGTGGCCGTGCACCAAGCCTACCGCAACACCGGCGGCAAAGGCGTCGGCGCAAGGCTGCTGGCGGCCGCTGAGCAAGCCGCCAAGGCCGCCGGTTGCGCGCGCCTGTTCGCTCTGACCACCCAAACCCAGCACTGGTTTCTGGAAAACGGCTTCCGGGAGGCATCGGTGGCGGATCTGCCGGCCGCCAAGCAAGCTGACTACAACCACAAACGCAACCCCAAGGTGCTCATCAAGGCGCTAACATGAACCCCACCGGGCGGGCGCCGCCCAGTGCCCAATGCAACCGCTGAGAGTCAGCCATGAACGACAATCGCCCCCACTCCTCCCTCATCGTCGACGGCCCCACCCAAGCGCCCAGCCGGGCCATGCTTTACCCGGTGGGCTTCGCCGAAGCGGACTTCGCAAAGCCCCAGGTGGGCATCGCCTCCACCTGGAGCATGGTGACCCCTTGCAACATGCACATCAATGAACTGGCGGAGGCGGCGGCGCTAGGCGCCGATGAAGCTGGGGCCAAGAGTGTGCTGTTCAACACCATCACGGTGTCGGACGGCATCTCCATGGGTACGCCTGGGATGCGCTACTCCCTGGTTTCCCGGGAGGTAATCGCGGATTCCATAGAGGCCGTGGTCTGCGCCCAGGGCTTTGACGGCTTCGTCGCCATCGGCGGCTGCGACAAGAACATGCCCGGCTGCGCCATGGCCATGGCCCGCATCGATAGGCCCAGCGTGTTTGTCTATGGCGGCACCATTCAGCCAGGGGCGCAGCGGCGGGATATCATCTCCGTATTCGAGGCGGTGGGACGGCACTCCACCGGCGCCATATCGGATGGGCAGCTAAAGGAGGTGGAGGCCACCGCCATCCCCGGCCCCGGCGCCTGCGGCGGCATGTACACCGCCAACACCATGGCATCCGCCATCGAGGCGTTGGGCCTGTCCCTGCCTGGCAGCTCCGCCCAAGAGGCAGTCTCCCAAGCCAAGCGCCAAGACAGCTACAGGGCTGGGGCGGCCGTGCGGGCGCTGATTGAAAGGGGCGTAAAGCCCAGCGACATCCTAAGCCGAGAGGCTTTTGAGAATGCCATCACAGTCGCCGTCGCCCTGCAGGGCTCCACCAACTTGGTGCTGCATCTGCTGGCCATCGCAGACGCCGCCGGCGTGCCCCTGGCCCTGGACGACTTCACCCGCATCGGCGGCAAAGTGCCCGTGCTGGCGGACATGCGCCCCGCCGGGCGGTTCAGCATGAGTGAACTCATCGCCATCGGCGGCATCGCCCCCCTGATGAAA
The DNA here is from genome assembly GCA_964348115.1 of uncultured Pseudomonadales bacterium. GTDB lineage: Bacteria > Pseudomonadota > Gammaproteobacteria > Pseudomonadales > Azotimanducaceae > Azophilus. Next base: position 25,308 of record CAYGBY010000028.1, read on the forward strand.
ATGCTGCTGGACGCCGGCCTTCTGCACGGAGATTGTGCAACAGTGACCGGCAAGACCCTGGCGGAGAATTTGGCGGCCGTCCCGCCTTACCCCAAGGGCCAGAAGATCGTGCGCCCGCTGCGCAATCCCATCAAGCCGGACAGCCACTTGGTGGTGCTGTACGGTAACCTCGCCCCGGAAGGCGCGGTGGGCAAGATCACCGGCGCCGAGGGCCTGCGCTTTACTGGCCGGGCGCGCTGCTTTCAGGGTGAGGAAGCCGCCATGGCCGCCATCCTGGAAGGCCAAGTGGGCAAGGGCGATGTCGTCATTGTGCGCTACGAAGGCCCCAAGGGCGGGCCGGGGATGCGGGAAATGCTGTCCCCCACCAGCGCCATCAACGGCCGCGGCCTGTCCGGGGACGTGGCGCTGGTGACCGACGGACGCTTCTCCGGCGGCTCCCACGGCTTTGTAATCGGCCATGTGGCGCCGGAAGCCTTCACAGGCGGCCCCATCGCCCTGCTGCAGGATGGGGATGAGGTCACCATAGATGCCCAACGGCGGGAAATCAACGCCGCGCTAAGCCCAGCCGAACTCGAGGCCCGGCGGGCGCAATGGCGCCCCCCGCAACCCTATGCGCATAAGGGCCTGCTGGCCAAGTACGCCAAGCTGGTAAGTTCCGCCAGCCAAGGCGCGGTGACGGATGCCGGTTAGTGTGCTGTCCCGCAAGTAAGTGGGTTTTAGTCGCTAGGCCATTTTCGCTCCCGACAAGGCGCGACGACGCCCTGTGGCAGGCCCCACACAAGGAGCAACGCGGCCGCTGGCAAAAAGGGCCACGAATAATCACACTTACTTGCGGGACAGCACACTAGGAAACCAAGATGCGGAGGTTGCGCACCGGCGCCAAACCCGCTGGCCGGACTAGCGCCTGACGCGGTCCCGGGAACGCTCCTTTGCCTGGCTGACGCGCAGGCGCCTTGAGCGCACTTCCTTGTCGTTCAGGGCGGCGATGGCGGAACGGGCGTCATCATCACCCATCTCCACAAAACCGAAGCCGCGGGAGCGGCCCGTCTCCCGGTCCATCACTACATTCGCCATTTTCACGGCGCCGTGCTCCGCAAAGAGCTCCTCAAGGCTAGCATCATCCATGCTCCAAGGCAGGTTGCCCACATAAATCTTCATTCTTTAGTTCACCAAAACAAGAAAAACAAGGCCAGCGCCAGCCGGCCGCCAATCTGGGACACCGCAAGGAACAAAAAAATGAGAGACTTCGGGCTTCACCTTCACTTGAACATCAAGACGGAGATCCAGTAGGGCGCACCATACGCCTTTTCCAAGCCAAGCACAATCGTTTTAGGCAGAAGGCAGCAATTCTCTTTATAGCTTTCAGCCCCTCCGCCGTAAGGGTTTGCCGGTCGATTCGGCCCGAATTAAGCCGGAAAGGCGGGGTGTTACGCGCCGAACAGTGAAGCTGGACGCCAAAATGGGAATTGCTGGATGGAAGCCTTCGTCAGGAAGGCGGTGGTTTGAAAGGAGAGAGAGACGATGGAAGGGAGAGGCGCCGGTGATGGGCGTTGGGTTGTGAAGACCCCGGCCACCTTGCGGTGGCCGGGGGAGAGCGGAC
>CAYGBY010000029.1:0-25400 GCA_964348115.1 uncultured Pseudomonadales bacterium
GCGGTGTGGCCGGCGTCACATGAGCGGGCGACAACGCGGTCCGGGGGAAAAACGGCTCCCGGCAGGGCCAGCCCAGATAGTGCTAACAGGCCCTAGTTGGTCGAGGTTCCCTAGAACATCTCCGCCGGCATGTCCATCACCGGCCCTGATCCGTTGCGGATGGACGCGGCCAAGGCGTCCGCCCTAGGCAGCAGCTTGCGGAAGAAGAACTCGGCGGTGCGCCGCTTGGCGGCGCCGAATGCGTTTTGCGGGGCCAAGGCCGCCATGCGCGCCCACAGCCAGGCGTAGATGGTGAGGCCCGCCAGCTCCAGATAGTCCGTGGAGACCGCGCCCGGCAGGTTGTGGTCCCGGGCGGATTCGGCCACAACCCAGTCTGTGACATCCAGCAGCCGCTGCCGGACAGCGTCCAATTCCTGCTGAAATTCCGCCGAAGTCTCCTCTTGGGCCATCTCCGCCACGAAGCGCCTGAGGGTGACGCCGCCGTCACGCAGCACCTTGCGGGCGATGAGATCCAACGCCTGCACCCCGTTGGCCCCTTCGTAGATGGGCGCGATGCGTGCGTCCCGCACGATCTGCTCCACGCCCCACTCGCGGATATAGCCGTGGCCGCCGAACACTTGCTGGGCCAACAGCGCACTCTCCAGGCCTTTGTCGCTTAGGTAGGCCTTGGCGATGGGCGTCAGCAATTCCGCCAAAGCTTGATTGTAGGCGTCTCCCGCCTGCTTGGCCCGGTCCAAACTACGCCCCACCAGCATGGCGAAGGCGCGTCCGCCCTCTATGTAGGCGCGCATGGCAAGCAGCATGCGCCGCACATCCGGATGCACAAGCAAGGAATCCGCCTCCCCATCCGGGTTTTGCGGACCTGTGGGGGCACGGCCCTGCAGCCGATCGTGGGCATAGCGGGCGGCCTGCTGGTAGGCGAGTTCACCTGCCCCAAGCCCGTGCAGCCCTACAGAAAGACGTTCATAGTTCATCATGGTGAACATGCCGCGCAGGCCGGCGTTCTCCTCCCCCACCAGGAACCCCAAGGCATTGTCGTAGTTCATCACGTTGGTGGAGCTCCCCAGGATGCCCATCTTGTGCTCGATTGCGCCGCTGGCCACAGCGTTGCGACGCCCGGGACGCCCGTCGGTCTGGGGAATGAACTTCGGCACGATGAACAGACTGATCCCGCGAATGCCCCGGGGCGCCCCCGCCACCCGGGCCAGCACCAAGTGGACGATATTCTCCGCTAGGTCGTGCTCGCCGCTGGTGATGAACATTTTGCTGCCGGTGATCTGGTAGGTTCCGTCGCCGACCGGCTCCGCCTTGGTGCGCAGCAGCCCTAAGTCCGTGCCGGCATGGGATTCCGTCAGGTCCATGGCGGCGGACCACTGGCCGCTGTAGAGCTTGGGCAGGTACAGGGATTTCTGCTCCTCGCTGCCGTGGGTGTCCAAGCAGATGGCGGCGCCGATGGACAGGGTCCCGTAAAGATACAGGCTGGTGTTGGCCGCCCAGAACATCTCCTCCACCAAGCAGCCAAGCAGCTTGGGCATGCCTTGGCCGCCATAGGCGGGATTGCCGGAGAGGCTCAGCCAGCCGCCCTCGGCCAACTGCCGGTAGGCGGGCTTGAATGGTTCGGGCGCCTGCACTGCGCCATCCCGCCAACGGCAGCCTTGCGCATCCCCGGCCTGATTGATCGGGGCCAGCACTTCGCCGGCCAGCCTGCCCGCCTCGCTTAGCACCGCCCGCACCAAGTCTTCGCTGAGGTCGGCGAACGCCGGCACGGCAGCCCATTCCTGGTTGACCTGAAACAGGTCGAAAAGCAGGAATGCCATGTCCTGCTCCGGCGCCTGATAGTGCAGCATGGCCACAACCCCTATTTCCACCTAAGCCACGCCCGAAATGTTAACGCAACCACCTAGTGTCCTGTCCCATAAGTTTCTTGCATTTCAGCGTACCGCACGGGGCCTGTGGCGGCGTTGCGACCGTTGGCAATGGGGCAGGCCATTCCCGGCGGCCCCCGGCAAGCCGGCCAATGCCGCACGGCGAAAACGGCCCATGTCTTACAGTGCTTGGGCGGCGGCGGCTGGCCTAGGGCGGCGAAAAGCAGTGCAATGGCCGTCATGAACCTGCTCGATCTGCTGGCGCCTAGGGTTTGCCGTTTATGCGATGCGCCCACGGATGCCGACTTGGACCTATGCCCGCCATGTTGGCGCAGCTTGCCCTGGAATAGCGGCGCCTGCCAGCGCTGTGCGCTGCCCCTGGGCGAAGCTGGGGATCTGTGCGCCCGTTGCAAGGCCAAGCCACCGCCCTTTCAACAGACGCTGGCGCCCTTGCTATTCACGGGACCCGTGCCGGGGCTTGTGCACGCCACCAAATTCGGCAAGGGCTATGGCGAGGCCAAGCTGCTGGCCCGCCTGCTAGGCGACGCCCTGCAGGCGGCAGGGGCGCCATTGCCCGATGTCCTGGCGCCCGTGCCCCTGACCACGGGTCGGCTGCTGCGCCGCGGCCACAACCAAGCCATTCTGCTGGCCGCCCCTTTGGCCCGCCGTTTTCGCGTGCCGCTGCGTCGCACGGCCTTGCGCCGCGCCAAGGGCGGCAAGCCGCAGCGCGGCCAGAGCCGCCAAGGGCGGGCGCATAGCGTCCGCGGCTTGTTTCAGGCCAAGCAGCCCTTCACCGGCCGCGTGGCCATCGTGGATGATGTGATGACAACCGCCGCCACCGCGTCCGAATTGGCCCGTGTGCTGCTGCAGGCCGGAGCCGAGGAAGTGGTGGTCTGGGCGGCGGCGCGGGTGCCCTAGGGAACCTCTGAACAAGTCCCGGATGCCCGGTTGGCGGCAAGAGGGAATCTTGACCGACTTTGGGATGGTCCTGTTGGATCAGGGCGGCCCTTGGCGGCCTTGCGCATGGATGCTATGGTGCCAACCGCATTGTCGAACGATCAAGCCAACCCTAGGGAACCTCTGAACAAGTCGCGTTCGCCCAGCGCCCCGCTGGTTGCTGGCGGAGATGGCGTCGCGGCCGTGGGAAGGCAACCTGGGGCGCGGCGGGGATTCCGCAATCCGCACGCCGCGGGGCGCCCTTCGGGAGGGCCTAAAGGGCGCACTGGCTGTGTTGCGGCTCATTGTGTGGGGCCCGCCGCACGCCTTCGCCGCGCCTTGCCATCACGCCCTCTAGGCTCCTCTGGGCTTCCGGGACTTGTTCAGAGGTTCCCTAGGGAGCGCCCGGCTGGGCATGGCGGGAACCGCTCAAGACAAGTGGCCGCCATTTCAGCCCGCCCGTCGCCCTCCACAAGGATGCCCAGCTGCCGGGCTGGTTTGTGCGTCGCAGCAACGGCCCTGCTGTTGTGCGGCGGGTCTGCTTGGGGAAGCGACCTCAGGGTGGCTGTGGCCGCCAACTTCCGGGCGCCCTTCGCAGTGTTGGCAAGCGTCTTCGCCAAGGAGCGGGGCATCGTGCTTGCCCCTGTGTTCGGGGCCTCTGGGCTGTTGGCGACGCAGATCCGCCAAGGTGCGCCCTTCGATCTGTTCCTGTCAGCCGATCTGGAACGGCCGCAGTTATTGCTGGACGAGGGGTTGGCGCTGGCGCCGGTAGTGGTTTACGCACGAGGGCGGGTCGCCCTATGGACGCCCGGCCGCCAGACGGAAGTCAGGGCGCTGACTGCCGAGCGCATCGGCTTGGCGAATCCAAAGTTGGCGCCCTATGGATTGGCGGCCCAGGAATGCCTGCAGGCGCAGGGGGTGTGGCGCCACCATCAGGAACGGCTGGTGTTCGGCAGCAATGTCGCGCAGGTGGTCCACTTTGTGGCATCCGGCGCCCTAGGCGCCGGCTTTGTGGCCTTGGGGCAACTCCAGGCGACGGGCGTGCCCCGAAACCACTATTGGGTTTGCCCGGCAGACGCCCATGACCCCATCGACCAAGGCGGCGTGACCCTGCGGCGCAGCAAATTCCCAAGCGCCGCCGCCAAATTCCTGCAGTTTCTGGCCGCGCCCGCCGCCCAAGCCCAGCTGGCGCACTTAGGGTATGCACCCGTTGACTAACCCGCAAACGGCAGCAAGCCGCTTCTCTAGTCGCCGGATGTTATTGCTTGGCAACCAGTTGTCCGTCCATTCTAGGGACTGGCCCCAGCCCCTTGCCGGAAAGCATGGACCCCGCACAGGCGCAGCCCGCATGTTCGCCGGACTGCGCACTGACTGGCTGAAGTAAGCCCGCCGTTGGCTGGGGACATCTTCAACAGCCTGGTGTTGACCGCAGCCCTAGCTGGCGCCACCACCCTGGCGCTGCTGGTCATCACGCCGCCCCTAGCTTGGTGGCTGGCCCACAGCCGTCGCCCCGGCACATCCCTGGTGGAGGCCCTGGTGGCCCTGCCCCTGGTGCTGCCGCCAACGGTGTTGGGCTTCTACCTGCTGCTGGCGATGGCCGATGACGCTTGGCTCGGCGAAGGCTGGCGATTGCTCACCGGCGAACCGCTGGCCTTCACGTTCAGTGGCTTGGTGCTGGCCTCCATCATCTATTCCCTGCCCTTTGTCTGCCAGCCCTTGACCGCCAGCTTCCGCAACACCCCAACCGAATTGTTGGATGCGGCATCCTTGTTGGGCGCAGGGCCGGCAGTGCGCTTCGTGCGCTTCATGCTGCCCCTGCACGGGCGGGCGTTGGCGGCCTCGGGCGTGCTGGGCTTCGCCCACACAGTGGGCGAGTTTGGCATCGTGCTGATGATAGGCGGCAACATCCCCGGTGAGACCAGGGTGCTTTCCATCCTGCTGTTCGATCAGGTTGAGGCGCTGGACTACGGCGGCGCCCATTTGACCGCCGGCCTATTGCTGGCGTTCTCCATGGTGGCGTTGACGCTGACCTACGGAGCATTGCGGCGGCGATGAACCTGGACGATGCAAGCCCACAGGCCGTCGCCCCAAGAAAGCCGTCCGCCGTTGGCGTGGGGCGCCAAGAAGCCGATGGAATGCGCGGCCTCCGGCTGAAGGGGCGATTGCAGCGTGACGACGGGTTTGACCTGGAGGTGGACCTGTTGCTGCCCAACAGCGGCGTTTCGGTGGTCATCGGACCTTCCGGGGCGGGCAAATCCACCCTGCTGCGCATCATTGCCGGATTGGAGAGGCCAAGGGACGCGAGCATCGTTTTCAATGGCGTGGACTGGAGCGCCTTGCCGGCCCATAAACGCCCCGTCAGCATGACGCAGCAGCAGCCGGCCCTGTTCCCACATCTAACCGTGGCCGGCAACCTGAGGACAGCGCTGGCCATTGGACGTTGGAACAGGGGCCGGGCAGCCCAACGCCCCAGGGACGCACCCGCCGGCGGCAATGACCCAAGCGGCGCTGCAGCAAGCGCGGCGGGCCGCCGCCCAAGGTGGGATGGCGCCGAACGCCTGCGGGAGGCGACCGCCATGTTCAGCCTGCAGGGCTTGCTGAAGCGCAAGCCGGGCGCCTTGTCCGGCGGCCAGCAACAACGGGTCGCCTTGGCGCGGGCCTACCTGAAGCCCGCCCAACTCTGGCTGCTCGATGAGCCCCTGTCGGCCCTGGACGCTCTTGCCCGCCAGGAGTTGATCCCCATGCTGGCGCGGCTATGCCGCAGCCTCGCCCGTCCGCTGATCTACGTCACCCACAACTTGACGGAAGTGATTCAAATCGCCGACCATCTGGTGATCATGGAGGCTGGTCGCATTCTAGGCGCCGGCGCCCCGGAGGACGTGGCCGCGGAACTGGATCATCCCCTGCCGCCCCTGATGGACACTGGCGCCATCCTGGATGCGGCGTTCGCCCGCTATGATGCTGACAATGGCCTAAGCGCCCTGCGCATCGGCGGGCAAACCCTTTGGGTGCGCGGCAACTTGGCCGACGCGCCCTCCCCGCTGCGTGTGCAGATTCCCGCCCGGGACTTGGCCCTGGCCCTGGAGAGACCTGCCGCCACCAGCATCCTGAATGTCCTGCGGGTCACCCTGACCGATCTGCGCACCACCCCCGACGGCGCCGTGTTCGCCGAACTGGACTGCGCCGGCCAGCGCCTGCGCGCCCGCATCACCCGCCGCTCCCGCCATGCGTTGGGTTTGGCCCCGGGCATGAAGCTGTTCGCATTGGTCAAGTCCGAGGCACTCGATGTGCGCAGCGGCGCATGAAAGGGAACGCCGCCGGTTTGGATTGCCGGGGAGGCAGGGGGCATCCCCGGCGGCTGCGCCTAGTGGCGAATAACCGCCGGTTCCTGGTGCTGGCGGAGGGGGCCCGGTTGCGAACTTGGCGCCACGGGTATTGGAACTCGCCGTCTCCCACCTACGGCACTTTGGGATGTCCGTGCCTGAGGCGGCAGACATGTTTGACTTGACCGAGTTTCTCCGGCAACCTCCTTCAACGCTTTGTTGAAAGGCGCCTGTTGGTAAGACTTTCGCCATGATTGGCCGCAGTTCCGTTGAACTTCCGGTCTGGCCCAGCCATGGTTTCCGTCAGCCCCACGACGGTTCGGGGCCAGCACCTGCAGGAGCAGCATTATGGGCGCCACGCCACGAAGGTTCGATCACTTGAACCATAGAACGGAATACGAACAGGCCGCTGACGAGGCGGCCCGCGCCAAGGTCCTGGCCCGCTGGCTGGAGGCCTCCCACATCCACTTGGAAGCCGCCATGGAGCAGCACGCCGATGAGACTCGCGCCGCCCTGGCAAAGCAAGCCGATGAGACTCGCGCCGCCTTGGCAAAGCAGGCGGATGAGACTAGGCGGGCCTTGACTGACTTCGGCAAACGCTTCGACGATAGAATAGACCGAAACACCGAAGCCATCTTAGCGGTCCACGAAGCACTGCGCGACACCACCCAAAGCCTGCACAGCGAATTCCAGGAGCTCCACCGATCAGTACATAGCCTGCAGCGATGGATGATAGGCCTCCTGATGGGCTTGGTAGGCCTCTACGGCGCCTCAAACATCATCCGCTGGCTGTTTGGCGACTTGGCGGGCTAGGGTTCAGCGCCCCTGTCAACTTGGCTCGCGGATCATGCCCGCGAACTCATCCGCCAACGCAGCCACCTCGGCGGCGTCCTCCCCCTCCACCATCACCCGCACCAGCGGTTCCGTGCCGGAGGGGCGAATGACCACGCGGAAATCGTCACCCAGCGCCCTGCGCCGCTTGTCAACCTTCGGCCGCACAAGTTCCACCACCTCAGACGCCGAGGCGCCGGCCAAGCGCACGTTCACCATAACCTGGGGCAGTTTGGCCATGCCCTGCTTGAGCTCATGCAAGGTCTTGCCGGAATCCTGCATCAGCATCAACGCCTGCAGGGCGGCCACGATGCCATCCCCAGTGCTGGTGAGGTCCAGGCACAGGATGTGGCCGGAGGGCTCCCCCCCTAGGCGCCAGCCTTTCTTCTGCAGCAACTCCAGCACAGGACGATCCCCTACTTGGGAACGCGCGAAGGGAATGTCCAAGGCCTGCAGCCCCCGGGCCAGACCCAAGTTGGACAGTACAGTGCCCACGACGCCGCCCAGAATGCCGCGGCGGCGGCGGTGGCTGGCGATGAGGTAAAGCAGTTCGTCGCCATCCACAATTTCCCCTGCGTGGTCCACCAGGATCACCCGATCCCCGTCGCCATCAAAAGCGACGCCTAAGTCCGCGCTTTCGCGCAGCACCTGCTCAGCCAGGTGCTGCGGCTGGGAGGAGCCGCACTGATCGTTGATATTCAAGCCGTCGGGGTCGGCCCCGATGACGCTGATGCGGGCCCCGAGCTCCTCAAACACCCGCGGGGCAACGTGGTAGGTGGCCCCGTGGGCGCAATCCAGCACCATGCGCAGCCCGTGCAGATGAAAACCGCGGCTCACCGTGGCCTTGCAGAATTCAATGTAACGCCCGGCGGCATCGCCAATGCGCATGGCCTTGCCCAACAGATTGGAGGCTGCGCAAGTCATCTCCGCCTTTAGCTGCGCCTCGATTTCCGCCTCGATGCCGTTGTTCAGCTTGTTGCCGTTGCTGTCAAAGAACTTGATGCCGTTGTCGCCGTAGGGGTTGTGGGAGGCGCTGATGACGATGCCCGCATCCGCCCGCAGCGTGCGGGTCAGGTAGGCCACCGCGGGCGTGGGCATGGGCCCCATCAGGCTCACGTCAGCCCCGGCGGACACCAAGCCGGATTCCAGAACGGACTCCAGCATGTAGCCGGAGATGCGGGTGTCCTTGCCGATGATGATGTGGCCGCCGCCGCGCCGGGCAAACACCTTGCCCACAGCCCAGCCCAACCGCAGGCAGAACTCCGGGGTGATGGGAAAACGCCCTACGGGGCCACGTATGCCGTCCGTGCCGAAGTACTTCATGTGGGGCCGCGGATGACGGGCGACGGACGCGCCTAGTGCTCCCCCGCTGGGTCGCCGATGGCGGGTTCGACGGCGGTTTCCTGTGGCTTGGCGTGGCCGCCTTTGCTTGGCTTGGGCGGCGTCGGACGGCGCGGTTTGGCCCCGGCCATGAGGTCGTCGATCTGCTCCGGCAGCAGGGTCTCCAACTCGATCAGGGCGTCCGCCATCAGGTGCAGCTTGTCTTCGTTTTCCTTCAGCAACCGCTTGGCCTCGCCGTAACACTCATCGATGATGCGGCGCACCTCCTCATCTATGGCCTTGGCCGTTTGCTGCGAATGGGGCTTGGGCTTCACCCCGGCGGACATGCCCAGGAACACCTCGCCATCGTCCTCATCGTACATGAGGGGGCCCAGCTTTTCCGACAGGCCCCACTTGGTGACCATGTTGCGCGCCAAGCCGGTGGCCCGCTCGATGTCATTCGAGGCGCCGGTGGTCACCATGTCTGACCCAAGGACCATCTCCTCGGCGATGCGCCCGCCAAACAGGCCGCAAATTTGCGCCTTGATGGCTTGGCGGTTAAGGGAGTAGCGATCTTCCTCCGGCAGGAACATGGTCACGCCCAGGGCGCGGCCGCGGGGAATGATGGTGACCTTGTAGACCGGGTCATGGCCAGGAACCAAGCGTCCGACGATGGCATGGCCCGCTTCATGGTAGGCGGTGTTGCGCTTCTCAGCATCAGACATGACCATGGAGCGGCGCTCCGCGCCCATCATGATCTTGTCCTTCGCCGCTTCGAACTGGGCCATTTCCACCAACCGCTTGCCGGCCCGGGCGGCGAACAGAGCGGCCTCGTTGACCAAGTTGGCCAGATCCGCGCCAGAGAAGCCGGGGGTGCCCCGGGCGATGATGCCGGCCTCCACATCCTCCGCCAACGGCACTTTGCGCATGTGAACCTTGAGGATCTGCTCCCGGCCGCGGATGTCCGGCAAGCTGACCACAATTTGCCGGTCGAAACGGCCGGGACGCAGCAACGCAGGGTCCAGCACGTCCGGGCGGTTGGTGGCGGCGATGACGATGATGCCATCGTTGATCTCGAAGCCGTCCATTTCCACCAACAGTTGGTTCAGGGTCTGCTCCCGTTCGTCGTGGCCACCGCCCAAGCCGGCGCCCCGATGCCGCCCCACAGCGTCGATTTCATCGATGAAGATGATGCACGGGGACTGCTTCTTGGCCTGCACAAACATATCCCGTACGCGGGAGGCCCCCACGCCTACGAACATCTCCACGAAGTCGGACCCGGAGATGGAGAAGAACGGCACCTTGGCCTCGCCGGCGATGGCCTTGGCCAGCAGGGTCTTGCCAGTGCCCGGCTGCCCAACCATCATGATGCCCCGCGGGATGCGGCCGCCCAATTTCTGGAAGCGGCTTGGGTCGCGCAGGAACTCCACCAATTCCTGCACGTCCTCCTTGGCTTCGTCCACGCCGGCTACGTCGGCGAAGGTGGTTTTGATCTGATCCTCAGACAGCAGGCGCGCCTTGCTCTTGCCGAAGGACATGGGGCCGCCGCGCCCGCCGGCGCCGCCCTGCATTTGCCGCATGAACAGCATGAACACGGCGATGATGATGAGGATGGGGAAGCTGGCGATCAACAACTGCTCCCACACGCTTTGCGTTTCCGGCTCCTTGCCGACGATCTCCACTTGGTGGTTGTACAGGTCATCGAGCAGCTTCGGGTCATACACCTCCGGGCGCACCACCCGGAACGGCTCCCCAGATTTGCGCACGCCGTTGATCGCCTGGCCGCTGATGGTGACCGAATGGACATCATCCATGCGCACCAACTCGATGAACCTTGAGTAACTAAGCTCCTCCGGCCCCGGCTTAACACTGAAGTTGTTGAACACCGTCAGCAAGGCCGCTGCGATGATCAGCCACAAAAGCAGGTTTTTACCCATATCCGACAAAAAACGCCTCACTTGAGCCCATCATGCGGGCCTATCGCCTAAACCGTCTCCGCAACCGCCAAGCCTACACCAGCAGACTATAGGCCGCCAATAGCACCGCTGGCCGGGACGCAACGGACCACACCCAAGTACGCCTCGGCACCAGCTAGCTGTAAGCCGCCAATAGCGTCGCTGGCCGGCAGTCTATCAATGCAAACTTGACCGAGCTGCCTCGCCCAGCGCAAGGATGGCGCACAAGCCCCATCGAGGCGCAGGCGACAAGGCCCAGGAAGCATGCGCCGGCGAAAGGCGCCCGCTGCGCCAAGCCGCAACCTCAGGCGCCGCAAGCCAGCCGACCGCGCCCTATTGCTTGCGCAACAACGGAGCAGCGCTTTCCCGGGCGCCCAAACCCACCGCGTAAAACTCCCGGGACGCCGCCCTGGACGCTTCAGGCTTGACCGACTCCACCCGGCGAAACAGGCAGCGTACGGCCTTAAGCCATTCCGCCGCCCCCTCACCCTGCAGCAATTTCACCACCAAGCCGCCGCCATCCGCCAGCCACTGTTCCGCGGCGCGCAAAGCCAACCCGGCCAACCGCAAGGACGCCGCTTGGTCCGCCGCCCGCACACCGGATATATTGGGGGCCATATCGGACAATACAAGGTGCAAAGGCCGCGCCCGCCCGGAGGCGGCCAACAGCGCCTGCACCTGTTGCTGCACCTCGTCCTCGCCAAAGCGGCCTGGCACAACCGCAACCCGCGGCTCTGCGGCGAGCACCGGCAAGGGGTCCACCGCTATCACCCGCCCAGCGGTCACCTTGCGCGCCAGATAACCCGTCCATCCCCCCGGGGCGGCGCCCAACTCCAGCACCCAAGCGTCCGGGCGCACCAGCCCAAACCGCTCATCCAACTGCGCCAACTTGAAATGCGCCCGGGAAGCCGCGCCCTCCCGCCGCGCCGCCCTTACAAACTTGTCCCGCCGCTGCCGGGCCAACCATCTGCCGCTGGAGCCGCCGCGCCTAGGCAAAGGGGTCCACCGCCATCACCCGCCCAGCGGTCACCTTGCGCGCCAGATAACCCGTCCATCCCCCCGGGGCGGCGCCCAACTCCAGCACCCAAGCGTCGGAGCGCACCAGCCCAAACCGCTTATCCAACTGCGCCGCCTTGAAATCAGCAATCCACTTCGCTGCCGCCACCGGTTGTATCGCACAGCCGCCTACAGATGATCCACTGCTTCGACCTCGTAGATCACTTCGCCCTTGGGGGTTCGCACCCGGGCCTCCGCACCCACCCGCTTGCCGATTAGGGCCTGGGCGATGGGCGACCCGATGGAGATCTTGCCAGCCTTCGAATCCGCCTCGTCTTCTCCTACGATCTGATAGCGCAGGCCTGCGCCGGAGTTGGCGTCCGCCAAGGTGACGGTGGCGCCGAAGACCACCTTGCCTTGGGGCTGGATCTTGCTGATGTCGATCACCCGGGCGTCCGCCAGCTTGTTCTCTATATCGCGGATGCGGCCTTCATTGAAACCTTGCTGCTCCCGGGCGGCGTGGTATTCAGCGTTCTCGCGCAGGTCGCCATGCTCCCGCGCTGCGCCGATGGCGCGGCTGATCTCCTGGCGCTTCTCCTTGCGCTGCCGCAGCTCTTCGCGCAGGGCGGCGGCGCCTTGTACGGTCATGGGAGTGGGCATGCTGCTGCCTCCATCGCTGGTGGAAATAAATCGGCGTTAGCCAGACCCAAGCACTGCGTGCAGGGCCTGCAGGCGCCGCACCCGTATGGCCGCCGAGCCGACGCCTGCATCCGCCCCGTCGCCATCCGAGGCCACCTGCTGGCGGATGGCGATGCAGAACGCCTGCCCTCCAGCCAAGGTGGTTGTGTAGCACACTTTCTTCTCCAAGGCCAGACGGCGAATGATGGCGGAGTCCGCTATGGACTGGCGGCCTTCGGTGGTGTTGACAATGAGATCGATCTGCTCGTTCTTCAGCATGTCAGAGACATCCGGCCGTCCTTCCGTGACCTTGTTCACGACGGCACAGGAAATGCCGGCCGCGTGAATGACCGCCGCCGTTCCCTTGGTGGCCACCAACTTGAAGCCCAAGTCATGCAGTTCCCTCGCCAGGGCGGCTGTGAAAGGCTTATCCGAAGTCTTCACGCTGATGAAGGCGCGTCCCCCCCCGGGCAGCCGGTCTCCAGCGGCCAGGCTGGCCTTGGCGAAGGCCTCTCCGAAGCTGTCGCCAATGCCCATCACCTCGCCGGTGGATTTCATCTCCGGCCCCAGTATCGGGTCCACGCCAGGGAACTTGTTGAACGGGAACACCGATTCCTTCACGTTGATGACCTGCGGGATCACCTCCTTGGTGAAGCCCTGCTCCGCCAGGCTCTTGCCGGCCATGCAGCGGGCGCCTATCTTGGCCAGTGACGTGCCGATGCACTTGGACACGAATGGCACGGTGCGGGAGGCGCGCGGGTTCACCTCAAGCACGAACAGGTCGTCCCCCTGCACGGCCAACTGCACGTTCATCAGGCCCACCACGCCCAACTCCAGGGCCATGGCCTTCACCTGCCGCCTCACCCTGGCCTGCATGCGCGCCCCAAGCCGGTAAGGGGGCAGAACGCAGGCGGAATCTCCAGAATGCACCCCCGCCTGCTCGATGTGCTCCATGATGGCGCCGATGACCACGCGCTGGCCGTCGCTCACCGCATCGACGTCCACCTCGATGGCCTGGTCCAGGAAGCGGTCGAGCAGCACCGGCGCTTCATTGGAGACTTCCACGGCGCTGCTGAGGTAACGGGCCAACTCATCCTCGTCATAGACGATCTCCATCGCCCGCCCGCCCAGCACGTAGGAAGGACGCACCACTATGGGAAAGCCGATTTCCCGCCCTCCGGCAATGCCGTCCGCAAGGCCCTTGGCCGTGCGGTTGGAGGGCTGCTTGAGGCCGAGTTTGCGGATGAGGGCCTGGAAGCGCTGCCGGTCCTCCGCACGGTCGATGGCGTCCGGGCTGGTGCCGATGATGGGCACGCCGGCCTGCTCCAACTGCTCCACCAGCTTCAGCGGCGTCTGCCCGCCGAACTGCACGATGACGCCTTCCGGCTTCTCCACCGCCACGATGGCGAGCACGTCCTCCAGGGTGACCGGCTCGAAATACAGGCGATCGGAGGTGTCATAGTCCGTGGACACGGTTTCCGGATTGCAGTTGACCATAATGGTCTCGAAACCGTCCTCGCGCATGGCCAAGGCGGCGTGCACGCAGCAGTAGTCGAATTCGATGCCTTGGCCAACCCGGTTGGGGCCGCTGCCCAGCACCATAATCTTGCGCCTGTCGCTGGGGTTGGACTCGCAATCCTCCTCGTAGGTGGAGTACAGATAGGCGGTGGCGGCTGGAAACTCCGCCGCGCAGGTATCCACCCGGCGAAATACCGGCGTCACCCCCTGCCCTGTGCGCGCGGCCCGCACCGCCGCCTCCGCAACCCCAAGCAGCTTCGCCAGCCGGGCGTCGGAGAAGCCTTTGCGCTTCAGCCGCCACCAGTCGTCCCGCTTGAGGGTCGGCAGCCGAACGCCGGCAAGGCTGCGCTCCTCCGCCATCAAGTCCTCTATCTCGGCCAAAAACCAGGGGTCAATGCCGCTCAGGTCCGCCACCTCCGCGATGGACCATCCCGACCGGAAGGCATCGGCCAAGTACCAAAGCCGGTCCGCCCCTGCGGCGCCTAACTCCCGCCGCAGAATGGGCGCCAGATCCGGCGCCGCCCCAGGCTTGGGTTGCGTTTGATCATGGCCGGCAGCGATGGCCTGGGGCGGCGACGAATGGGCGAAGATGATGGAGTCAAGGCCCGTGCGCCCGGTCTCCAGCCCCCGGCAGGCTTTCTGCAGGGACTCCTGAAAAGTGCGTCCGATGGCCATCACTTCGCCCACGGACTTCATCTGCGTGGTCAGGCGCGGATCAGCCTGGGCGAACTTCTCGAAGGTGAAGCGGGGAATTTTGGTCACCACGTAGTCGATGCTCGGCTCAAAGGAAGCCGGGGTGACCCCGCCGGTGATGTCGTTCTCCAGTTCATCGAGGGTGTAGCCCAACGCCAGCTTGGCAGCCACCTTGGCAATGGGAAAGCCGGTGGCCTTGGAGGCCAGCGCGGAGGAGCGGGACACCCTGGGGTTCATCTCAATCACCACCATGCGCCCGTCTTTGGGATCTATTGCAAACTGTACGTTGGAGCCGCCGGTGTCCACGCCGATCTCCCGCAACACCTTGATGGAGGCGTCGCGCAGCAACTGATACTCCTTGTCCGTCAGGGTCTGCGCCGGCGCCACGGTGATGCTGTCGCCGGTATGGACGCCCATGGGGTCAAAATTCTCGATGGAGCACACGATGATGCAGTTGTCCGCACGGTCGCGCACCACCTCCATCTCGAATTCCTTCCAGCCCAGCAGGGATTCATCGATCAGAAGCTCTGTGGTGGGCGACAGATCCAGCCCCCGGGCGCAGATGGTCAGGAACTCCTCCTGATTGTAGGCAACGCCGCCGCCGCTGCCGCCCAAGGTGAAGGACGGGCGGATGATGCAGGGAAAACCCAGGCGGCTCTGCACCTGCACCGCCTCCTCGATGCTGTGGGCGATGGCGGAGCGTGGCGTCGCCAACCCGATGCGGCGCATGGCCTGATCGAAACGCTCCCGATCCTCAGCCTTGTCTATGGCCTCCTGGGTGGCGCCGATGAGCTCCACGCCGTACGCCTGCAGCACCCCTTCACGCACTAGGTCCAAGGCGCAGTTCAGCCCAGTTTGGCCGCCCATGGTGGGCAACAGGCTGTCTGGCCGCTCCACCTCGATGATGCGCGCCACCGTCGCCCATTCCACAGGCTCAATATAGGTGGCGTCCGCCATGGCCGGATCCGTCATGATGGTTGCTGGGTTGGAGTTGACAAGCACCACCCGGCACCCCTCATCCTTCAGGGCCTTGCAGGCCTGGGCGCCGGAATAGTCGAACTCGCAAGCCTGGCCGATGGTGATGGGGCCCGCGCCTAGGATCAGCACGGATTCCAGATCGGCGCGCCTAGGCATGGAGGGGAGGCGTCAGGATCATGGACAAGGGTAGCTCCAGCGCCCGCACAGCCTGAAGCCGGACTTCTCCGCTAGCAGGCATTAGCGGCCATCAAGTCCACAAAGCGATCGAAAAGGTAGCCGCAATCCCGCGGCCCGGGGCTCGCCTCCGGGTGCCCTTGAAAGCCGAAGGCGGAACGGTCCGTGCGGGCGATGCCCTGCAGGGTGCCGTCAAACAGCGACACATGGGTGGCCCGCAGGTTGTCGGGCAAGCTGTCCCCATCCACCGCAAAACCGTGGTTCTGGCTGGTGATGACCACTTGCCCGGTGTCCAGATCCTGCACTGGATGGTTGGCGCCGTGGTGCCCATGGGGCATTTTCACCGTGGCGGCGCCGCTGGCCAACGCCAGCAGCTGATGCCCCAAACAGATGCCGAAAGTTGGCAGGTTCATCTGCAGCAGTTGCGCGATGGCCTTTATGGCGTAACCGCAGGGCTGCGGATCCCCAGGTCCATTGGAGAGAAAAACCCCGTCGGGGCGCCAGGCCGCCACTTCCTGCGCGCTGGTGGTGGCCGGCACCACCGTGACGCGACACCCGCGCGCGGCCAACATGCGCAGGATGTTGCGCTTGACCCCGAAGTCATAGGCCACCACGTGGAAAGGCGTCCGCTCGTCCTGGCGGGAACTTGCGCCTCCCGCACGCACCTGATCCAAGGCAGGCCCTTGGCGGTAGCCTTCCCCGAGCACCCAAAGGCCTTCGCGCCATTCATAGGGCTTGCGGCAGCTCACCACAGCCGCCAAATCCATGCCCTTAAGGCCCGGGAACGCCTGCGCCTGCGCCACCGCCTCCTGCTCCGCAACATCTCCAACGGCGATGCAGCCGGCCAGTGCGCCTTTCTCGCGCACAAGCCTGGTCAGGCGTCTGGTGTCCACATCGGCAATGGCGACCACCCCCTGTTCGCCAAGATACTGGGGCAAGGTCATCCGCTGCCGCCAACTGCTGGCCCTGTGCGGCAACTGCCGAACCACCAGCCCCGCCGCGCTGACCCGGTCGGATTCCGCATCCTCCGCATTGACCCCGGTATTCCCGATCTGCGGATAGGTCAGCGTGACGATCTGCCTAGCGTAGGACGGGTCGGTCAATATCTCCTGGTAGCCGGTGACGGCCGTGTTGAACACCACCTCACCAACGGCAATGCCTTGCGAACCGCACCCTTGGCCGCGAAACACACTGCCGTCCTGCAACGCAAGCAACGCCGGCTTCAACCTAGAGCACTCCTGACCGCCCGGCAAAACCCACAGCAACCACCCCAGCCCAGCATCCAGACCAGGACCCCTGCAAAAAGGCGAGATCGCCGCAACCGACCTCGCCTGTGGGCGGAGTCTAACCCATCCGGGCGGCGGGCGGCGCAAATCTTTTCTCCACGCGGCCTTAGCCCGACTTCTGCAACTTAGCTGGGATTTGCCGAATTTCAGCGTAATGTGGGCTCTGGACTGGTCATAAGGCCTTGTTTTCGTTGAATCGGATGGCGCGAAGCTGGCCGTAGCGCCGACCTATGGCTTCCGACAACCAAATAAATGCCGCGGGCTCGGATTGGCGCTGAGTTGCGGCAGTCAGGTTCGTCCGCATAGGAGCGCGAGGGGACACCCCCCAACGCAAAGGCCGAAATCCACTGCGATCATCGCGGCCCTTGGCGCAATATGCGGGTTAGCCCAACCGTCTTGATCCCCCTAAGGCGAGGGACTTGGTCCGGCATTCAGCCCACTGACGCCGGTCGCAGGCGCCTGCGCCATGCGCAGCCACCTGGCGCCGCGGCCAAGTCAACCTTGGCGGCCGGGGTCGCGCAGCTTCGCCGCGGCGCCCCGCCGATCCAGCAGGATCAGCAGGCTGGGCAGCAGCGTGAGGTTGGCCAGAAAAGCCAGGGCCATGGCCAGCGCCACCAGCAGGCCGAACTTGATGGTGGGCACGAAGTTGGAGAAGCATAGCACGGAGAAGCCGACAATGATGGTAAGGCCCGTCAGGAACAGGGCGCGGCCTATGGTGCCGTGGGCGCGGCCCACCGCCGTTCGGCCATCCGCCCCCCTGCGCTCCAGGCGATAGCGGTGCAGGTAGTGGATGGCGAAGTCCACGCCGATGCCGATGGATACGGCGGCAATGGCGGCGGTCATCATGTCCAGGGGAATGGCGGCGAACCCCATCACCGCCAGCACCGCCGCCGCCGCCAACACGTTGGGCGCCAAGCCCAGCACGGCGAATAACGGGGAGCGCAGCAGCACAAGAAACATCAGGAAAGTGGCGGCCAAAACATAGCCAAGGGTGCCCAACTGGGAGGACACCAGCTTTTGCACCATGGCGTTGAACAGCACCACCATGCCGGAGATGGACACCGCCTCCCGCTGCAGGCCGGTCCCTTGCGCAATGCCCTCCTCAATGGCCGCCATCAGCGCATCGCGGTCGAAATAGGGGCCGCTTTCGAGCACCCGGGCCCATAGGCGCGCTTGCCCGCTGGCTGGGTCGGCGTAGGGTCGGATGACTTCATCGCGGATGTCCTGGGGCAGGGCGGCCAGCACGGCGGCGATCTGCATGTTGTTCAGGGGTTCGCCGCCGGTGAAGTCCTGCGCGAGCGCCTCCAGGGAGGCCAAGGAAACCACCTTGCCGACTTCCGGGCGAGCCTCGATCAGCGCGTGGGCCTCGGCGATGCGGTCCAGCTTGTCGCGGGTGAACCAGTAACGCTGCGGATACGCATCTGCAACGGCTTCCTCTGAAAACAGGTCATCGGCAAAAACGTCGTCGCCAACCCCCGCGGCGAAGTCATCCGCGCCGTTCTCCGCCCAAGGATCGAAGTTCAGCACCACATTGAAAGGGGCCGTGCCTCCCAGATGCTGATCGATGTAGATCATGCCCTGCTTGATGTCCGTATCGTCCTTGAAGTAGTCGATGAAGCGGTTGTCCAGGGTCAGCATGGCGATGCCGGCGCCGGTCGCCGCCACCACCGCCACGGCCGACAGCCCAATTCGGCGGGGGTGCTTGGCGGACAATTTGCCTAGGGCGCGGATCAGGCCGCTCTCCAGGGGCAAATCCGCCCAGGGACGCCCGCGGTCCAACAGCACCAGCAGGGCCGGAAAGAGCGTGAAGGAGACCAGGAGGGACAGGCCCACGCCGATGCACATCATCCAGCCGAAATCCTCCACCGGCAAGATGCTGCTCACGGTGAGGGAGCCGAATGCGGCCATGGTGGTGAGCGCCGTGTACAGGCAGGGGGAGAACTTGCTGATCATGGTCTGCGCCACCAGATTCCTGACCGTGAGCGTTGCATCGCCCTGCAGCAGCTCCCGGTAGCGCACGATCAGGTGGATGTTCAGGGAGATGGTCATAATGGCCAGCAACGCCACAAAGTTGGAGCTGATCACGGTGGCCGGCTTATGCAGATAGCCCAGCACGCCTATGGTGGCGACTATGCTGGTCCCCGCCGTGGCCAGGGGCAGCAGCACCCAACGCACTTGGCGAAAGGCTGCATAGAGCACGGCCATCACCAGCACCAGCACCAGCAAACCGAACATCGCCAAGTCCCGCTTGACAAAGGCGATCATGTCCGCTGCGATCATGGGCACGCCGCCCAGATGCAGCAGCCCCCGATCGGAGAATTCCGCCGTCACCGTACGCACCGCTTCGATGAGCGCCGCCCGGGCGGCCACCTGCCGGCGACGTTCGACAGTGTTCGCCACCTCCACTGGCGGCATGGCGGCGATGGTGACCCGCAGCGCCGCGGTGCGTCCGTCCGCGGAGATCAGCAGTTCGCGGAAGAAGGGACTGTTGCTGAGTTCCTGCACGGCGAGCTGCGCATCCACGTCAGCAGAGCGCAGGGTGCGCAGCCCTTCCTCCGGCAAGTCCTGCAAAGCCACCGGCGGGCTCTGCAGCAGGGGTGCGTCCAGCACTGAGAATACCGAAGTGACCCCTTCCAGGCTCGCCAACTGCTCCTGCAATGCGGCCAGCACGGCGAGGTTCCCAGCCGCCAGCAGCGCGCCTTGGCGGGGCGTGAAGGTCACCAGCAGAAAGTCATCTCCGCCGAAGGTGGCGGAAGTCTCCCGGTACAGCGCCAAATCCGGGTCATCCTGCACCACTAGGGTGTCCGCCGACGCATCAAAGGTGAACCGGGACGCATAGCCAGCCGCAATCAGCAACAGCCCGAGCACCCCAGACAGCACCCAGCCCGGCCGCCCCAACATGGCCGCATAGCCGCGCTGCAGCCGCTGCGCCATTTGCCCTAACGTCATCCCTTTAGACTTCCAAGTGGCGGAACTTGCCAAGGAATTCCTCTACGCTGCAGATTCCTGGCCCGCCGCAAAGCGCAGTGGGCGCCCAGCGTCGCCAGCGCGGCCGACAGTAAGGGTGAATGGCCGGACCGCGGCCGGCAGGCCTAGGCGACGGCGATTCATGCGGCCCTGCCCTGCCGCCATGCTTGAATCAGCTGCTCATAGGGCACGGTCCGCCCGGGTGGGCGTTCATCGTCCAGTTTGGCTTTGGGCGCTCCGGGTTTGGACAGCCAATCCGCCGGGTCGGTCTCCGGGTTCAGCTTCGGCCCGCATTCGCCTTGGATGCCCACCCGCTCCAGACGCCCAAGCACCTCATCCTGCTGCCGGGCCAAGGTGTCCATGGCCTCCTGCGGGCTCAGGGCGCCGCTGACCGCGTTGGCCACGTTGGGCCACCACAACTGGGCCAGCTTGGGGTAGTCCGGCACGTTGGTTCCCGTAGGGGTCCAGGCCTCCCGGGCGGGGCTGCGGTAGAACTCCACCAGCCCGCCCAGACGGGGCGCCGCCTCCGTCATGGCCGCGGAGTTCAGGTCGGACTCCCGGATGGGCGTCAAGCCCACCAGCGTCTTCTTCAAGGAAACGGTCTTGGACACCACGAACTGCGCGTACAGCCAAGCGGCGCGGCGGCGCGGCAGGGGCGTGCTCTTCAGCAGGGTCCAGGCGCCGGCGTCCTGGTAGCCCAGCTTCATGCCCTCATGCCAATAGGGGCCGTGCGGGGAGGGCGCCATGCGCCACTTGGGGGTGCCGTCCTCATGCACAACGGGCAGTCCGGCTTCGATCATGTCCGCGGTGAAGGTGGTGTACCAGAATATCTGCTGCGCCACCCGGCCCTGGGCCGGCACCGGCCCGGCTTCGGAGAAGGTCATGCCTTGGGCGGTTGGCGGCGCGAAGCGCTTCAGCCAGTCCATGTACTTGCGCAGGGCGTAAACCGCAGCGGGGCTGTTGGCCGCTCCGCCGCGCGCCACCGAGGCGCCCACCGGCCTGCACCCCTCCACGCGGATGCCCCATTCGTCCACCGGTATGCCGTTGGGAATGCCGGGGTCGCCAGCGCCGGCCATGGACAGCCAAGCGTCCGTAAAGCGCCAACCCAGGGATGGGTCCTTCTTGCCATAGTCCATGTGGCCGTAAACGCGCTTGCCGTCCAGCGTGCCGATCTTCTCCGTAAAGAATTCGGCGATGTCCTCGTAGGCGGACCAGTTCACGGGCACCCCCAACTCGTAGCCGTAGATGGCGCGGAAGCGGGTGCGCAGATCCTCTCGCTGAAACCAATCATGGCGGAACCAATAGAGGTTGGCGAACTGCTGATCCGGCAACTGATAAACCTTGCCGTCAGGCCCGGTGGTGAAGCTCAGGCCTATGAAGTCCTGAATGTCCAGGGTCGGCAGGGTCACCGCCGCCCCTTCCCCAGCCATGAAGTCCGACAGCGGCACGACATAGCCATAGCGTGCGTGGGTGCCGATGAGGTCCGAATCATTCACGTAGGCGTCATACAGGTTGCGCCCGGACTGCATCTGCGTCTGCAGCTTCTCGATCACGTCGCCCTCCTGGACGAGATCATGGGTCACCTCTATGCCGGTGATCTCGGCGAAGGCGCGGGTCAGGGTTTCGGACTCATAGGCGTGGGTGGTCAAGGCTTCGGAAACCACGCTGATGCGCGAATTTCGATAGGGTGACGCAGCTTGGGCAAACCAGGCCATTTCCGCCAACTGCTCATCCCGGGACAGGGTGGATGGCTGAAACTCCGAATCCACCCAGCGCGCCGCGTTGGATGCGTATTCGGCCGCAACATCCGCCTGACTGGGCGCATCCCCCTGCTGCGCACCCCCGCAAGCGCCGAGCAGCAACGCGCCCAATGCCCAGATCCATCGCTTCATGCTGTATCCCTGCGCCAGCATCACAATACCCCACCAGTATAGCCCGATACGATTATCCCCATCGCATCACCGCCGCCCCCCAGCACAGGCTCAGGGCGGTGGCCCAGAGCATCCACAGATCCGTCGCCGCCAGCCAAGCCACATGGATGCAGCCGGCGCCCAGCAGACTTATGAAGAACCGGTCGCCGCGGGTGGTGGGGATGGGCAGGAAACCCCGACGCACCTTGGTGGGCCATAGCAGCTCCGCGCCGGTCATGGCCGCAAGGCCCAAGCCCACCGCAATGAAGAAGGCGGCGGTTTGCCAAGTCCAAGCCATCCAAGCCATCAGGCTCTCCCCCTCGTCCCTTGCCCGCTCACCACCCTGCCTGCGCCAAGGTGCGGCGCACGCCACCCTGTCCGGCCAGGGCAGCAAGCCGCGCCTTCACCCGCGTCCGGAGGCGCGGCGTCGCCTAGCGCCCTTCCCTGAACTTGGCCAGCCAACATCACACCCGTCCAAGGGCGAAGCCCTTGACCAAGTGGCGGCGCACGAACCAGACCACCGCCAAGCCGGGCAGGATGGTCAGCACGCCGGCGGCGGCCAGCACCCCCCAATCCAAGCCCGAGGCGCTGACCGTGCGGGTCATGGCCACCACGATGGGCTTGGCCTCGGAAGCGGTCAGGGTGCGGGCGAGCAGCAGTTCCACCCAACTGAACATGAAGCAGAAGAACAGCGTCACGCCGATGCCGCCGCGCATGAGCGGAATGAACAGGCGGAAAAAGAAGTACGGGAAGGAGTGGCCATCGATGGCCGCCATCTCGTCGATTTCCTTAGGCACTGCGGAGGCGAAGCCCTCAAGGATCCACACCGCCAACGGCACCGTGAACAGGCAGTGGGCCAGCGCCACCGCCCAGGGGGTGTCGAACAGGCCGATGGCGGAATACAACTGGAAAAACGGCAGCAGAAATACCGCCGGCGGCGCCATGCGGTTGGTCAGCAGCCAGAAGAATAGCTGCCTGTCGCCCAGGAAGCGGTAGCGGGAAAATGCGTAGGCCGCCGGCAGCGCAATGCTGATGGACAGCAGGGAGTTGATGCTGACGTAGCTAAGGGAGTTGAGGAACGCCCCATACCAGGCCGGGTTGGTGAAAATTTCCGCGAAGTTGGCCAGCGTGGGACTGCCGGGCACCAGCTCCAGCCCCCCCAAGATGTCCCGGTTGCGTTTCACCGCCATGCTCGCCAGCCAATAAAGGGGCGCCAGCAGGAACAGGCAGTACAGATGGAGACTCCAGTGGCCCCGCACCCGGTCGCCGCCGCTTGCCCCTAGGCGCCCTGTTCGCCCCTTCATGCGGCTCGCCTGGGCCGCCTAGGGAACTCGTGAACAGGTCCCGGAAGTCCCAAGGAGCCTAAAGGGCGTGATGGCAAGGCGCGGCGCAGGCGGGCCCTTGCCGCCACGCTTCCGGCCCCACGCCGGACTGTCAGCCCCGCCTGCCTCATGCCCGTCCATCCGCCGCCAAGCCGGTGCGCTGCTTGCCTGCGCCTTCGTGGTCCCGCCGCATCACGCTGGCGTGGAACAGCCAGCACAACAGCAGGATGAGCAGGAAGTAGAGCACGGAAAACGCCGCCGCCGGACCCAAATCGAACTGTCCCACGGCCATGGTGGCTAGATGCTGGCTCAGGAAGGTCGTGCTCGCCCCAGGCCCACCGCCGGTGAGGATGAACGGCTCCGTGTAGATCATCAGGCTGTCCATGACCCGCAGCAGCACGGCGATGGTCAGCACGGACTTCAGATGCGGCAACTGCACATGGCGAAACAATTGCCAGCCGCCCGCCCCATCGAGCGCAGCCGCCTGATAGTAGGCGGGGGGAATGGCCGCCAGGCCGGCGAAGCACAGCAGGGCAACCAGGGAGGTCCAGTGCCAGATGTCCATCAACAGCAGGGTCAACCAAGCGTCCAGGGCGGAAGTGGTGTAGTTGTAGGAGACGCCGAGCCCAGTGAGCGCCGCCCCCAGCAGCCCGATGTCGGGCCGGGCGAAGATCTGCCAGATCACGCCCACCACGTTCCAAGGGATGAGCAGCGGCACCGCCAGAATGATCAGATACACCGCCGTCATACGCCCCCGCAAGGGAATGCAGCGCGCAATCCAGATGCCTAGGGGCACCTCGATGGCCAACACCAAGGCGCTGAACAGCAGTTGCCGCAGCAGGGCGTCCAGAAACCTAGGGTCGCGCAGCGTCTCCCGATACCAATCCAGCCCCACGAACAGGCGCGTATGCACGTCAAAGATGTCCTGCACGGAATAGTTCACCACCGTCATCAAGGGCACGACGGCGCTGAACGCCACCACCAGCACCACCGGCGCCACGGCCAGCCAAGCCCGGTTGTTCAGCTTAGCCGGCATGATGCGCGGCGCCATGCTTTCCGCCATGGCCCACCAGCAGTCCGTTGCGGTACAGCAGCATCCTGCGCGGGTCTATGTGCAGCCGGGCCCCATAGCCGAAGGGCTGATGCACCGGTTGGCGCACGTGAACGAGCTGCCCGTCCAGTTCCGCACTGATCAAGCTGGTTGGCGCACCGTTTTGCGAACCGATGGCTCGGCTGCTGCGGATGCGCAGGGGAACGCCGCTGCGGCCGATAGCCGCCCATTCCGGGCGAAAGCCCAAGGTGCAGGGACCGTCCGCCAAGTCCGTGCGGCCCAACGCCGCGCCGCCCACCTGCACTTGACCGTCCAGGACCTGCGCCTTCACCAAGTTCATGCCCGGCGCGCCGATGAACTTGGCCACCACCTCCCCGGCCGGACGCTCGTACAGATCTTGCGGCGTCCCGGCCTGCAGCACCCGGCCTTGGTGCAGCATGCTGATGCGGTCGGCAAAGGTCAGCGCTTCGGTTTGATCATGGGTGACGTAGATCATCGTCAGCCCAAATTGCGCCCGCACCGCGGTCAGCGCCCGCCGCAGCCGCCACTTGGCCGTCGGCGCCACAGCGGTGAGAGGCTCATCGAGCAGCACCAAGGCCAGGTCCGGACGCACCAACGCCCGCCCAATGGCGGTCATCTGCTTCTCGAACAGGGAAAGATGCTTGGGCTTGCGTTGCAACAGCGGCGTCAAGCCCAGCAACTCCGCCACTTCAGCCACACGGCGACGCACTTGCAGCCCCCGCCAGCCGCGATTGCGCAGGGGAAAGGCCAAATTGCCCGCCACGTCCAAAGCGGGGTAGAGCACCGGAAACTGGAACACCTGGGCCAAGTTGCGGCCAGCCGGCCCGATGTCGGCAACATCGCGCCCAGCAAAGCTGATGCGTCCCTCGGTTGGGCGCAGCAATCCGGAGAGCAGGTTGAGCAAAGTGGTCTTGCCGGCCCCCGACCCCCCTAGAACGGCGTGCGCCTCCCCATCCAGCACCTGCAGATCGATGCCATCCAACACTGGCGCCCCAGCGCCATAGCGGTGGCTCAGCCCTGCAACTTCGATTGCCGCCAAGGGATGCGCTAAGGCGCCTTCCGGCGAGTGAGGGCGGCCATCCGCCGTCCCTGCGCTCCCCCCTGGCGCTGGTCCGCCTGACGCGGGCGCCGCCTCGACGGGGCGCTGCGCCTTGCCGGGAAGCAAAAGTCCCGCGCAGACAAAGCCCGCTTGCCCACAGGACAGCTACCCAAGGCGACAAACCTGCCGGCCCTGCCTTGAAGTGCGGGAAGCGCGATGGGGGCGGACGAAAGCAGGCGAACGCCCGTCGGCGAGCAGTGTTTGCAGCGAAGTTGGCGAGGCAAAAGCGCCCATGGCCGGTGCGTCCATGATGGGATTGTCAATAGGGGTCGCGGACTGCGCCAGTATCCTAACCGGGCGGAAAGCTGTCAACCAAGCCCACGGAATGATCCAAGACCATTCCAGGGTCGCCCCCAACCTATTGAGGAACCACTGAGGAAGTCCCGGAAGCCCAGAGGCGTCTAGACGGCGTGCTGACAAGACGCGGCGAAGCCGTGTGGCTTGCCCACCACACAATGAGCCGCAACACAGCCAGCG
>CAYGBY010000030.1:0-3077 GCA_964348115.1 uncultured Pseudomonadales bacterium
GAAGCCCAGAGGAGCCTAAAGGGCGTGATGGCGAGGCGCGGCGAAGCCGTGTGGCAGGTCCCACACAATGAGCCGCAACACGGCCAGCGCGCCCTTTAGGCCCTCCCGAAGGGCGCCCCGCGACGGGCGGACTGCGCAATCCGCGCCGCGCTGCGGGTTGCTCTTCCATGGCCGCAACGCCGTCTGCGGCGGCAAATAGCGGGGCGCTGGGCGAACGCGACTTGTTCAGAGGTTCCCTAGGCAATGACTCGCGACTTGGAGCCGATCACCGAAGACTCGGAGGTTTGCAAGGCATTGCCCGTCGTGCGTGACAAGTGCTTTGTCGACTTTTTCGAGCAAACCCATGTGAACCAACTCGATGTCGTGAGGGCGCACGACGATACAAAGCGCCAACGCCAAAGCTTCTTTGCACGGTTCGTCGACGGCGTCACTGGCAAGGGCGCCCGACGTGACAAACCGATGAGGGGCATTAAACCATGGAATGCATCAAGCGGCTCAATGCCAAATAGTGTCGTCGTCGCCGTCGTCCATGCGGCGCTTGGCCGCTTTGCGCAGCTTGGGGTCCAAGGCGCTTTCCGCCACTAGGGCGTAGGACTGGCGGGCGGCGCCCGGGGCGCCGAGCATCTCCCATGCCTGGCCGCGTTCGTACAGCAGTTCCGCGCTGTTGGGCTGCAGGATAAGCTGGTGGTCGAGCACGTTCAGAATGCGGTCCCAATGGTTGTTCCTGGACAGCCGCACCTTCACGTTGTTGAGCATGCGCAGGGCGATGGCGGTGCTGCTGGCTTCGACAAAGGGGTCGATCACCAGTTCCTTGGATAGCCGCTTCAGGCAGTCTTCTTTGGAGACGGGCTGGAAGGTCAGAGGATCCACCAGCAGTTGGTCCATTCTGGTTAGGAAGTGGCCTGGGAAGTTGATGCCCTTGGCCTCCAGCCCTTGGCGGCGCGCCACATGCACCAGCAGCACGCCCAGTGAGATGGGGATGCCGCAGCCGGTTCTCAGCACATCCGCCATGCGGCTGTGCGCCAAGGACAGCGCCCCGTCCGGCACCCCGCGGAAGCCGCGCTGGTGCAGGAATGTCCAGGGCGCCAGACCTTTCGGGCAGGTGTCCGCCAAGGCGTCCAATCGTGCCCGCAGCGCATTTCGATCCAAGGTGGGGTCCAGCAGGAGATTCACCAGCAGCGCGGCGGACAGCTCGTCATTGGACGAGTCCTCCGCGAACTGGCGGAATTCCGTGTCGAAGTTGGGCGCTTTAGCCATTCAGCCAAGTTTCCGCAATCAGGCTGGCGGCGATGGCGTGATCGTCCCCTAGGGGCGCCAGCCCCTTGGCCTCCCGGGTGCTCAGGCGCTCATCGATCAGCTCCACCGCCATGGCGTAGCGCCCGCGCACTGTGTTGGCGAAACGACGCACCCGCCCGGACATGGGGCTTTCGCTGCCGTCCATGTTCACTGGCAGGCCCACCAGCAGGCGATGCGGGCGCCATTCAGCAACGGCCGCGTCCAGTTCGGGCCAATTCGGCGCGCCGTTCCTAGCGGTGATGGCGCCTAGGGGGCTGGCGGTGCGGGAGACGGTTTGCCCCACCGCCAGCCCCAGATGCGCCAAGCCGAAGTCGATGGCCAGCACCGTCTCAGGCATCGCCGGTTTGGTTGGACATTAGGCGGAAATCTATGCCCAAGGCCCGGGTGGCTTCTTCAAAGCGGTCCTCGAAGGGCACATCGAACAGGATGCTGTTGTTTGCCGGGCAGGTCAGCCAGGCGCTCTCAGCCAGCTCCCGCTCCAGCTGCTTGGGACCCCAGCCGGCGTAGCCAAGGGCGATTAGGTAGTGGTACGGGCCTTGGCCATTGGCGATGGCCTCCAGCACTTCGCGGCTTGCGGTCAGCATCAGGCCGTTCCCCAACTTCCGCGAGGCGGCGAAATTGCCGTCATCGGAGTGCACCACGAAGCCCTGTTCCGGCGAAACCGGTCCCCCCTCCAACACCTTGGCGTCGGCCAACCCGGGGGCGCCGGTGTAGCCGAACTGCTTCATTAGCCGTTCCACGGATAGATCCAGCGGTCGGTTGATCATCAGCCCCATGGCCCCATCCTTATTGTGCTCGCATACATAGGTGACGGTGTTGGCGAAGTAGGAGCCGGTTTGGCGGGGCATTGCGATCAGGAAGTGGCGCGTCAGTTGCACGAAAGGTCTCCAGGCGGTGGGGGCATCACTCTAGGCGCGTTCCTAGGCTGGAAAAACGCCAAGTGCGGATGATCTCCAGTTGGTCGTAGGATTTTCGCATATCTACGGGAAAAGGGGCATAGGGCGCAGCCAAGCGGACGATGCGCATGGCGGCGGTGTCCAGTTTGTCCACCCCGGAAGACTCCAGAACCCGTGCGTCGAGCAGGGCGCCGTCGTGGCGAATGGCCACCAGCACCCTCAGGTCCCCTTGCAGGTTGCCGCCGGGGTAGTTGGCGGTGCCGATGCGCTCCACCCGCTGACGCCACATTTTCAGGTAGTTGGCCTCCATTGCGTTCAGGGCGGAGGCGCTGGGCAGGTGGCGGACCCGTGGTCTAAGGCCCTCCGCGGCCTCTTGATCGGCCAGCTCCAGGCCTAGGGCGGCGATTCTTTGCTCTAGGTCGGCGTAGTCCAGCGACGGCTTGTTGACGGCTGCGGCTTCCTTGGCGGGCGCCAATTCGTTCGCAGGCGCCGTTGGCGGTGGCGGCGTTTTGCGGAGTTGCGCGGCTGTCGCCCCAAGGGGTGGTGGGGTTTTACGGAGTTGCGCGGCTGGTGCCACAAGGGGTGGCGGGGTGGCGGCAGGTGCCGGCTGGATTTCGCGAACGCCTTGGTTGCTGGGTTGCGTTGGGGCCTCCCTTGCTTGCGGATGCTCCGCTGGCGGCGCAAGGATGACGTCGATTTTTGTCGCTTGGGCGGCTTCCTTAGGCTGCTGGAAGCTGAGGCCGAAAATGATGGCTGCATGCAGGCAAACGGCCAGAAACAACGCGAAGGCGAAGTGTTTCGCGGACGCCGGGGGGGCGGCTCTGAAACCTCCAGGATAGCTTGCCGGCAATGACATCCGCCCACCCGTCCGTGATGCGGGCCTGG
>CAYGBY010000030.1:3177-25363 GCA_964348115.1 uncultured Pseudomonadales bacterium
GGATAGCTTGCCGGCAATGACATCCGCCCACCCGTCCGTGATGCGGGCCTGGTCTTACTCCTGGAACCTTCAGGACAGCTTGCCGGCAATGACATCAAGCAGGTTCCCGGCGATGTCCAGGGAGAACTGGGCATCGAGTTCACGAATGCATGTGGGGCAGGTGACGTTGATCTCCGTAAGGTAGTCGCCGATGACGTCTATGCCGACAAAGCTGAGGCCCAGTCGGCGCAGGCTGGGGCCGATTTCCGCGGCGATCCAGCGGTCTCGGTCAGTCAGTTGGCGACCGACGCCCGTGCCGCCGGCGGCGAGATTGCCCCGCGCCTCGCCATCCATGGGGATGCGCGCCAGGGCGTAGGGGACGGGTTGGCCGTCGATTAGCAAGATGCGCTTGTCGCCATCGACGATCTCCGGCAGGTACAGCTGCCCCATGATCTGCTCCCGCCCGCCGCTGGTTAGGGTCTCCAGGATGACGCCCAAGTTTGGGTCCCCGGCCATCACGCGAAACACGGAAGCGCCCCCCATGCCGTCCAGGCGCTTGAACACCACGTTGCCGTGCCGCTGCTGAAAGGCGCGCAGCACGTCTTGGCGGCGGCTGACCACTAGGGGCGGGCAGCATTGCGGGAAAGCGGTGGCGAAGAACTTTTCGTTGCAGTCCCGCAAGGCTTGGGGCCTGTTGACCACTAGGACGCCATCCCCCTCGGCCCGCTCCAGCAGGTAGGTGGTGTAGATGTACTCCATGTCGAAGGGCGGGTCCTTGCGCATGAAAATCACGTCGAAATCCTTGGCCGGACGCAGTTCGGATGCGCCGAGCTCGCACCAGCCACCGCCTTGGGCGCGTTGCGCGACGGCATCGGCGGGATCCAGGGATTTGGCGAATGCGCCGATCAGCCGCAACGGCTGCGCATACATGCGCACCTCCCCCTCCTGCAGCAGGATGTCGTGCTGCTGCAGGCAGTGGATGTCCCAACCGCGCACTTGGGCGGCGCGCAACATGGCCAAGGTGGAATCCTTGCGCAGCGACAGGCTGTCCAAGGCGTCCATCAAGAAGGCAATTTGGATCATGGGCCTCCCAAGCCGATGCAGGCAGTGAAAGTAACCGTCTTTGGGGTGACGGGCAAGCCGGCGTTGCCCACCTATCGGAATTGACCAAGGCGGACTCGGGCTTTCCTTTCACTTTCGGTGGCCGCATCGGACTTTGGGATGGTCTTGGCTGAGCTGGTACATGCGTACGGCAGGAACCGGTATCGGGTAAGATGGGGTGGGTGTTTCACCAGCGGGTGCGGATGGCGGAAACTATCTATCTGGACTATGCCGCGACAACGCCGGTGGACCCGGCTGTCGTCGATGTGATGCTTGGATACATGGGACCAGGAGGCGTTTTCGCCAATCCGGCCTCCAACACACACCTGCCGGGACGGGCAGCGGCCCAGGCGGTCGAGGATGCCCGCGAGCAGGTTGCCGGGCTGATCAACGCAAACCCCGACGAGATCGTGTGGACGTCCGGCGCCACCGAGTCGATCAATCTGGCGATAAAGGGCACGGTGGCCGCTCGTCGCGGCGTTGGACGGCATGTCGTGACCTCGCGCCTGGAACACAGCGCGGTCCTGGATACCTGCCGATATCTTGCCGAGGAGGGATGTGAGATAACGCTGCTAAAGCCGGACAGCTGTGGACTGGTCACACCCCGGACCGTAAGGGATTCGTTGAGACCAGACACGGCCCTGATATCGCTGATGCAGGTGAACAACGAGACCGGAACGATTACGGACATTGCGGCGATTGGCGAAATAGCCGCGGAAAGAGGCATACCGTTTCATGTGGACGCGGCGCAAAGTGTGGCCCGGCTGCCGGTGGACGTCCGCGCGATGAACGCGGACTTCATCTCGCTGAGCGGCCACAAGATGTATGGTCCCAAGGGAATAGGTGCGTTGTACGTCCGGCGCCGATCGGCCCCGGAACTCGTTCCGCAGATTCACGGCGGTCACCAGGAAATGGGCTTTAGGGCGGGGACGCTGCCGACCCACCAAGTCGTGGGAATGGGCAAGGCAGCCGAGGTTCTAAAGACATGCAGGACCCTGGATGTGGAGAAAGCAAGGGAACTTGAAGCGCTGTTGCTCGGAAAGCTGGCGACGATACCGTGCACGCGGGTGAACGGCGGGACACCGCGGGTTTTCGGGATAGCGAATATTCGGTTCGCGTGTGTTGACAATGAGTCGCTCGCCCTCGCGGTTCGCGACGACATCGCGATTTCCTCCGGCTCCGCATGCACCTCTGCACGCGTTGCGCCCTCGCACGTGTTGTTGGGATTGGGACTTTCGGAAGACGAGGCCAATTGGTCGGTGCGCGTGAGCCTGGGCCGGTTCACCTCGGCGGACGAGGTGGAGCGGGCGGCCTGTCGGATTGGGGACGCTGTTGCTGAGTTGCGGGCGCTATCGGACGAGTGGGAGGGTGGTGGCGTCGCGGGACGCGAATATGCATCGCACGGAGTAGGAGCGTAGTGGGTGGGAAAACAGGCATAGTGAACACGGCGGAGAAGTTGGCGAGGTGCCGGGAGGTCGTTGGCCGCGAGTATGGGCGGCGGCACTCGCACCCGTGGGTGCTAGCCTATTCGGGCGGCAAGGACTCGACGCTGTTGTTGCAGGTAACGTGGGAGGTGCTGGCCGGGCTGCCGGAGAGCGCCCGACGCCGGTTGGTGCACGTGGTTGGCAATGACACGCTGGTGGAGTCGCCATTGGTAATCAGGCACCTGCGGGCGTCGATGGATAGCATAGCCAGCGCCGCGAAGGAAGCGGGGCTGCCAATCAGGACCCGAATCACCCGACCGCACATCGATCAGACGTTCTGGGTGAACGTAATTGGCAGAGGCTACATCCCGCCGACGCGGAACTTCCGATGGTGCACTGACCGGATGAAGATTCTGCCGACCGGCCGTCTGATCGAGGGGCTGGTCAGGCGGAACGGTCGCGCCGTACTGCTTGTCGGCACGCGGAAGAGTGAGTCCGAACAGCGGCGGCGCAACATGGCCAAGCGCCGCGTGACGGGCACGAAGATGAACGCCCATAGTTCCATTGACGGCTGCCGCGTGTTTGCGCCGCTGGCCGACTTGGACGACGAAGACGTGTGGAAGGTGCTTATGCAACGCAGGGCTCCGTGGGGCGGAACGCACAGGAATCTGATCACGCTGTACAGGAACGCGGGCGGAGGAGAGTGCCCGCTGGTGCTGTCGAAGGAGGATGCCCCGTCCTGTGGAACAACATCGCCAAGATTCGGTTGCTGGACATGCACGGTTGTGGCCAAGGACCGGAGCATGCGGGGAGTGATCGCATCCGGCCACGAGGATGCCGACGTTCTCAAGAAACTGTTCGATTTTCGCGAGTGGTTGATCGAACTGCGGGAGAACGATGCCAACCGACAGAAGGTGCGGCGGGATGGCAACACGAAATCGAGGGCGGACGGGAGCCGTGTGCTGGGCCCCTTCACTCTTCGTGTGCGCAGTACCATCCTCCAAATGTTGCGAGACCTGCAGGACGAAACCGGATGGCCGCTGATATCACTGTCGGAGGAGGAGATCATTCGGGACATCTGGCGCCGCGACCGGATACTTGAGGATTGCCGTGTGGCGCTGGATCGCAAGTCCGATGTCGGCGTTGTGGAAGCGAGCGCGTGATCGCGACAATAGGCCCGGCCATCACGGCCGAGGCGGTTCTCTTTGCGAATCTCCTGCGGAAGGGCCGGTTCGTCGTCCCATGGCATCAGAGGTACTACGACTGGGAGAAGGAGGAGGTCACCTCGCTGTTGCTCGATATTGAGGAGGCGGTGACGGAGGAGCGGCAGTGCTATTTCGTCGGCGCCGTGATCGTCACGGAAGTCGAGCCGAACCGATGGGAGATCAACGACGGGCAGCAGAGAATGGTGACGGTTTCGCTGATTTGCGCGGCGCTTTGTCAAAGATTCGCAATGGAGACGGGGGACTCCCAACGCGAAGGGCTGGCACTGCGCATGTTGTTCGACATCGCCGGAAACGGGGTGGTGGCGCTTGACGACGCGGAGCATTACATACCGCGTATAGAGGTAGCCGAAAACGATGCGGTGCGCTACAGGCAGATGCTGCGCGGGAACACAATCGGCGCGAACGGCAAGTTGACCGCGGCATGGCGGGCGATCGATGACTTCCTCCAGGAAACGAACGAGGGGGGCCGTTGGGAGAGGTACTTCGATTATTTGCTGGAGCATCTGGAGGTGGCATGTCTCACCGTTCCGCGCGAAATCGATCCCAACGCGGTTTTCGAGACAATCAATTGCAGGGGAAAATCCCTGGACGACCTGGATCTCATACGCAACTTCATCTATTCGCATTTCAACAGCCGGGAAGAGGCCGAGAGACGGCAGACAGTGCACAGTGGTCTGGAGCGGATCAAACAGTTTTTTCCGAGTACGAAAACCAGAAACAAGGCGGAAGAGTACGCACGGTGCCGGATGCAGTGCCGGTTCGGCTTCCTGGCGAAGGACAACTTCTACCGCGATGTACGACGGGAGGTGCGGGCGCGGGTTGCGACGGCGAAACGGAAACGGCGGTCGGCGGACTTCGTGTTCGCCCTCGCGACAGATGTCGCGCGAGAGGAGGACCTGGAACTCTACCGCAGGCTGACGGCGCCCACTTCGAGCCCGGAGTTCCTGCGGAAGTTCGAGGAGAAGTCGGGGACGGTTGGATCGCCGAGGAATCTCACCGTGTTCCTTCGCGAGCTGAAGGAGTACTCGGTCACGCACACGCTGGTGTTTGCAATGATGTCGAAGTACACGGACGAGGCGGACGGCAGGAGGAAGCGGAGGGTGGCCAACATGGTGAACAGAAACCTGAGCCGCCTTACGTCGTTTGTGTTGAGGACAGCGTTTGTGGCGAAGTTCGAGCCCTCGCACATGGAGCGGGACTTCGCGGATTTCGCGGCGGAGATCGCCCGGGGCGGGCATGTGGCCGACGATGAGTTCGCGCAATTCCTTCGCCAAATTGACCGGTCGGAGCACAATGTATTGGACAACGAGAATTTCCGGATGATCATGGAATCGACGCAGATGCGGGGGAACCAGAAAATCAAGGCGCTTCTGCTCGGGATCAACCGTGAGGGGCGTCCCGAAGCCGTCGTGCTGAACGACTGGAACTGCGGCGTGGAGCATGTGCTACCGAGGGGCGAGGAACATTGGCCAGGGTGGATGGATTTCGGCGGCGTGGACCCGGGCGATTGGGTGCATCGCGTCGGCAATTTGACCCTATTGGGGAAGTGGGACAACAAGCCGGGGCGCAAATTCAACGGCAGCTTCGACAAAAAGAGGCAGGTCTTTGCAGAAAGCAGCGTTGCGATCACCCGGGAGATCGCAACTCGTATGTCCTGGTCGCCGGCGGAGATCGAGAAACGCCAACGGCACATCGCCAAACTCGCCGAAAGGGTGTGGCCGTTCGCATGACTGCGGACAGCGAAGCGCTGCGACCTGTTGCGGAGAAGCGACTGCGGGTGCCCGCACCGCTGCACGAATACCAATGGGACGGTGTTTCCTTTCTGTGCCGATCACCGGGTGCGTTGTTAGCCGATGAGATGGGGCTGGGGAAGACGGTGCAGGCGGCCGTGGCGATTGCATTGCTGCTGGACATGCAAAACGAAGTGGATCGCGTACTGATCGTCGCGCCCGCATCGCTCACGCTAAACTGGATGGCGGAACTGTCGACATGGACGCCCAGCGTAACGGCCCGACGGTTGGAAGGAACGACAAGGGACAGGTCCGCGCTCTACTTGCTGCCGGTCCCCGTGCTGGTGGGGTCCTACGAGCAGATCAGGAATGATGGGCTGGACAGGGTGCCGCGCGATGCGTTCGATTTGGTTGTGCTGGACGAGGCGCAGCGGATCAAGGAGAGGAACTCGGCCACGTCGCTGGCCTGCCGGTTGCTGCCGAGGAATCGTTCGTGGGCGCTCTCGGCGACGCCCTTGGAAAACCGGCTGAACGACATCACGACGATCCTCGGATTCCTGGATCCCGCTTTCGGCCCGGAGCGCACTCGGGGAGAAGTCGCCCAGAGGTTGGAGAATACGATGCTGCGCCGGCGCAAGCGCGATGTGCGAGCAGAATTGCCGCCCGTAATCGTGCAGGACCTGCAGATCGAGCTCGCGGCCGGCCAACGCCGTCACTATGACGCGCTGTGGGCAAATCGACAGCAACACGCGGACGGGAGGCATAGCGATGGAGTTGCGGCGATGTTGGGGCTCATTACGCGGCTGAAGATAATCTGCAATCAAGACGAGGAGAGCGGGGCGTCGGCGAAGCTGGAGGCTCTTGAGACGGTCCTCGAGTCGGTGGGCGAATCAGCCCGGGTGATCGTGTTTTCGCAGTTCGTGAAGACCTTGAAGTGGGTATCCGGACGGTTGAGGATGCAACACGAATGGCTGGTGGGGTCGATGAACATGCCAGTCCGCCAAGCCGTGATGAACCGGTTCCGATTGGGTGAGACGCCGCGCACATTGCTGGTGTCGCTGCGTGCGGGCGGTGTGGGCTTGAATCTCGGCGAGGCCTCGCATATCGTGCTGTTCGACCGGTGGTGGAATCCAGCTGTGGAGAATCAAGCGATATACCGGGCGCATCGTTTTGATCGGAACGATCCGTTGCATGTGGTCCGGTTCGTGGTCCGCGACTCCATCGAGGAAAGGATAGCGGAGATTCTGGACGAGAAGGCGGAACTGTTCGAAGACGTCATGGAGAACACACCAGCAAGACGAGAGGGGTTTGGACGGGCGGAACTCGAGCGGATCTTGGGCGTGACGCAGGAACTGGCGCAACAGCACGGGACGCAACAGGAGGATTGAAGAATGGCGAAAGTCGTGGAATACAAGGACATCGAGCTTGACGATCTGGTCATCGGACGGGGGCAGGTCAGAACGAGCAGTCCCGGGAAGGGAATCGATGAACTGGCAGAGAGCATTAAGGTGCAAGGGCTGCTTCAGCCGATAGTGGTCTGCAAGGCGCGGGAATCCGGCAAGTGGGAGATTCTCACCGGGCAACGTCGGTTCCTCGCACACAAGATGCTCCGTAAG
This sequence comes from uncultured Pseudomonadales bacterium, assembly GCA_964348115.1. Lineage (GTDB taxonomy): Bacteria > Pseudomonadota > Gammaproteobacteria > Pseudomonadales > Azotimanducaceae > Azophilus. The sequence goes on from CAYGBY010000030.1 coordinate 10,254, forward strand.
GAGACGATCGCGGCGGCGGTTCTCGACGGTCAGGTCGAAGAGAGTGAGGCCAAGGCGATATCGATTACGGAAAACTTGATCCGGCGTCGGCTATCGGGGAGGGAACTGAAGGACGGAATTCTGTACCTGTACAAAATCTATGGGAGCATCAACGACGTTTGGGAGGCCACGGGCATTCCGAGGAACAAGATCCGGGATTGTGTGAAATACCCGCGGTTGCTGCCTGAACTCAAGGAACTCGTCGACGACGGGACAGTGAACATCAACACTGCGGTGAAAGCCCAGGACGCCTCGGAGGTCGACAGCGCAGCCCCGGACGCGGGCGTGGCCGTAAGGCTGGCGAAGGAAATGCAGCCGATGTCGGGACCGCAACGCAAGAACGTGGTGCAGCAACGTAGAGACGACCCCGAAAAACCGATTGAGGACGTGATCGAAACCGCAAAGACGGGGGCACGAGTAATTCAGATTGTGGCAACGGTGACTCAGGAGACGCATCGGGCGATCCAGTCGTTTGCAAAGGAGGAGAAAATCACCCAGGACGAAGCGGCGGCTGGGCTGATCGATGAAGCACTGACGGGTCGAGGACTGCTGGACTAGGAATGACTGTGCTCCGGGGGCTCAGCGCGCTCGAACTTGGACGCCTTCGAGTGTCGGTTGGATACGGAACGCACAAGAAGGGACGGCCGCTGTCGCCGGTGGAAGTTGCCGAACTGATCGGCCGAGCCCGGGCGGCTGGCAATACGATGGCCGAATGCGCACGTGCGATCCGAATCGACAAGACTGGCTTGAGTCGGTTCCTGCGGTTGTTGAAACTGCCCGACGATCTGCGTCATATGGTGGATTGGGGTGGTGGCAGGGGCGTGTTGGGATACTCGCGGGCGGTCGAACTGGGCAGGATTCCTGACGCAGGCGACATGCTGGCGGTGGCAAGAGCCGTCCTGGAGCGTGGGCTCGACAGCAAGGAGACCCGGCAGGTTGTTCAGATTCTCGAGCGATCCGGCCGTCAGGTGGAGGATGTGCTCCGGGAAGTGATCGGGATGCGGCCGGTGGTGGAAAGAAGATACGTGTTCATCGGCTCAGTGATCGGGCCTATGCTTGCCGAGTCTCTGGGGAGGCGATCACAGCAAGAGAGGGATGAACTGCTGCGGAACGCCATGGCCCGAGTGGAGTTGGTGGGGGCTTCGGGTCGTCTGGGTAAGACTCGTTTCCCGCTGGTGGGCGCCGCACTGTTCGGGTCGTCGATGTCAATGATTGGCAAAGAACGGCTGGAAGGGTTGCTTTGTGACGCGATGGTGAATGAGCTGAAAGATGCGCCAGCCGACGGTTGACGTGCTGGACAGCGGTGCCGTCGTACTGGGGGAAAACATCGTCTGCGACGGATACGCTCCGGGATGTGAGTTCCGTGTGCAGACGCACATCCACGATGACCACATGGGTGGGTTCGACCGGAGTAAGGGATGTCAGGACATCGTCCTGAGTCCAGAGACACGATCTTTGCTGATCGCGGAATATAACGCCGATTTGCCCTATCGGGACAATTTGCTGCCGATCAGCCGAGGCGATGTGCGAGAGTTACAGGACGGATCGGTCGTGCAGCTTCTTGCTTCCAATCACATTCTGGGTTCTTGTCAGGTCGCGGTGCATTACCCGGACGGGCGGCGGGTTGGATACTCGGGCGATTTCGGCTGGCCGCTCGATAAGGTGATCGAGGTGGAGGAACTTGTCGTTGACAGCACCTACGGGAGTCCGCGAAGCGTACGCCAGTACACACAGGCGGAAGCGGAAGCGAGGCTGATGGAGGTTGTCATGCAAAGGCTGCGCTACGGCTGCGTTCATATCCGGGCGCATCGGGGAACGGTGGAGCGTGTGCTGCAGGTGCTGGGGGGCGACATCGGGGTTCCTGTGCTGGCTAGCGAGCGGTTGATTCGGGAGGCGTCGGTGTACCAGCAACATGGATTCGCCGTGGGGACGCTGGTGCGGTTGGAGTCCGACGACGGAACGCATGCGATGAAGCAGCACTCGTATGTGCGTCTGTATTCGAAGGGGGACGGATTCGGCAACGAGTTGGCTGGCGATGGAACGACGATCGTGTGCAGTGCTTTCATGGCGGATGCCGACGAACCCCTCAAGGCGTTCTCTGATCGAGCATATAGCGTAGTGCTGTCGAACCATGCGGACTTTGGTGAAACCCTTGAGTACGTGAGGGCGACCGGAGCGAAGCTTGTGGTAACGGACAATACTCGGAACCACGGGCAGGAACTTGCAATCGCCATCAACCAGCGACTGAACGGCGTGGCGGCGCTTGCTTCTACAAACCGGCAACTAGCGGCGTGGTCGTGATAGCATGGCTGCGGGTTGTCTGAACGGAGTTGGGGATGGACCTTCGGGGCGAAGGGACAGAACGGCAGCGGACAGCAAAGGGGCATAGATGTGCTGGCGGCATCCGACTTTGCTTGGTAGGGCGATGCCCACGGGATGCGATGGATGATGCTATGAAAGCAGATTGGTCTGTGAACGTTCTATGGCCATCGGAAAATTAGACCTATGGGGTCGGAAAACCGTCCGAACGAACAATTTTTGCTGGAATACGTCGGCGGTGGAGACGATTGCAGGTCTAGTTGACCGGAGGTGAGCGGCCGGTGCCAGTGCTGTGAGATTGTGCCGGAGTGGAGAACAGTTGGATGTTTTGCGTTACGCGGGCCCGCGGGAGCGAATCTTGAGGCCTATCTAGACGACAGGATCCGGGAGCATAGCGTTGCTGTTCCCGATCTCTTTTCTATATCGTTCGATTAGCTCGCGGGTGGACATCTTTGCGGAACCGACCATGTGTAGAAGCAGCTCGCGCGTAGTGACCTTGAATCTGTTGGAGATCGTTCTGCGAACCGGGTTCCACATCAAGCCTGAATAGGGGATCTCCTGAAGTTGCCTTGGCAGCTTGGCGGCGAGTTCGAAGGCGTCTTTGAGAGGCATGCGGTCCGATAGATGGGCGATGACTGTACTGAAGGCGTCTAGGCCGAGGGGACGGTACAGAACACAACCTCCGTTGGGAGTGCGATGTCGGCGAACCGCGGTCTCCGAGTCCTCAGCAGAGAAGAATTCGTCGAGTTCGGGGAAATGCTGGCGCATGGAAACAAAGATATTCTTGGCGAAGTCGTAGTACTCCTGAAGTTCCGCATCGTCGGGCCTTGCTGTTGTTAGATCGTGTCTGCTCTTCTTGAGGGGCGTTCTCGCACGCGAGAAGAAAGTGGTGACAATGTCGTAAAGATTGCCAATGGTTGTCAGGCTGACGTGGTTCGAGCTGGGCAGGTTGTTCGTGGGCACGAACGCGATGCGACCGCCGCGAAAGAGGTCGCCTTCGCGATCAACTAGCCAACGCACACTCAGGGCCATGACGTCGTCCTCGTCCAAAGCAATCGTATCGCCCTTGGAGACGGGTTTCGCTGTCTTGTTGAGGGTGGTGAACAGGCGCCGTGTACGCTCCAGGCCCAGTGGATCGTCTCTGTGCGCGACGAAGATGACGGGAACCATGTCGTGGGGATTCTGTGCCAGCCCATCCTCCATAGCGGTTTTGATGCCGGCGAGTCGGTGTTGGCCGTCGAGTGCGAAGAGGCGCTCATCGCCGCGCAGTGTCAGGAACCCCACCGAGGCGAGGGTCTGCTCATGGAGGTCGTCGAGTTCGTTAGGGACATCGTCTTGACTGCTAACGCTGGCGATTGCGTGCCAGTTGGGCTCGCCCCCATAGGTGGCCACGACCAGAGCGTTGAACAGGCGCTCGGTCTGTGTCTTGAGATACTCTGCGATCTGATTGGCTCGGTTCTTCTTGAGTTGCCGTTGTATCATGTCGGATAGATGTGCGCTGGTGTGGATGTCGTCGGCGTAGTCGACACGCTCAGCAAGTGTCGGAAGATCTATCAGACAGGAATAGTAGATCCAGTCGCCCATCATGCCGCGCAGTGCCGGTACAACGAGGCGGTTGTGGTGGTTGTCAGTCACTGAAAGCCCTCCGCATTTTTCGGGTGGTCGCATCGATATCCTGTTCCACACACGGTGGCATCCACGCAGTGTTCAACGTTTTTTCTAGAGATTTCAAATCCGCGGGGGTCACTCCGCTATCGACGGGGGCGAAGAAGAACCGGAGCACATCGTGCCATGTGGCGAACATGCGCATCAGCTTGGGCCTATTGAGGACTTTGGTCGTACTGAGATAGTCCCTATAACGTTCCCGAAGGGAACGATTCCCTTTGACGCCGGCGATGCCGATGTACATGATGTAGCCGTGCGTCGGCGAAGGTTGGTCGCCGGCAGCGACGACGAAGGCATAGATGCCGCGCCTGTCATTCGGGATGTTGTGAATCTCGCTGGGATCGTCGAACTTAATGGAGTTCCAATGAAGAGGGACGGGTGGGGGAGTGAGCGAGGCGATCCTGTCCGTGTTTAACGTGAATTCCACTTTGTACTTATGTACGACTTCGGCCGCTGCGTCCAGGGTTACACATAGCTTGTCGAGATCTAGGGCCATCTGCGTGATTCAGGACCGGTTGAAAACCGCCGAAGCTCGATCTTCCGAGGACAGTTTCGTGTTAGCAATCAGGCGTTTGAATATGGCTAGGAGCATAGATAAATCTCTATCGTATCCTCGAACCCCGGGTGGCACTGACTCGCCCGCCTTTTGTTCATAGATCAAGTCTCGTAAGTATATCTTTGCAATGCCCATATCGCAGTTCGCCGGTCGGTCCCCTGTCCTGAGTCCTTGATCGTATAGATTAGGTCTGTATTTTAACAGGTATTGAGCTCGGCTAAGCAGCACCATCCTACATTTGCGAAAGTGGTAGGGGGTGGTGGGCGCGATTCGGGGCACGGCGTCGGGATGCGGCCTGTGTCAGGCGGCGAGGGCGAACTCGCGCGGGACCGGCACGACTAGGGCCTAGCGAGGCGGGTCCCCAGGCGACGTCCGTGGTGGTGCGCCCCGCCCGGGCCATGGTGGGGCGGTGTACAATGCGGAACGCTTGGCGGCGTCCCGGCTGGAGCGCGAGGCAGGGGAGGGCCCAGACGGCGTCCGTGGCCAGCGCTGGCGGCAACCTCCGGATTGGCTGCCAACGCGCCGAAAAGGAACAACACTCGGCGATTCATCAAGCGGCTTGGCGCATTATGCCGGTTAACCAAGGCGGGTTCTGGCATCCCATCCCACTTTCGCTGGGCGCATCGCCAGCCGAAGCAGGGATCAGGCCGCCGACTGCCGATCCCGGCTGCGTTGGTTAAAGTCGGTGCCGGACTCAAGTCCCAAGTTGGCGCAGATTTGTGCGCTGGCTGCGGCTCGGTTCAGGGTGTAGAAGTGCAGCCCCGGCGCTCCGGCCGCCAGCAGGCCGGCGCAGAGCTCCGTGACCACTGCAACGCCGAAGGCGCGCAGGGTGGCCGCATCGTCCTGATAGGCCTCCAGATGCTTGCGGATCCAACGGGGGATGTCGGCCCCGCAGCCGTCCGAAAACCGGACCAGATCGCGGAAGTTGGTCAGCGGCATGATGCCCGGGGTTATCGGCGCCGCAATGCCCAATGCCTCCGCCTGTTCCCGGAAGTGCAGGTAGGCGGCCAAGTTGAAGAAGTACTGGGTGATGATGCCGTCCGCGCCAGCCTGCACCTTGCGCTTCAGGCTCGCCAAGTCCGCCGCTGGGGAGGCGGCGGCGGGGTGCACCTCCGGGTAGCCCGCCACCTGCATCTGCACTGCATCGCCGCAGTGTCGGCGGATGCGCCGCACCAGGGTCTCTGCGCCAAGTTGGTTGGCTTCGGCGCCCGGTGGAGTGTCCCCGCGCAAGGCGATAAAGCCGGTTACGCCTAGGCCAAGATAGGCGTCTAGCTGGCGCTTGGTGCCATCGCAACCGTCGCCCCCGATGACCATATGGGGAATTGCGTTTAGGCCAACGTCCCGTAGCTTGGCCACGGTCTTAGCCGTCGCCGCCCAAGGCTGCCCGGCCCCTCCCGCCCCGCAGGTTACCGAGACGAATTCATGCCTAAACCCGGCCAGATGGCCAGCGGCCTCCAGCAGGTTGGCTTCGCCCTTGGCGGTGCGAGGCGGAAAGAACTCGAAACTCAACTGCATGGTGCTGCATCATAGCGCTTCAGCCAAGGCCGCGGCTTTGTCCGTGCGCTCCCAAGTGAAGTTGTCCTCAGTGCGCCCGAAATGGCCGTAGGCGGCGGTGCTGCGGTAGATCGGGCGCTTCAGGTCAAGCATTTCAATCAGCGCCTTGGGCCGCAAATCAAAATGTTCACGTACAAGATGAACGATGCGCCCCTCCGTCAGCTTCCCGGTGCCGAAGGTGTCCACGCGGATGGACACGGGCTCCGCCACGCCAATGGCGTAGCTGATCTGGATTTCGCAGCGCTCCGCCAAGCCGGCGGCGACGATGTTCTTGGCAACGTAGCGGCCGGCGTAGGCGGCGGATCGGTCCACCTTGGATGGGTCCTTGCCGGAGAAGGCGCCGCCGCCGTGGCGGGCCATGCCGCCATAGGTGTCCACGATGATTTTGCGTCCGGTCAGCCCGCAGTCTCCTTCCGGGCCGCCAATGACGAACCGACCGGTGGGATTGATGTGGTACTTGGTGTCGGCGGACAGCCAGTTGGCGGGCAGCACGGGCTTGATGATCTCCTCCATCACCGCCTCCTGCAGTTGCTTGCCGGACACATCCTGGGCGTGTTGGGTGGACAGCACCACTGCGTCCAAGCCCATGGGCTTGCCATCGCTGCCGTAGCGCAGGGTGATCTGGCTTTTGGCGTCCGGGCGCAGGAAGCTCAGCTTTTCGCGCCGCACTTGGGCTTGGCGCTGCATCAGCCGGTGGGCGTAGGTGATGGGCGCTGGCATCAGCACGTCCGTTTCGTTATTGGCGTAGCCGAACATCAGCCCTTGATCGCCAGCGCCCTGCTCGTGGCCCTCGTCTTCATCCACCCCTTGGGCGATGTCTGGAGATTGCTGCTCCAGGGCGTTGATGATGCGGCATTCGTTCAGTTTGAAGCTGCTGTCGTAGCCGGTGTAGCCGATGTCGGCTATCACGCGGCGCACTAGGCTGTCCAAGTCCACCTGGGCGGTGGAGCGGATCTCCCCGGCCACCACCACCAAGTCGGTCTTGATTAGCACTTCGCAAGCCACCCGGGAGTCCGCATCCTCGGCCAGCATGGCATCGAGCACGGCATCTGAGATCTGGTCGGCCATCTTGTCCGGGTGGCCTTCGGAGACGGACTCCGATGTGAAAACAGTATGGTCGGCCATTGGGCTCCTCTTGTCGGGTTGTTGGGGCGGGTGCGAATGCGACATTATTTTACCTTGCGCCGCGCTTTTCCATTGCGGGGGCCTTTCGCCGTTGCCAGTGGGTGCGGCGGCGGGGGAAAATAAACCCGTCGCCAGCCAAGGTCAGGTTTCGATGTCGTCACGCGTTGAGCGGGCCAACGCCGTCCGCGCCCTCGCCATGGACGCCGTGCAGAGGGCTAATTCCGGCCATCCCGGGGCGCCTATGGGTTTGGCGGACCTCGGTGAGGTGCTGTGGCGTGAGTTTCTGGTGCACAACCCCAAGGATCCGGGCTGGCTGAACCGGGACCGCTTCGTGCTTTCCAACGGCCACGGCTCGATGCTGCTGTACAGCCTGCTGCATTTGACCGGCTATGACGTCTCCTTGGAGGATCTGCGGAACTTCCGGCAACTGCGCAGCAAGACCGCCGGACACCCGGAGTACGGCGAATGTCCCGGCGTGGAAACCACCACCGGCCCGTTGGGCCAAGGCTTCGCCAACGCGGTGGGCATGGCGATGGCGGAGGCCGGACTGGCGGCGGAGTTCAACCGCCCGGGCCATCGGGTGGTGGACCACCGCACTTGGGTGGTGGTGGGAGATGGCTGCCTGATGGAAGGCATCTCCCATGAGGCGGCCTCCCTGGCCGGCACTCTCGGCCTTGGCAAGTTAATCTGCCTGTACGACGACAATGGCGTCTCCATCGATGGGCGGGTGGAGGCTTGGTTCACCGAAGATGTGGCCAGCCGCTTCGAAAGCTATGGCTGGCGCGTCATCCGCCGTGTGGATGGCCATGATGGGGCGGAGATTCAGGAAGCCTTGGGCAACGCCCTGGATAACGATGGGCGTCCCACCCTGGTTTGCGTCAAGACTGTCATCGGCAAGGGCGCTCCCAACCGGCAGGGAACAGCCGCCGCCCATGGCGCGCCCTTGGGAGAGGATGAGGTGGCGGCCGCCCGGGAGGTTATGGGCTGGCCCCATGGCCCCTTTGCGGTGCCGGCGAACATCTACGCGGACTGGAGCTGCGTGGCGCGGGGCGCCGCCGCCCAGGCGTCCTGGCAAACCCGCTTTGACGCCTATGCCAGGGCTTATCCCGAGTTGGCGGATGAACTGCTGCGACGCATGGCCGGGCGCCTGCCGCCCTGTTGGGCGGACGGCCTGCGCGGGCTGGCCCGCAGCGCACAGGAGGAAATGGAGGCCCTGGAGACGCGCAAGTCCTCGCAACGGTGTCTGAACCTGTTGGGGCCGGTCCTGCCGGAGCTGTTGGGGGGCTCGGCGGACCTGACCGGCTCCAACAACACTAGGTGGCAGGGGGCGGATGATGCCCGACACTTGAGTTTTGGCGTGCGCGAGTTCGGCATGACGGCCATCGCCAATGGGCTGTTGCTGCATGGCGGCTACCGACCCTTCACCGGCACCTTCCTGGTGTTCATGGAGTACGCCCGCAACGCCGTGCGTCTGGCCGCGCTGATGGGCATTCCCAACATCTTTGTCTACACCCACGACTCCGTGGCTTTGGGGGAGGATGGCCCCACCCACCAGCCGGTGGAGCAGCTCACCAACCTGCGCACCACCCCGAATCTCTCCACTTGGCGCCCCTGCGACACGGTGGAGGCTGCGGTCGCTTGGGAAAGCGCGGTGGTGCGCCCGGATGGCCCAACCGCCTTGGTGTTCACTCGCCAGAAGGTGCAATGCCAGCCAAGAGATGCGGACGCCTTCGGCAACATTCGCCGCGGCGGCTATGTGCTGAAGGCGGAGAAAGGGGCGCTCGACCTAGTGCTGATCGCCACTGGGTCGGAAGTGCCTTTGGCGGTCGCGGCCCAGCAAATCCTCAGCCAACGCGGCCTTGGCGTGCGCGTGGTGTCCATGCCCTGCGTGGATGTTTTTTTGGCCCAGGCGCCGGCCTACCAGGAGGCCGTGCTGCCCGCCAACGTGCGGGTGCGCATCGCCGTGGAGGCTGGCCATCCGGACTATTGGCGCCGCTTCGTGGGGCTGGACGGCGCCGTGCTGGGGATTGACCGCTTCGGTCTTTCTGCGCCGGGCGCCGAAGCCATGGCGGCGCTTGGCATGACGGCGGACAATCTGGTGGCGTTGGCGGAGCGCACGCTGGCCGGCCACGGCAAGGCCGCGGCGCAGTGAGCGCCCCGCAGCGCATGGAGGCGCTTGATCTGGCGGGCAAGCGGCTGGTGATTCGGGAGGACTTCAACGTGCCCCTGCGGGACGGCGCCGTCGCCAGCGACGCCCGCATTCGCGCCGCACTGCCCACTATCGAAGCCGCCTTGGCCAAGGGCGCCCGGGTCCTGCTGCTTTCCCATCTCGCCCGCCCCCAGGAAGGCCGGTTTGACCCGGCCTGCTCCCTTGCCCCTGTGGCGTCCCGCCTCGCGGAGTTGTTGGGGCGGCCGGTTCCCCTGCTGGCGGACCTGGATGCGGCCGCCGCCTCCACAGCACCCTTGGCCCTGCTGGAGAACACCCGCTTTCTGGTGGGAGAGAAAGCTGGGGAGGATGGGCTCGCCAAGCGCTTGGCGGCTCTGGCGGACATCTTTGTGATGGACGCCTTCGCGGTGGCCCATCGCGCCCATGCCTCCGTGGCGGGCGTGGCGCGCCATGCCCCCATCGCGTGCGCCGGCCCGCTGCTGGCCGCTGAGCTTGACGCCTTGGCCAGTGCCCTGCGGGCGCCGGCCCGGCCCTTGGTGGCCGTTGTCGGCGGGGCCAAGGTGTCCACCAAACTAGGCGTTTTGGGCAGCCTGGCCGCCTTGGTGGACCAAATCATTGTCGGCGGCGGCATCGCCAACACCTTCGCCGCAGCCGCCGGCCTTCCGGTGGGCGCCTCCTTGCACGAGCCGAATTTGCTGGAGACCGCCCGGGCGATCGCCGCAAAGACGGAGATTCCCATGCCGGTGGACTGGATGGTGGGCAGGCGGGCCGCGCGCGAAGAGCGTGCGGTGCTGCGCCTTGCGGATGCCGTGCGCCCAGACGATCTGATCCTGGACATTGGGCCGCGAACCGCCCGGCGTTGCGAGGCGCTGCTGGCGGGCGCCGGCACGATTCTTTGGAATGGCCCCTTGGGCGTTTTCGAATTCGACCAGTTCGGCGAAGGCACCCGCGCAGTGGCGGAAGCAATTGCGGATAGCAAAGCCTTCTCCGTCGCCGGCGGCGGCGACACCCTGGCCGCCATCGATAAGTACGGCGTGGCGGAAGGGGTGTCCTACATTTCCACGGGCGGCGGCGCCTTTCTTGCGTTTATCGAAGGCAAGCCCCTGCCGGGGGTGGCCGCCTTGCAAGGCGGAGGCTGAGCGCATTTCATCCAACAATTCCCTTTAGGGAACCTCTGAACAAGTCCCGGAAGCCCAGATGGGCCCCACAGGGCGTGATGGCAAGGCGTGGCGAAGCCGTGTGGCTTGCCCCCGCACAATGAGCCGCAACGCAGCCAGCGCGCCCTTTAGGCCCTCCCGAAGGGCGCCCCGCGGTGTGCGGACTGTGGAATGCCCCCTGCTCTGCGGGTTGCCTTCCCTTGGCCGCGACGCCATCTCCCTCTGCTGAGGGCGGGGCGCTGGGCGAACGCGACTTGTTCAAAGGTTCCTTAAGGCTTTCAGCCCCTCCACAGGAAGGGTTTGTCAGATTCTCGTCACGCCGTCGCGGCCGGCCACGAATGCGCGGTCAGCCCGGTTGACGGCGAACAGGCCGTTGCAGACGGCGCCGGTGATGTTGTTGATGGCCTGCTCCAGCATCAAGGGGTCGCTGATGTTGAGGTTGTGCACATCCAGGATGATGTTGCCGTTGTCGGTGGTGAAGCCTTGCCGCCATTCCGGGGCGCCGCCGAGCCGCACCAAGGCCCGGGCGACCAGGCCCCGGGCCATGGGGATGACCTCCACGGGCAGGGGGAAGGCGCCCAGACGCTGCACCAGCTTGGAATCGTCCAGGATGCAGATGAACTCATCAGATGACGCGGCGACAATCTTCTCCTTGGTCAGGGCGCCGCCGCCGCCCTTGGTCAGGCAGCGGTTGGGGTCCATTTCGTCCGCGCCGTCCACATAGGCCACAGGGGCGGGAGCGGCGTTTAGATCCAGCACCGGAACGCCGACGGCTTGCAGCCGCTGCGCGCTCGCCTCGCTGCTGGCCACCGCTGCGTCAAACCTGTGCCGCACCCCGATGAGCAGGTCGATGAAGCAGTTCGCCGTGCTGCCGGTGCCGATGCCGATGATGGCCTTCGGCGTCAAGCGCGGGGCAATGTAGTCGAGGGCCGCCTGCGCCGCCAAACGCTTCAGGTCCTCTTGGGTCATACTGTTGTCCCCACTGCGGAATGCAGGTTGTTTGCATGTTGGAGCGCACTGTCAAGAAAATCCTGACCTCGCGCGTTTACGATGTCGCCAAGGAAACGCCATTGCAATACGCCAAGGGCATTTCCGAACGGCTTGGCCGCGGCTTTGCAGTGATGCTGAAGCGGGAGGATCTGCAGCCCATCTTCTCCTTCAAGCTGCGCGGCGCCTACAACAAGCTGGCGCAACTGGGGCCAGGGCAGCGCGCCCGGGGCGTAGTGGCCTCTTCGGCCGGCAATCACGCCCAAGGGGTGGCCCTTTCAGCGCGGGAGCTGGGCATCAGCGCCTGCATCGTGATGGGCCGCAACACGCCGGCCATCAAGACGGATGCGGTGCGCAGCCTCGGCGCCCGGGTCATCCTGCATGGCGATGCCTATGATGAGGCGGCCGCCCACGCCAAGGCGTTGGCCCGCTCCGCGGGCCATGTTCTGGTGCATCCCTATGACGACCTGGACGTGATCGCCGGCCAAGGCACGGTGGGCGTTGAGATCATGAACCAGCATCCGCAAGTGGATGCAGTGTTCGTGCCTGTGGGGGGCGGAGGCCTCATCGCCGGCATCGGCGCCTACATCAAGTACCTGCATCCGGCCACTCGCATCATCGGCGTGGAGCCGGAAGGGTCCGCCTGCCTCAAGGCCGCCTTGGCGGCGGGGCGGCGGGTGCGTCTGCCGCTCAGGACCCTGGATCGGTTTGCCGATGGCGCCTCGGTGGCGCAGGTCGGCAAGGCGCCCTTCACCTTGGCGCGCCTTTGCGTGGACCAGGTGGTTACCGTCTCCACCGACGAAATCTGCGGCGCCATCAAGGACGTATTCGACGACACCCGCCAAGTGGCGGAGCCGGCGGGCGCGCTGGCCGTGGCGGGGGTGAAGAAGTACGCCGCGCTGCAGGGCCGGGGAGGGCGGCGTGTGCGCAATTGGGTGGCCGTGGTCAGCGGGGCCAATGTCAACTTTGACCGGCTGCGGCACATTTCCGAGCGGGCCGAGGTGGGGGAGCAGCGGGAGGTGATCCTGGGCGTCACGATTGCGGAGCAGGTGGGCAGCTTCCGGCGGCTGTGTCACGCCTTGGGGGGGCAAGGCGTCACGGAGTTCAATTACCGTTTCTGCGGCCCGGATGAAGCGCACGTCTATCTGGGCCTGCAGGTGGCGTCGGCGCAAGACCGTGCGCGGGTGCTGGGCCGCTTGCGCAAGGCCGGCTACCCGGTGGTGGACATGACGGACAACGAAATCGCCAAGCTGCACGTTCGTCACATGGTGGGTGGCCGCGCCCTGGGCGTGGCGCCGGAATTGCTGTATCGCTTTGAATTTCCAGAACGTCCCGGCGCCCTGCGGGAGTTTCTGGATGGCCTCGGCAGCCGCTGGAACATCAGCATGTTCCACTACCGCAACCACGGCTCTGCTTGGGGTCGCGTGCTGGCCGGCTTTACCGCCCAGCCGGAGGATCGACAACGGCTGTCCACTTACCTGAACCGCATTGGCTACCGTTATTGGGAGGAGACGGACAACCCCGCCTATGCGCTGTTCCTGCGTTGACGGCGCAGAAATTCATCCTCAAAGACCAATTGGCTGATGTCCGCCATGCGGTCGATGTAGAGCTTGCCATCGAGGTGGTCCAGTTCGTGCTGCACCACTGTGGCGGAGAAGTCCGTGAACTCCAGGGTTAGCGGCTTGCCTTCAAGGTCCAGCGCCTGCACCCGCACATGCCTGGGCCTTTCCACGTAGCCGCGCAGGCCGGGCACGGACAGGCAGCCTTCCCAGACGCCGCTGGGCGTGGCGTCCAGAACATGCACCTTGGGGTTGACGAAGCCGGTCAGGGGCAGCTTCGGCACCTCGCCATAGCGTGTGGGCCCGCCCGGCACCTCCAGGATGGCTAGGCGGACGGACTCGTCGATCTGAGGGGCCGCCAGACCGACGCCGCCATAGTCGCGCAGGGTGTCCACCATGTCGTCCACCAGCCTAGAGAACGTCGCCGTGCCGATGTGCGCCGGCGCCAGCGGCGCCGCCACCTTGCGCAGGGTGGGGTGGCCCATGCGGATGATCCTGCGCACCGCCACGGCTACAGCCTTGCCCGCTTGGTGAACGCCTGCCAACCGCCTTCCGTAAGCACTGCGTCCAAGGGCGCATCCCAGGAAGCGGCTGGCAGCGTCGGCGCCCGTTGCGCTTCATGGGCTACGCCCACCAGCAGCGGACGCAAAGCCTCGGGGAGGTTGGCGAAGCGTCGATCATAGAATCCTCCGCCCATCCCCAGCCGGTTGCCCATGCCGTCAAAAGCGACCAGGGGCGTTAGCACTAGATCCAGGGCCAGGGTGGGCAGCCAGCGCACCCCCGCGCAGGGTTCCTCTATGCCAAAGCGGTTGGTGCTGAGGGCTGCATCAGGATGGTAGGTGAAAAAGTCCATGCCGTTGCCCGCCCGCACCACGGGCAACGCCAATGTCTTGCCCAGGCCATGCAGATGCCGCACCAGGGGGCGCAGGTCCGGCTCGCCATCGCGGCTTAGGTAGGCGGCGATGCGCCGGGCGCGCCAAGGCAGGGGGGAGGCCAGGAAGTGGCGGCGAATGCGTCGCCCGTGCAGCCGCTGCGCCGCCGGCGGCAAGCCGCGCCGCGCCGCACGGTAGATGCGGCGCAGGCTGGCCCGCTCATCCATGATGGGCAAGTCTCCCGATGATGCCGCTGCAGGCTTGCCCTGAACCGTCTTGGTTCAAGGCGGAGACTTGGGCAACGTCTAAGGCTTCCCGTTGCTGGCCAAAGCCCGAACAGGCTGGCGCACCGACGTTGGCGCCGAGCCTCCTTAGGTTTTCATAACGGCTCAAGGACGACACCAACTGGCGAACACCCCAGGAGACAGATGCGCAGTATAGCGGAAAACAGGACCATCCTATAGTCGCTTGGACGCGAGGCCACGACTAATTTAGTCTTCCAAGAAATCACCATCGAATCAACTGATTAGGTCGAACGGCGTCCTATCTTCAAGAATCGATGTGCTCGTGCGAAAATCACTGTTGGATCAATACGGTGCAGTGATCAGTCGTTCCCAGTCCGCCTTGTGGCGCACATCCTGCATGTTGTGCTCGATTCGCTGACGGCGTAGAGGATTGCTGGCATATGGCTCCGCGCTTGTCCCGATGACATGATGTGCGGCGGCAACCCAAGGAACCACTACAGACGTCGAAAAGCTGCGGGCATCCGAAGCCCCCTGGTCTCCGTCCGCTAGTTGCACTGCGTAGAGGCTGCGGGCGGGGTCAGCTATCTTTCCCAACAGTTGGGTCACAAGCGCGTATCGTATCGATACCGATTTTGCATTCGCCAGATTGTCGATCTCGGGGTCCGGTTGCGCGTCATTTGCTGCGAGTGCCTTGGACCACTCCTCGTCAAGCCATTTTCTCGCGGTGGCGTTGTCCATCTATAGAAGGCCAGCCTCGGCCGCCGGGGTGAAGTTCAGCCATGCGGACTCTCGCCGCATGCTGCCGACAGAACTGCACCGGCGCTCATCGGCGTCTATCCGAGTCCATTGTGCAAACAATTGGTCG
>CAYGBY010000031.1:0-24107 GCA_964348115.1 uncultured Pseudomonadales bacterium
TCGCGAGGGCGGGCGCACCGTGGGCGCCGGCGTCGTCGCGCAAATCACTAAATAGCCTTGCCCATCAAAGGCTCCGCAAGGCATGGGCGGCGGGCTGGGCGCCGTCTTTGCCCATGAGCCTGCACAAAATCCGAAATAGGGGTTGCGGGACTCATCAGAGGTCTGTATAGTCCGCCGTCCCGATTTCGGGGGTTCTTTAATAGGAGAAGCGCCCTGCTCGCTTCAAGCGCGGGCTTCGGGCGCTTTGTCGCTTTGCATTTGGAGATCATCTGGTGGCCAACCAGCGCATACGCATTCGGCTGAAGGCGTTTGATCACAGGTTGATAGACGTATCGACCCAAGAGATCGTCGATACGGCCAAGCGCACCGGCGCGCAGGTGCGCGGTCCGGTGCCCCTGCCTACGCGCAAGGAGCGCTTCGCCGTGCTCATTTCGCCGCATGTGGACAAAGACGCCCGCGATCAGTACGAAATCCGAACGCACAAGCGCCTCTTGGACATCGTTGAACCCACCGAGAAAACCGTGGATGCGCTGATGAAGCTGGATCTCGCGGCCGGGGTGGATGTGCAAATCAGTTTGAATTGAGCAACGCCGCGCCTGTGAAGGCCGGCGTTTTTTTGCCCGGATTGCTCTGGGCTTTCGAGTGTCCGCCGCAAGCTTGCGGACAAATGGACAACAGAGGTTGGCAATGGCCCTTGGCCTGATTGGAAAGAAAAGCGGCATGACTCGCGTGTTCACGGATGCGGGCGCCTCCGTGGCCGTCACCGTGGTCGAGGTGCAGCCCAACCGCATCACGCAGATCAAGACGCCGGACAACGACGGCTACGCCGCGGTGCAGGTCACCACAGGCCAAGGGAAGCAGATCCGCGCCAGCAAGCCCCTCATCGGGCACTTGGCCAAGGCCGGCGCCGGCCTTGGCCGCGGCCTTTGGGAGTTTCGGGTGGACGAAGTGGACAGCACCCTCGCCTTGGGGGCGGAATTGGGGGTGGAGCTGTTCGCCTCAGGCCAGAAAGTGGATGTATGCGGCGTTTCCAAGGGCAAGGGCTTCGCCGGCGCCATCAAGCGCTGGGGCTTCCGCGGCCAGGACAACAGCCACGGCAACTCCATCTCCCACCGGGCGCCCGGCTCCATCGGCCAGTGCCAGACCCCGGGACGGGTATATAAGGGCAAGAAAATGGCTGGGCACATGGGCAACGCCCGCGTCACCACCCAGAACCTGGAGGTCGTGCGGGTGGACGCGCAGCGCAGCCTGCTGCTCATCAAGGGCTCCATACCCGGACCGGCGGGCGGCGACGTGCGCATTGTGCCGGCCGTCAAGGCCCGTGCGGAGGCGGACTGATGGACTTTGCCCTGCGCGCCGGCGGCGATTTGCAGCTCTCCGAAGCAGTGTTTGCCCGCCCCTTCAACGACGCCTTGGTGCATCAGGTGGTCACCGCCCAGTTGGCGGCGGCGCGGCAGGGTTCCCGGGCGCAGAAATCCCGGTCTACGCGGCGCGGCGGGGGACGCAAGCCCTGGCGGCAAAAAGGCACCAACCGGGCCCGGGCCGGCACCATCCGCAGCCCCATCTGGCGCGGCGGCGGCGTCACCTTTGCGGCCAAGCCCCAGAACCACGCCCAGAAAGTCAATCGCAAGATGTACCGCGGTGCCCTGTGCTGCATCCTTTCCGAACTCGTTCGCCAAGGCCGTCTGGTTGGCTTGGCCGAGTTTCCGGTCAACTCCTCCAAGACCAGCGCGCTGGCCAAGCGTCTGAAGTCCATGCATCTATCCCGTGTGCTCATCGTGCAGGACAAGGTGGACGACAACCTGCGCCTTGCCGCCCGCAATCTCAGGGGGGTGGAGGCGCTCGACGCCGCGTCGGTCAACCCGGTCAGCCTCGTCGGCTGCGATCAGGTGCTGATGACCGCAGCTGCGCTGCGCAAAGTGGAGGCGGCCTTGGCATGAACGAGGAGCGCCTGTACACCGTGCTGCGTTCTCCGCACATTTCGGAGAAGGTTTCCAATTTGGGGGACTCGAGCAATCAGTACGCCTTCAAGGTCGCCCGGGACGCCACTAAGGCGGAGGTCAAGCAAGCTGTGGAGAAGCTCTTCGGCGTTGCCGTGGTGGGCGTCACCACGGCCAATGTGCGCGGCAAGGTCAAGCGCAACCGCCATGGTCTTGCGCGCAAGGCGAACTGGAAGAAGGCCTATGTGCGCGTGGCCGAAGGCCAGGAGATCGACTACATGGTGACGGACTAGCCCATGGCCGTGGTCAAGGCAAAGCCGACTTCCCCGGGCCGCCGTTTCGCGGTCACCCTGGCCAACGGCGAGTTGCATAAGGACGCGCCGCACAAGTCCCTAGCGGAGGGCTTGAGCAAGTCCGGCGGGCGCAACAACAATGGGCGCATCACAACCAGACATCGCGGCGGCGGCCACAAGCGGCATTACCGCATCATAGACTTCAAGCGCGCCAAGGATGGCGTGCCGGCCACGGTGGAGCGGCTGGAGTACGACCCAAACCGCACCGCCAACATCGCCCTGCTGAAGTACGCAGATGGCGAGCGGCGTTACATCATCGCTCCCAAGGGCCTGCGCCTAGGGGATGCGGTGATGAGCGGCGCCTCGGCGCCCATCAGGCCGGGCAACGCGATGCTGTTGCGCAGCATTCCCGTCGGCAGCGTCGTGCATTGCGTGGAGCTCAAGGCTGGCAAAGGGGCGCAGCTTGCCCGCAGCGCTGGGGCCTCGGTCCAGTTGGTGGCCCGGGAGGGCGCCTACGCCACCCTGCGGCTGCGGTCCGGGGAGATGCGCCGGGTGCGGGTGGAATGCCGCGCCACGGTGGGTGAAGTGGGCAACAGCGAACATAACCTGCGCTCCTTGGGCAAGGCCGGCGCCAAGCGCTGGCGGGGGGTGCGCCCTAGGGTGCGTGGCGTGGCCATGAACCCGGTGGATCACCCCCACGGCGGTGGCGAGGGCAAGAGTTCCGGCGGCCGCCACCCGGTATCCCCTTGGGGGATGCCCACCAAGGGCCACAAGACGCGCAGGAACAAGCGCACGGACAAGCTCATCCTGCGGCGTCGCGCCAGCCGTCGCGCAGGGCGGCGGGGAAGGAGATAACCATGCCCAGATCAGTGCGCAAGGGGCCCTTCGTGGATCTGCACCTGATGAAAAAAGTGGAGGCTGCCGCGCGTGCCGGCAGCAAGCGTCCCATCAGGACCTGGTCGCGCCGCTCCATGATCCTGCCGGATATGGTGGGGCTCACCATCGCTGTGCACAATGGCCGTCAGCATGTGCCCATCTACATCAATGAAGAGATGGTCGGCCACAAGCTCGGCGAGTTCGCCCCCACGCGCAGCTTTCGCGCCCATGCGGGAGACCGCAAGGCCAAGCGGGGAAGATAGCGTGAAGCGTTGCATGAACGGCGATAACTCTCGGTTGGCCAAGGGGGCGAGGAGATTGATGCCGCCATGGAAGTAAGCGCTACAGCCCGCAGGCTGGGGGTCTCTGCGCAGAAGGCGCGCTTGGTGGCGGACCTGGTGCGCGGCCAGCCCCTAGGCAGGGCGTTGAACCGCTTGAACTTCAGCGCCGCCAAGGCTGCGTTGCTGCTGCGCAAGGTGGTGGAGTCCGCCATGGCCAACGCGGAGAACAATGAGGGCGCCGATGTGGATGCGCTTCGCGTTGCGCAAATTCAGGTGGGCGAGGGGACGATGCTCAAGCGCATTCGGCCCCGCGCCAAGGGCCGGGCGAACCGCATCCTCAAGCGCACCTGCCACGTAACCGTCACCCTATCGGACGAGTAGCGCCATGGGCCAGAAAGTACATCCCACCGGCATTCGCCTGGGCATCGTCAAGAAGCACCGTTCCATTTGGTATGCGGAACGCGGGCAGTATTCGGAATATCTGCTTAAGGATCTGGAGGTGCGCGAGTATCTGCGCGATCGTCTGGCGCAGGCGTCGGTCAGCGGCATCGAGATCACCAGGTCCGCGCAGACCGCCCGCATCACCATCCACACCGCCCGTCCTGGAATCGTCATCGGCAAGAAGGGTGAGGATGTTGAGCGGCTGCGCCGGGACCTCGAGGGTTTCATGGGCCTGCAATCCGTGCAGGTCATCATCGAGGAAATCCGCAAGCCGGAGCTGGACGCCCTGCTGGTGGCCCAGAACGTTGCTCAACAGCTGGAGCGTCGCGTGCAGTTCCGCCGCGCCATGCGCCGGGTCATCCAAAACGCTATGCGCCTGGGCGCGGAGGGCATCAAGGTGCGCGTGGCCGGGCGCTTAGGCGGGGCGGAGATCGCCCGCTCCGAAGTCTATCACGAAGGCCGCGTGCCTCTGCATACGCTGCGCGCCGACATCGACTACGCCACCTGGGATGCGCACACCACCTATGGGGTGCTGGGCATCAAGGTGTGGATCTTCAAGGGCGAGATCTTCGACGCGAAGGCCGTGGAGGCGCGTTGACGCCATGCAGCAACCAAAACGCACCAAGTACCGCAAGCAGCACAAGGGCCGCAACCGCGGGTTGGCCAACCGCGGCAATGCCGTGAGCTTTGGCGAGTTCGGCCTGAAGGCGACGGGTCGGGGCCGCATGACAGCGCGGCAAATCGAGGCCGGCCGCCGCGCCATGACCCGCCATGTGCGGCGCGGCGGCAAAGTCTGGATCCGCGTGTTCCCGGACAAGCCCATCACCAAGAAGCCCTTGGAGGTGCGTCAGGGCAAGGGCAAGGGCAGCGTGGAGTATTGGGTGGCGCTCATTCAGCCCGGCCGCGTCCTCTATGAAATGGAGGGCGTGCCTGAGGACGTGGCGCGCCGCGCCTTCGAATTGGCCGGCGCCAAGATGCCCTTCGCCACCACCTTCGTAAGGCGGCAGGTGGCGGCCTAGGCGCGCCGGTTTGCTAAATGTTGTTGCCAGTGGTGGAGGAATGAAAGCGTCGGAATTGCGGGAAATGGCGCCGACGGCGCTCAAGGAGGAGCTGCTGCGCCTGCGCAAGGAGGACTTCTCCCTGCGTATGCAGGCGGCGTCCGGGCAGCTTGGCCAGTACCACCTGATGCGCGAGACGCGCCGGGACATTGCCAGGGTGAAGACTGTGATGCGGGAGAAGGCCAATGGCTGAGGCGGCTGGCCGCACGGTGTCCGGGGTGGTCACCAGCCACGCAATGGATAAGACCATTACCGTGCTGGTGGAGCGCAAGGTGCAGCACCCGGTCTATAAAAAGGTGGTGCGGCGCTCCACCAAGCTGCATGCCCACGATGAACGGAATCAAGGCCGGACGGGCGACTTGGTGACCATTGCCGCCTGCCGTCCTATTTCCAAAACCAAGGCCTGGATGCTCCGCAGCATCGATGAGCGAGCCGCAGCCGACTGACGGGTGATCAACCATGATTCAATCGGAAACCATGTTGGCCATCGCCGACAACAGCGGCGCACGGCGGGTGCAGTGCATCAAGGTGCTGGGCGGCTCCCATCGCAGGTACGCTGGCATCGGCGACATCATCAAGGTCACCGTGAAGGAGGTCATTCCCTCCGGGCGGGTGCGCAAGGGCCAGGTTATGAACGCCGTTGTGGTGCGCACCAAGAAGGGCGTACGGCGGACGGACGGGTCACTCATCCGTTTCGACGAGAACGCAGCCGTGCTGCTGAACCAGCAGAACCAGCCTGTGGGCACGCGCATTTTCGGCCCGGTCACCCGGGAGCTGCGCCGGGAGCACTTCATGCGCATCGTCTCCTTGGCGCCGGAGGTGCTCTAGTGCGCCCCGGCGGATGTCACTGGATGAGGCCAGCCGCGCTTGTTTGCCGTTTGGCGCCGGCTGCGCCCGCAGGGCCTGCGCCGCAGCGAAGGTGCGCAACGTGCTGAAGATCATGAAAGACGACGACGTCATCGTCATTGCCGGGCGCGACAAGGGTCGCCGAGGCGAGGTGCTGGAGGTGCGCCCGGATGGGCGCCTCATCGTATCGGGGGTGCATCTGCAGAAAAAGCATCAGCGTGGCGACCCGAACCAGGGCCGCCAAGGCGGCATCATCAGCCGCGAAGGTCCCATACAGGCCTCCAACGTGGCCATCTGGAACGAAGAGCAGGGGCGCGCCGATCGCGTGGGCTTCCGCATCGAAGAGGGCGGCGTGAAGGTGCGTTACTTCAAATCCACCGGCAAGGCCTTGGCGGACTAGGGCGCATGGCCAATTTGCAGCAAACCTATCGCCAGGAGATTTGTCCGGCGCTGCGCAAGACGCTGGGCTGCGTCAGCATCATGCAGGTGCCGCGGCTGGCCAAGGTCACGCTCAACATGGGCGTGGGGGAGGCCGTAGGCAACCGCAAGGCAATGGACAGCGCCTTGGCTGACTTGACGGCAATCTCCGGCCAGAAGCCCGTCGTCACCCTGGCCAGAAGGTCTGAAGCTGGGTTCAAGATCCGCACCGGCTATCCGGTGGGCTGCAAGGTCACCTTGCGCCGCGCCCGCATGTACGAGTTCGTGGAGCGGCTCATCGGCGTGGCCATTCCGCGCATCCGAGATTTTCGCGGCCTGAACCCCAAGGCTTTTGACGGGCGGGGCAACTTCTCCTTGGGCATCGCGGAGCAAATCGTCTTTGCCGAGATCGACTACGACAAGATCGACAAGATCCGCGGCCTGGACATCACCATCACCACCACCGCCAACACGGACGCACAGGGTTTGGCCCTGCTGCAGGCGCTCAAGTTCCCTTTTCGCAGCCAAACGGCTTAGGACATCACCACTATGGCGAAAGCATCCATTATCGAGCGCGAAAAGAAGCGCGCCAAGGTCGTCGCCCGCTACCGGGAGCGGCGCGCCGCACTCAAGGCCATCATCAACGACCGCAGCGCCGCCGATGATGAGCGTTGGGAAGCGCAGTTGAAGCTGCAGAAACTGCCGCGCGACGCCTGCCCGGCGCGCGCCCAAAGGCGCTGCGGCAAGACCGGCAGACCGCGCGGCGTCTACCGCAAGTTTGGCCTAGGCCGCACCAAGCTGCGTGAGGCGGCCATGCGCGGCGACGTGCCGGGCTTGGTGAAAGCTAGCTGGTAGGCAGGCGCCATGAGCATGCAAGATCCAATCGCCGACCTTCTGACCCGGGTGCGCAACGCCCAAAGCGCCCGCCACGCGGATGTGGAGATGCCTCATTCGCAGGTTAAGGAGGCCATCTGCAAGGTGCTGGAGCAAGAGGGCTACATCGCTGGCTTTCAAGTTGCCGGGACGGGCAAGCGCACGCTCAGGCTGCAGTTGAAGTATCAGGCAGGCGTCCCGGTCATCGATGAGCTGCGCCGCGTCAGCCGCCCGGGCCTGCGCGTTTACAAGGGCGCGGGGGAACTGCCCCTGGTGCGTGGCGGCTTGGGGGTGGCCGTGATCAGCACCGATCAGGGCGTCATGGCGGATCGTCAGGCGCGCGCCAAGCGCGTGGGCGGCGAAGTGCTCTGCACGGTGTTCTAGGAGGCGGCGATGTCGCGAATCGCGGACAGTCCGGTGGCGGTGCCCGCTGGCGTGGAGATCCAGGTTGACGGCCAGCGTGTGCGCGCCCTTGGTCCCAAGGGCGCATTGCAGATGCGCATCCACCCCAGTGTGCGGGTTCAGCAGGCGGATGGGCGGATGCGTGTCAGGACGTCTGGCGCAGGCAAGGGCGCGAGGGCCTTGGCGGGCACTTGCAGATCCCTGCTGAACAACATGGTGCAGGGCGTAAGCCAGGGCTTTGAGCGTCGGCTGCAACTGCAGGGCGTGGGCTATCGGGCCAGCGTCAAGGGCAGTGCGCTTACCTTGCAGCTGGGCTTCTCCCATCCCATCGAATACCAGTTGCCGGAAGGGATCAGTGCTGCGACGCCCAGCCAAACGGAGATCGTGCTTTCCGGCGCCGATAAGCAGCTTCTCGGTCAGGTGAGTGCGGACATTCGCGGCTTCCGTCCGCCGGAACCCTACAAGGGCAAGGGCGTGCGCTATGCGGATGAGCGGGTGCGGCGCAAGGAAGCCAAGAAGAAGTAGTGCGCCGGTGATCGCGAATTGGAGCTTCAGCAAGGTGAACGGAAAGAAACAGACCAGATTGCGGCGCGCGCGGCGCGGGCGCATGAAGATGCGCGAACTGGGCGTGCGCCGTCTGACAGTGCACAGGACGTCCAGACATATTTACGCCCAGGTGATGTCGCCGGATGGCGCCAACGTGTTGGCGGCGGCCTCCACCTTGGATGCCGCCTTGTGCAGCGGCGCCACCGGCAACGTGCAGGCCGCTGCCAGGGTCGGCGCACTGGTGGCGGAGCGGGCTAGGCGGGCTGGCGTGCAGCGGGTGGCCTTTGACCGCTCTGGATACAAGTTTCATGGCCGGGTGCGCGCCTTGGCTGAAGCCGCCCGGGCAGGTGGATTGGAGTTTTAGCACATGGCCTACACTGAAGAGATACGCGAGGAAGGGCTGCTGGAGAAGACCGTGCGGATCAACCGTGTGGCCAAGGCGGTGAAAGGCGGCCGGCTGTTCGGCTTCACCGCACTCACTGTGGTTGGCGACGGCAAGGGCAAGGTGGGCTTCGGGCGCGGCAAGGCGCGGGAGGTGCCCACCGCCATACAGAAGGCCATGGAGGTGGCGCGCCGCAACATGCTGGATGTGGAGCTGAACGGCAACACCCTTTGGTATGCCCTGACGGAGCGCCACGGCGCCACCAAGGTTTACCTGCAGCCGGCCTCGGAAGGCACCGGCATCATTGCCGGGGGCGCCATGCGCGCGGTGCTTGAAGCCGCCGGCGTACACAACGTGCTGGCCAAATGCTATGGCTCCACCAATCCTGACAACGTGGTGCGGGCCACCTTCAATGCGCTGCGCAACATGCGTTCTCCTGCGGAGGTGGCGGAGAAGCGCGGCAAGACGGTCGCGGAGATCAAGGCTTGAGCCGCCTGCCGGCGCAAGCGCAAGGGAATGGAAGGCGGCGATGGCTGAACGCAGCACCGGGGATGACCAGGACAAGCCGATGATCTGCGTCACTCTCGTGCGCAGCACCGCGGGCCGCCTGAAGCGGCATAAGGCCTGTGTGGCCGGGTTGGGTCTGCGCCGTATCGGCCACACGGTGCAGGTGGAGGACACCCCAGCCGTGCGCGGCATGATCAACAAGGTCAGCTATCTGGTCAGCGTAAGCGGAGGCGGGAAACATGCGGCTGAATGACTTGCATCCAGCGCCCGGCAGCAAGCGCGCGCGAAGGCGTGTGGGCCGCGGCGCGGGCTCCGGTTGGGGTAAGACATCGGGGCGCGGCCAGAAGGGCCAGAAAGCGCGTTCCGGCGGCGGCGTGCGGCCTGGCTTTGAAGGCGGCCAACTGCCCCTGCAGATGCGGGTGCCCAAGTTCGGCTTCCGCTCCCGGGTTGGCGCCGTCACTGCGCAGGTGCGCACCGGAGAGCTCAACAAGCTGTCGGGCGACGTTGTCAGCCTTGCGCATCTGAAGGCCGGCAACATCATCCGCCGGGATATGAAGCGTGCGCGCATCATGCTGTCCGGCCCGCTGCAGCGGGCCTTCCAAGTGCAAGGGACGGACATCAGGGTCAGCAAGGGCGCCAAGGCGGCCATTGAAGCGGCGGGAGGCCAGGTGCAGGCCTAGGGGCCGGTCTTGCTGCAGCTATGGCATTGAATCCAGGACAACTCGGCGGCACCCGGGCGGGGCTTAAGGAGCTGCGCAATCGGCTGCTGTTCGTGTTGGGCGCACTGTTGGTTTATCGCATCGGCACCCACATTCCGCTGCCGGGCATCAATCCGGATCGGCTGCGGGCCCTGTTCGAGCAGAACCAGGGCGGCATCCTGGAGCTGTTCAACATGTTCTCCGGCGGCGCCTTGGAGCGCATGAGCATCCTGGCCCTGAACGTGGTGCCCTACATCACCTCCAGCATCATCATGAACCTGATGAGCATGATGTATCCGGCCCTGCAGCAGCTCCGCAAGGAAGGTGAGTCCGGGCGGCGCAAGATCACCCAGTACACCCGCTACGGCACCCTGCTGATCGCCTTCGTGCAGGGACTGTCCCTGTCCGTCACCCTGGCCAACCAGGGTTTGGCCTTCACCACCGGCTTCACTTTCTACTTCGTGGCCACCACCACCCTGGTTACCGGCGCCCTGTTCATGATGTGGCTGGGGGAGCAGATCACGGAGCGCGGCGTGGGCAACGGCATCTCGCTGATCATCTTTGCCGGCATCGTGTCCGGCTTTCCATCCGCCATCGGCCAGTCCTTCGAAGCAGCCCGGCAAGGGGACATCAACATCATCGCCCTGCTGGCCATTGCGTTGCTGGCGGTTCTAGTGGTGGGTTTTGTGGTGTTCGTGGAGCGCGGCCAGCGGCGCATCACCGTCAACTACGCCAAGCGGCAGCAGGGACGGCGCATGTATCAAGGGCAGACCAGCCATCTGCCGCTGAAGATCAACATGGCCGGGGTCATCCCCGCCATCTTCGCCTCGAGCCTGCTTTTGGCCCCTGCCTCGGTGGCGCAGTGGTTCGGCCAAGGGCCGGGCCTCGGCTGGCTGCAGCAGGTGGCGCTGGTGCTCTCACCCGGGCAGCCGTTGTACATCCTCATGTTCGCCGGGGGCATCATCTTCTTCAGTTTCTTCTACACCGCCATTCAGTTCGATCCCAAGGACATGGCGGACAACCTGAAGCGCCAAGGGGCCTACGTGCCTGGCATTCGCCCGGGTCAGCAGACGGCCCGCTACATCGACGATGTGGTGACCAGGCTTACGGTGTTCGGCGCCCTCTATGTCACCTTGGTGTGCCTGCTGCCGGAATTCATGGTCGTGGCCTCCAACGTCACCTTTCAACTCGGCGGCACCGCCCTGTTGATCGTAGTGGTGGTGGCCATGGACTTCATGTCCCAAGTGCAGGCGCACCTGATGTCCAGCCAATACGCCAAGCTGATGGAGCGGTCCAACCTGCAGAGCTTTCGGCGGCGGCGCTAAACGGGTTTCAGCAAGCAAGGATGCGACAATGAAAGTGAGGGCTTCGGTGAAGAAAATGTGCCGCAACTGCAAAATTGTGCGGCGCAAGGGCGTGGTGCGGGTGATCTGCAGTGCCGAGCCGCGTCACAAACAGCGCCAGGGCTAGGCAAGGCCCAAGGCGGACATTCGAGCGAGGAATCATGCAAGGCGAAACAACATGGCGCGCATAGCCGGGGTCAACATCCCAGACAACAAGCACGTAGGCGTATCCCTGACCTACATTTTCGGCGTCGGCCGCGGCGTCGCCAAGCGGTTGTGCGCCGCCGCCGGCGTCAACCCGACGGCGGCGGTGCGGAATCTGTCTGAGGCGGACTACGACGCCTTGCGTCGGGAAGTGGTCAAGCTGCAGGTGGAAGGGGACTTGCGGCGTGAAGTGAACATGAACATCAAGCGGCTGATGGACTTGGGCTGCTATCGGGGCCTGCGCCACCGGCGCGGCTTGCCGGTGCGTGGCCAGCGCACCAGAACCAATGCGCGCACCCGCAAAGGTCCCCGGCGCCCCATTCGCAAATAGACGGAGCAGACAGGCGATCATGGCGGAGCGAAAGAAAGCTAAGCGGGTGGTTGTGGATGGCGTGGCCCATGTCCACGCATCCTTCAACAACACCATCATAACCATCTCGGACCGGCAGGGCAATGCCCTGTGCTGGGCGACGGCCGGGGGCTCCGGCTTTCGCGGCTCCCGCAAGAGCACCCCCTTCGCCGCCCAGGTGGCGGCGGAGAAGGTCTGCACCACCGCCATGGACATGGGCATGAAAAGCGTGGACGTAGTGGTCAAGGGGCCGGGGCCGGGGCGTGAATCCGCGGTGCGGGCGCTGAACGCGGCCGGCCTTCGCATCAACACCATCACCGACGTCACCCCAATACCGCACAACGGCTGCCGTCCGCCCAAGCGGCGGCGTGGCTAGCGCATCTGGAGAGGAATCATGGCGCGATATATCGGCCCCAAACTGAAGCTTTCCCGCCGCGAAGGCACGGATCTTTACTTGAAGAGCGGCGTGCGGCCCATAGACTCCAAGTGCAAGATCGAACAGCCTCCCGGCGGGCAGGGCATGCGCCGCGGCCGGCCGTCGGACTATGCGGTGCAGTTGCGTGAGAAGCAAAAGGTGCGCCGCATCTACGGGGTGCTGGAGCGGCAGTTCCGCAACTACTACAGGAAGGCGGATCGGCAGAAGGGCGCTACCGGGGAAAACCTGCTGCGCCTGCTGGAGGGTCGCTTGGATAACGTGGTTTACCGCATGGGCTTCGGCGCCACTAGGGCGGAGGCGCGGCAACTGGTGTCGCATAAGTTGATCACCTTGAACGGGCGCATCCTGAACATCCCCTCCGCCCAGGTCAGCCCCGGGGATTTGGTGGCGGTGGTGCGAAAGGCCTGCAAGCAGCTAAGGATTCAATCAGCAATGCAGATGGCGGCGCAGCGGATGCAGGTGGATTGGGTGGATACGGAAATGGATCTGGATCACGACAAGATCGAGGGCACTTTCCGCCGAACGCCGGACCGCAGCGAGCTGCCCACCGAAATCAACGAAAACCTAATCGTGGAGCTCTACTCCAAATAGGAGAACAACATGGCACAGTCATCCGCACAGTCGCTGCTCGATCAGAGCAGCGCCAAGAAAATGGACATTCAGCACATCAGCCCCACCCAGGCCAGGATCAGCATCGAACCCTATGAACGGGGCTTTGGGCACACCATTGGCAACACCTACCGCCGCATCTTGCTGTCCTCCATTCCGGGCGCCGCCATTACCGAGGTGCTGATCGATAACGTCCAGCACGAATACGAAACCATTGAGGGGGTGCGGGAGGACGTCATCGATATCCTGCTGAACCTGAAGGGCATCGCCTTGAAGCTGCACAGCGTGGACGAGGCCACCATCAGCCTCTCCCGTTCCGGGGAGGGCGACGAGACCCCGGTCCGGGCGGGCGATTTCAGCCCGAACCAAGATGTGGAGATCATCAATCAGGACCACAGGATCTGCACCCTGAACCGCGAAGGGTCCATCCGTTTGGAGGCTAAGGTCACCCGCGGGCGCGGCTATGTGCCAGCGGATAGCTGGCGAACGGAGGGGGATGAGGAAGAGGCCGTTCCCATCGGCGTGCTGCGCTTGGACGCCACCTACAGCCCCATCCGCCGTGTGGCCTACAGCGTCGAGAACGTGCGTGTTGAGCAGCGCACGGACTTGGACAAGCTGATCCTCGATTTGGAGACCAACGGCGCCATCGGTCCGGAGGAGTGCATGCGGGAGGCGGAGCGCATCCTGTTTGAGCAGGCGGTG
Source organism: uncultured Pseudomonadales bacterium (assembly GCA_964348115.1). Taxonomy (GTDB): domain Bacteria; phylum Pseudomonadota; class Gammaproteobacteria; order Pseudomonadales; family Azotimanducaceae; genus Azophilus. The sequence goes on from CAYGBY010000031.1 coordinate 13,204, forward strand.
TTCGCCGACAATCGTGAGCGCCAGAAGGCCATGCCGGAAGTGCTGGACGAACCCATAGATCCGCTGCTGCTTTGCCCTGTGGACGACCTTGAACTGACCGTGCGTTCGGCCAACTGCCTGAAGGCGGAAAATATCAACTACATTGGGGATTTGGTGCAGCGAACTGAGGTGGATTTGCTGAAGACGCCCAACCTCGGCAAGAAGTCGCTGACCGAGATCAAGGATATCCTGCGCCAGCGCGACCTTTCCCTAGGCATGCGCCTGGAGAACTGGCCGCCGCGCAGCCTGCGCGTTCAGGGCAGCATCTAGGGTTGCGTTGGGCAAGCCGAGGAGTCACCCATGCGTCACCGAAAGAGCGGCAGGCATCTCAACCGCACCAGTTCACATCGCCGAGCCATGTTCCGCAACATGGCGGCGTCCCTGTTCCAGCATGAGCTGATCAAGACCACCCTGCCCAAGGCCAAGGAACTGCGCCGCGTGGTGGAGCCGCTGATCACCTTGGCCAAGCGGGATACGGTGGCCAACCGCCGTCTGGCCTTCGCCCGCACCCGCAACGCCGCAGCAGTGGCCAAGCTGTTCACGCAGCTTGGGCCACGCTACGCCTCCCGCCCAGGAGGCTACACCCGCATCCTGAAGTGCGCCCCCCGCCCAGGGGACGCCGCTCCCATGGCCTACGTGGAACTGGTTGACCGCTCCATCGGCGACGACCAACAGGAAAGCACGCAGCAGGCAACTACCGCCGCTGCGCCGGAAACCGTTGCGGAGGAAGGCGTTGCCAAGCAAGGCGATGCACAGGCCTCCAGAACCGCATAACACCCACAGCCAGACTCCTAAGCCCGCATCCCGCGCCCATATTGCGCCTAGGGAGCCTCTGAACAAGTCGCGTTCGCCTAGCGCCCCGCTGTTTGCTGGCGGAGATGGCGTTGTGGCCATGGGAAGACAACCCGCGGCGCGGCGGCGATTGCACAGTCCGTGCGCCGCGGGGTGCCCTTCAGGGGGGGCTTAAAGGACATGCTGGCTGTGTTGCGGCGCATTGTGTGGGGGGCATGCCACACGGCTTCGCCGCGCCTTGCCATCACGCCCTTTAGGCCCCTCCGGGCTTCCGGAAGCGGCAACGGCCAATGCAGCGCCATAAAACATCAACATGCCTCTCAACCTGACTCCCCCCTCCTCCGGAGCGGTACGGGGCATGTGGGTGACGGCGCCTCAACCAGGCGGGCGGGGAGCTCGTCCTCCCAGAACCGACGATTAAACAGCATTGGCTGAGGCATGTTGAGAGGCATGAACATCAATTGAGCATTGCCGCCGCACACGGAAATTTTTCCCATAACCCGTTGATGAAAAAAAACTTGTCAAAATCGTTGGTAAACTCCGGTTAGGCGGCTTACTGCAAGCGGCCGCAACGCTGCACCTGACGCTCCCGCTGTCACCCTTAGGGTACGCCCAGAAGCGCTTGTCAGAACGGCGAGCTGCTATCCGCAGTGCTGCAGGGTTTGCCTGAGGTAGCGGCCGGTGTGGGAGTGCTTGTTTTCGGCCAGTTCCTCCGGGGTGCCTAGGGCGACCACGCCGCCGCCGCCGGCCCCGCCTTCGGGGCCCAGATCGATGATCCAGTCTGCGGTCTTAATGACATCGAGATTGTGCTCAATCACCACCACGGTGTTGCCGTGGTCGCGCAGGCGGTGCAGCACCGACAGCAACTGGGCGATGTCATGGAAGTGCAGGCCGGTGGTGGGTTCGTCCAGGATGTACAGGGTTTTCCCGGTGTCCCGCTTGGATAGCTCGCGGGACAGCTTCACCCGTTGCGCCTCGCCGCCGGAGAGCGTCGTGGCGCTTTGGCCAAGCTTGATGTAGGACAGCCCCACATCCAGCAGGGTGCGCAGTTTGCGGGCCAGCATGGGCACGGCGGCGAAGAAGGCGTATGCCTCCTCCACGGTCATTTCCAGCACTTCATGGATGTTCTTTTGCTTGTAGCGCACGTCCAGGGTCTCCCGGTTGTAGCGCTTGCCCTTGCACTGATCGCAGGAGACGTAGATGTCCGGCAGGAAGTGCATCTCCACCTTGATCATGCCGTCGCCTTGGCAGGCTTCGCAGCGCCCGCCCTTGACATTGAAGCTGAACCGCCCGGGCTTGTAGCCCCGGGCGCGGGCCTCCTGGGTTTGCGCAAAGAGTTCGCGGATGGGGGTGAACAGGCCGGTGTAGGTGGCCGGGTTGGAGCGTGGGGTGCGGCCGATGGGGCTTTGGTCGATGTCCACCACCTTGTCGAGAAGCTCCAGCCCCAATACCTCTTGGTGCTTCGCCGGGTTGTGGGATGTGGCCCCGTTCAGCACGGCGGCGCTCACAGGGTATAGGGTCTGGTTGATGAGGGTGGATTTGCCGGAGCCCGACACCCCGGTGACGCAGGTCATCAGCCCGCAGGGGATGTCCACGGTGAGGTTGCGCAGGTTGTTGCCGCGGGCGCCGACTAGGCGCAGGGTGGCGGCTTTGTTGTACTTGGTGCGCTTGGCTGGCACCTCGATGCGCTTCTTGCCGGCCAAATATTGGCCGGTGATGGACTCCTTGGCCTTGAGTATCTGCTGCAGGGCGCCGCTGGCCACGATGCGGCCGCCATGCACCCCGGCGCCGGGGCCGATGTCCACGATGTGGTCCGCATTGCGGATGGCCTCCTCGTCGTGCTCCACCACCAGCACGGTGTTGCCCAGATTCCGCAGATGGTTCAGGGTGCGCAACAGGCGGGCGTTGTCCCTTTGATGCAGGCCGATGGAGGGTTCGTCCAGGATGTACATCACCCCCACTAGGCCGGCGCCGATCTGGCTTGCCAGGCGGATGCGCTGGGCCTCGCCGCCGGACAGCGATTCGGCGCTGCGATCCAGGGTCAGGTAGTTCAGCCCCACATCCACCAGGAACTGCAGGCGTTCGCGGATCTCCTTGAGGATCTTCTCGGCGATGGCGCCCCTGTGGCCGCCGATCTTGAGCTTCATGAAGTAGCTCAGGGTGTCTTGGATGGCGCCCTTGGACACTTGCGGCAAAGTGGCGTTGCCCACGAACACATGCCGTGACGCCTCCCGCAGCCGGGCGCCGCCGCAGTCCGGGCAGGCGCGGGTGCGCAGGTAGCGCTGCAGGGTTTCGCGCACCATGCCGGAGTCGGTCTCCTGGTAGCGGCGCTCCATGTTGGGGATGACGCCTTCGAAGCGGTGGCGCCGCTTGATCAGATCCCCGCGGTCATTGGTGTAGCTGAAGTCGATGCGCTCTTCGCCGCTGCCGTACAGGATGGCTTGGCGGTGGCGCTTGTTCAACTTGCGGTAGGGGGCCTGCACATCGAAGCCGTAGTGTTCCGCCAGGGAGCGCAGCAGGTGGAAGTAGTAGACGTTGCGCCGATCCCAACCGCGGATGGCGCCTTCGGCCAAGGTCAGGTTCTGGTCGTGGACGATGAGGTCCGGGTCGAAGTACTGCTTCACCCCGAGCCCATCGCAATTGCTGCAGGCGCCGGCTGGGTTGTTGAACGAGAACATGCGCGGCTCCAGCTCCGGAATGCTGTAGCCGCAGTGCGGGCAGGCGAAGCGGGCGGAGAACACCAGTTCCGGCGCCTGCTGGTCGTCCATGTCGGCCACGCGGGCAATGCCGTCGGACAGCCCAATGGCCGTCTCAAAGGATTCCGCCAGGCGTTGTTGGGCGCTCTGCTGCACCCGCAGGCGGTCGATCACCGCTTCTATGCTGTGTTTCTTGTTCTTGTCCAGGTTGGGGGGGTGGTCTAGGTCCACCACTAGGCCGTCGATGCGGGCGCGGATGAAGCCGCCGGCCAACAGTTCCTTGAACACATGCAGGTGCTCCCCCTTGCGGTCCACCACCACTGGCGCCAGCACCATGATGCGCTGGCCTTGGGGCAGCCGCAGCGCCTGATCCACCATTTGGCTGACCGTCTGCGCGGCGAGGGGCTCGCCGTGATGGGGGCAGCGCGGCTCGCCGACACGGGCGTACAGCAGGCGCAGGTAGTCGTGGATCTCCGTGATGGTGCCCACCGTGGAGCGGGGGTTGTGGGAAGTGGACTTCTGCTCAATGGAGATGGCTGGGGACAACCCTTCGATGTGATCCACATCCGGCTTCTCCATGGTGGAGAGGAACTGCCGCGCATAGGCGGACAGGGATTCCACATAGCGTCGCTGCCCTTCCGCATAGAGGGTGTCAAACGCCAAGGAGGACTTGCCGGAACCGGACAGCCCGGTTATCACCACCAGCTTGTCGCGGGGAATCTCCAGATCGATGTTGTCGAGATTGTGCGTCCGCGCCCCACGGACGGAGATGGTGTCCAACCCAAGGAACCCCAGCAGCCAGCCAAACCGCCAACAATATCCCCTGCAGCCCCTAGGGGCAACGGCCGGCAGGATCACCAAGGCCATTCCGAAGTCGCCCACCAGCCCTTGGCAAAGCCCTATATGGAAGGTTTATGAATATTTCGGAAGATTCCGCGATATTCCGCGGCATCCAATGACCTTCCAGAAATGTTCTTTCAAGAGAGCACACTTTGGGATGGTCCTGATGGGGTTACAGCAATTCCCATTATGGCTTTCAGCCCCTCCGCAGGAAGGGTTCGCCGGTTGAGTTGGCCCGAATTAGGCCGGAAATGGGGACTGTTACGCGCCGGACAGTGAAGTTGTGGATGCCAAAATGAGAATTGCTGAATCAGGAAGCCGTTGCACGGGCTAGGGGCTTGGTTTTGGTGTTGGCTGGGTCCTAAGGGTCACCTGCGTAGCGCCCTCCCAGCAGTGGCGCTGCGCGGCCTCCATGTCGTACACTAGCTGGGATGTCGAATCCCCCCTCGCCCTCTATGGCCTGCCTTTTCATAGCCGGTTCAGGATCTTATGCGGCGGCTGCCTCGCCTGCGAAGGCCGCTGGAGATGGCGTTGATAGAGGAGGCGGACGGGTTCGTATTCGCCTAGCGCCAAGCCGTCCGTTGCCGCCTGCGCAACCAGCGCGGCTGAGGCGGTCGGCATCCAGAAGATGTCGGGCGGCTGCGGAGAAAACCAGAAAGATGGCGGCGACACGGGAAGCGACTGCGCGGCGGGCTGGCGGGTGGCTTGGCATCAGGCGCCTGACCCGCGGCCGCTCTTCGGGCGCCGGCTTCGAGGAGGAGGCCTACAGGTGACCACTGCCCACGCCCGGCCTGCGCCTCCTCTTTGGCAGCGTGCGCTGCCTTGGCTCGTCACGGTGCTGTGCTTCGCTTGGCTGTACACCCGCATAGAAGGCGCTGCGGCGCGGCAGGGCGAGACGGTGGTGAACTACCTGCTGCAGGTCTTCGCGTCCGTCTCTTGGGGGAACTGGCTGGCGTTGATGATTCCCTACTCGGTGTTCTTTTTCGTAGTCGACTCCACGGTCGTGTGGCGGGTGATCAACTGGTTCAACGCACGGGTGTCCTGGACGGACATTCTGCCCGTCCGCGCCAGCGCGTACATCATCTCCATCGTGAACGAGCAGGTGGGCAAGGGGGCGATGGCGCTTTACCTGAATCGCCGGCACAAGGTGCCTGGCTGGGAAGTGGGCTCCTCGATGCTGTTCATCATGTTCTGCGAACTGCTCTATCTCACCTTCTGGGCGAACGTGGGCTACTGGTTTGCGGCGGACAGCCTGCCGGCCCAGTTTGGGCTGGTGCCCTGGATCGGGCTGGCGGTGCTGGCTTTCTTCCTGCTTTGGGTCGCCTACTTCCGCGGTGTCGTCAGGCTGGGCGAGTCCCTAAGGAGGAAACCGATCCTGAAGGCGTTTGGCGAAGCGTCGCCGTTGCGCTACCTCATCGTCGCCCTTATCCGTTCGCCAGCCCTGCTTGGCGCAGTGGTGGTGTACACGTTGGCGCTGCGCCTGTTCGGCGTTGATGCGTCGTTCGCTGACATGCTGGGCGTGCTGCCGGTCATCTTCTTCGCCGCCGCCATTCCCACCCCCATGCGCGCCGCCGCCATCACCATCTGGGTGGTGCTGTTCCCGGACAACGCAGCCCAGCTCTCGGCCTTCGGGCTGGTAATGCACAACTTCTTCATCTTCTTCAACGCCGCAATCGGCCTGCTGTTCCTGCGCCGCGCCAATCGGGACCTGTTTGGTTAGTTGCTGCATATTGGATCTGGGCTGGCGCTAGGCCATGGAAATAGACATGGGTGGGCAGCACGGAAATCGGCTATCTGTTGCTGGATTACGAGTCGATGAGGGACTTCCTGCGCGACGATGTGCGCTGCCGCGAACCCAATCTGGACCTCGTGCGGATGTGGAATGCGCAGGGAACGGCATTTGAGCGCTTTACCGCCCACCAACTGGTCGCATTGCGGGTAGATGAACATCAACGTATCAGGAAGCTGGTTGCTCCGGCGTTTACGCCGATGGCGGCCGGCAAACATCGGCAATTTGAGACATCGTTCATGAGCGTGGGTGAGGTAACCGTTGACGGACGCTTGGCCTACGCATCGAAAATCGATGTGCCAGCGCAAACCTGCTCGATATCCGAAGCCCACAGCAACCTTGGCGCGATAGGGTTCGAGAGCGATCATGGCGAATGCACGATCAGGCTCAACACAACGAACCAGGGTGCGCCCTTTGCCCTGTTGCCGCCCTGTTTCGAATCCATCGGATTGCCCAAAGGGTTGCAAACCCGCCTCTTCTACCACGACTGGCGCCTGGAAGCGGAGTGGGATGGGGAAAGGGGCATTGGCGGCTGGGAGCCGTGCGTTCTGAGCGAGTAGCAGCTGAACTAGCGGTTTCTGGGCTTTATCAGTTCGCCCCTGAACAAATCAATCAAGCCTTTGATGCATTCTTCATGTGCTGCGGTGGAGGACTCGCAGGCGTGATGACTGATGCCGAAATTGAGCGCCGACAACACGGCCCGAAACTCCCTGTCCTTGGCCGGATCCAGTTCTCCCGTGCTGACGCCAAGATCGGCCAACTTGTGAAAAATGTCGCGCCACTCCTGATCGTGCCGCACTTCCGATATCTCAGGATGGCGCATGCCTTCCTGGCGGACAACCGCGTTGAACTTGGCTATGCCGGGATCATTCTTCTGGAGTTCGAATATCCCCTGTGACATCTCGATCCAGCCGTCCGTCAGGCTCGTGGCGTTCTCCATTACCTTCCTGGCGACGCTGAGTATTTGTTCCTGCACTTCATGATGGACCGTGATGAAGAGGTGGCTTTTGTTCTTGAAATAGTAATAGATAGTGGCCGCGGTTACGCCTGCGCGCTGGGCGATATCGCGATTGGACGTGCTGCGATATCCAGCGGCGCCGAAGCACTCTCTCGCGGCAGCCAATATGTTTCCCCGCGTCTGCTCACTGTCAGTGGCGACGGGCCTTCCGAGTCCTTTAGCCAAGGCTTCTTTCGCCAATTCCCGATCTCCGCAACAACCCGTCAAATGGATTGAGAACAATTAGTCAACTTATCCATATTACAAAAGGTTCGGATGGGAGACCAGCATCAGTTCGGTTGCCTCTGGCGTTTACGTAAGCCGAGCCTCGGACAGTCGCCGCCACCGCCCGCTATACAGTGATCTCCATGGGCCTTACGGGCGTTTCATCGCTCTCGAACTCCGTCCAGACACGGTCCAGGAATTCGTGTTCCAAGGGCGTGAGGGAGTTGCCCCCGGCCGGGCGATCGATCGTGACCTCCAAGATGGGGCCGTTCCGCTCGATCAGGCATGTCTCGATGGCAGTGGCTGTCACGTTAAACCCCGTGGGCGGGGATCAGGCGTCCCCTTGATCACACCCAGATGAGCGGCATTGATGATATTTTTCGCCATAGGAAATTGATTCCATCGACGCCGGCCGACTCCCATCATTTTATTGCGCCGATGATGTGTTTGGGGTCGCCCACAGTGACGCCCTCGGGCAGCGGCGCCACCTTGTCCGGATCGGCATCTGCCCGAGACCTTGTTGGATTGCTCCTTGCCGTGGTCTTGCCGGGGGCCAGATTCGACAGCGACTGGTAGGCCGAGGAAGCGAAGACTTCACGGCTCCATAGCTGATTGGTATTGAGAATAGTGAACCGGGTGGTTGACGCCCGGGACGCATACGACGGCGCCGTGGCACGGGCGCATATGCTCGGTCTGCATGGCAAGTGCGGCAAGGAACAGCTCCGGAGCCGATGATCGCCAAGGACACCCACCCTGCTCCGGCGCCGTTCCGCACTACGTCCTGGGTGGACATGGGCAACGAGGACCTCTCCATAGACCGGTATACCTCCAGGGATTGGTTCCAACGGGAGAAGGAGATGGTCTGGAGGAAAACCTGGCAGGTTGCCTGCCGCCTGGAGGACATCCCGGAGGTTGGCAGCTATTGCGTCTATGACATCGCGGCACCGGGCCGAACATGAGCCCGAACTCCAATTTGAGTGTGCACATGCTCGAAGCGTTCAACGAAATTTGCGGCGGCTTCCGCAAGCCTTGGGACGAGGTAAGGTGATTGTCGAATCGAGGTTCGGCAAGGTTTCGGCTGCCCTCAGGAAAAACCCGACCATGAAGCCGGGTGTGGTTGCGCTTACCCATATGTGGGGGTCGGCGTTGGAGGAGGCGCCTGACACTCCACCGGGCAGCTATACCGGCCGGTGTCGTCAATGATCGCGTTCCGGATGTGCGGGTTGCTGCGATTAGGCTGACGCACGATGCGGTGAAATCCACTGATGCGCTGATCCAGATCAGTCCACCAGAACCACTGGGATTCGTTTCAGCTCGTCCACGCGTGGACAGGACGATTTTCCCCAATACCGCAACAGCACCGACAAGAAAATTGATCACCGGCGCTGTTCGCTACCAGAGTTGGTTGTCCATGATGTCATTCAGAAGAATCAGCGGCGAGAACTCGGGACTGGCCATGAGCGCCTCCCTGTCGGCTTCCGTTACGTCCGGGACTATCGTCATCGTGCGATCAATAAAGAGCGCCGCCGCCATGCCGGCGAAGACGGTGTAGTAGTGGAGCCTGTCCCGGTCGACCGCTTGTTCCCTAGCCTCTTCGTAGGCAGCGATCAACTCCTCAAAAGAGAGCCAACCGGGAAGTTTTTTGCTGCCCGCACGCCTTACGGACATGAAATCCAGGGTGAGCCACCATGCCAGATCTTTCTCTGCAGCGGCCAGATGCACAATATCCCAATCAATCAGCGCCACGCACTCCGCGCCCCTATATATCGTATTGCCGGGGCGCGCATCGCCCCAGCTTATCGATAGCGGTTCATTCCGAATCTTGTTTGTTGTAAGCCATTCAAGCGCACTGGAGACTTCTGGATAGGGTGCGTCGCCGCGAGTCCACTCATGGTATCGGCGCCAATGGTCAAGCATCCAATCGATGTGTGCGTAACCGGGCCTTGCTCGCCCGAACAGTCTTCCTAGGGACAAGTCGGTCGGCTCCAGCCGGTGCACGTGCGCCAGGGCGGCCAGGCTGCTTCGGCATAGTTGCGCCTGCTCTTCGATGCTTAAATCAGTCACCCAGCCCGCGTGGTGGTAGCTCGGTTCATCAGGCGGCACCTGGCCGTCGATGTACTCCATGATATAGAACGGGCTGCCAACGATGGATTCATCCTCTTCATAGAAATAGGTTCTGCAGACGGGAAGGTTTTTCGTGCGTAGTTCCCTTTGGGCGACATATTCCGACTCAAAGTCCTGATTCAGATGTTGGAGGTAGTCGCCCGTGGCCTTTTTTCGCAGGACGAACCGGCTGTCGTCCTCCAGGGTGAAGACAAACATCTCCCCGGCACGGCCGTTGGCGTCTTCAGACATGGGCGCCAACTCGACCAGTTCATTGCTTTCAAACTTGTTCGCGCACCAAGTCGCAAAATGGTCTCGATAACGGCTCAGATCACGGTCCTGGCCCTTTTTCCCCATTGTGAATGTGACATCGATTTCTCCCATTTCCAAAACCTCCCAAGGATCCATCTTCGACAGGCGGAACGTACGAATGTTCCAACCATGAACATATTATCCTGCATAATTCCATCATGTTATATCCAACTGCTGTTCGGATCCTCCCAGAGCTGGATGCGAATATCGTCGTCGTCGTAGAACAGAAATGACCGTGCGTTCTCGCCAAAATCCCAGACCGCATCCGTCGTCGGCTGGAAGCCAGCCGCCTTCACCTTTTCGAACCAGCCGTCGATATCGTCGACCCGGAAGGCAAGTTCGCGCATGCCGGTCACGAAATAGGAGTTATATTCTTCCGGAGTCTTGCGAACAATAGGGTTGAGCGCCTCCTGCACTTCAAGCAGTGCGCCATCAGGCGAGTTGAGTAGCGCGCAATCGATGCTCGCATCGCGGCGGCCCAACATCTCCTCCATTAGATCGAGCTTGCTCTCATCAAACCCCGTCGGTCCCGGATCTCCGGGTGAACAGAACCGAATTTGGACACTAAAGTCGAACAGCTCGGTCCACATCTTGAGTGACTTCTCCAGATCGCTGACGCATATACAGACATGGTGAAAACGCATGGTTTCTCCTCAACTGCCGCCACGGCATAGCTGCCAATGGCCTAATTGCGTGACTTCAGCCATGGTAACTCTGAGAACAGACTGTGTAAACAGATATATCTTAAATAACTACTTGTCCCCTCCGCTTGGACGGAGTGTCTTGAGGTGGTTGTTCGTTCACGTTGGCGGCGTTGCCGTTGAGGGCGGTCTGAATGGTGGCGAGGGGATTGCAGTCTTGCAGGGCCATGGACTACAGGTGGCTACGGAGGCATGAGTTCGAGCAGCGGTTGCAATTCCAGGTTAAGCAGGTGTTTCGTGGTCATGGGATCCTCATCTGCCAGCTTGGCGAAGCTTCAGGCGAAAGCAGCGACACTGTGGAGAACAAAGCGCATGTGTATAACAACCATCCGAAACCTGCTTGCAGATAAGTACGATTGGCCACCTATGCCGACAGGCTCGTCATTCTTGACGAAGTGCAGCGCTTGCCG
>CAYGBY010000032.1:0-23991 GCA_964348115.1 uncultured Pseudomonadales bacterium
CATGGTCACGCCTCCTTGGCCGTTCAACACGAATATGGACAATTTTACAGCATTGGCTGAGGCAGGTTTAGAGGCATGTTTCATGTTTAACAAGGGGCTACAAGGAATTTCGGGTGTCCCCGACTTGAGCGCGGGTCCGGCAAAATTGGCGATTTTCGAGCCCTTGAGGTGGAGGGGATCGCATGTACGCCGGAAAGACGCTGTTCGCGCAGATCATGGACTTCCCGCCGTGGAAGACCTTTCACCACTTGGTGTCGCGGCACGAAGGGAACCGCGGCGTGCGCACACTGTCCTGCGCCGAGCAGTTCCGTGTGCTGGCGTTCGCGCAGCTCACCGGCCGGGAAAGCCTGCGCGACATCGAGGCCAGCCTCTCGGCGCAGTCGGCCAAGCTGTGCCACATGGGCATCCGCTCGCCGGTCAGGCGCTCCACCTTGGCGGACGCGAACGAGCGCCGGGACTGGCGCATCCACGCCGAGTTCGCGCAGCGCCTGATCGCGCAGGCCCGCGCGCTGCATGCCGGCGAGGACCTGGGGCTCGAGCTCGACAACACCGTCTACGCGCTGGACTCCTCCACCATCGACCTGTGCCTGTCCGTCTTTCCTTGGGGCCCTGTTCCGCTCCGCGAAGTCCGGCGTCAAGCTGCACACGCTTCTGGACCTGCGCGGCAGCATTCCGGCGTTCATCCACGTTTCCGAGGCCAAGCGGCACGACGTCAACGTGCTGGATCTGCTGGTTCCGGAACCCGGCGCCTTCCATGTCATGGACCGCGCCCACATCGACTTCGGGCGCTTGTTCCGCCTGCACAGCCTGGGCGCCTTCTTCGTCGTCCGGGCGAAGTCCAACACCAAGTTCCGCCGCCGGCACTCCCGGCCCGTCGACAAGCCCGCCGGCGTCCGGTGCGACCAGACCATCGTCCTGACGGGCGTGAAGACGAGCGGGGACTGCCCCCCAGCCCCTGCGGCGCGTGAAGTGCCGGGACGCGCAATCCGGGAGGACGTTCAACTTCCTGACCAACCACTTCGCGGTCCCGGCGGGGACCGTCGCCGACCTCCACCGACACCGCTGGCAGGTGGAGCGGTTCTTCAAGTGGATCAAGCAGCACCTGCGCATCAAGTCGTTCCTCGGGACGTCGGAGAACGCGGTGAAGACGCAGATCTGGGTCGCCGTGTCGGTCTATGTGCTGGTCGCCATCGTCAGGAAGCGCCTCGGCTTGGACGTCTCGCTCCACACTTTTTCCGGATGGCCTCTGCCAGCCTTGTCCAATGAGAAGTAAGCCTGAATGGGGGTGGGTTTTCCAACGTGAAGTGAGCCTGAAGGGTCGGGATTTGGGATCATCGGAGGATGATCGTGACACTTCAGACCGAGCGGATAAGGACGTTTGAGGCGGTTCAGGCCTTCGTGGAGGGCGGCGGCCCGTTGGACATCAAGCTGGCCGCCGACCGGGCGTCGGCGCACGACTTCATCCGTCGCGCACTGGCGCGGTTCGGCTGCCGCGGCGCGGGCCGGGCGGCCAAGGGCCTGCTGCGGGCGTGCCTGGGCAAGGCGACCGGCCCGTCGCGGGCGCAGGTGGCGCGGCTGATCCGGCGCCACCGGGATACCGGGGCGGTGGAGGACCGCCGGGGTGGGCCGCCGGCGAAGCCGTTCCGGCGCAAGCACACGGCTGCGGACATCCGCCTGCTGGCGGAGGCGGACGGCGGCTTCGGGCGGATGTCGGGCCCGGCCACGCGGAAGGTGCTGCGCCGCATGGCCGGGGTGTTCGGCGCCCCGCGCTTCGAGCGGCTGGGGGGCTGTCCAACTGCCGCCTGCACAACCTGCGCGGGACCCGGACCTGCCAGGCGGCGCGCACGGCGCGCCAGGGCGGCCGGGACGGGGTGAAGGGCGTGCGCCACATCAACTTGGTCGACGAGATGGCCCAGTGCCGGCGCGTGGGCACGGCGGAGGCGATCTCGGAGCGGCTCCCGGTCCCCGTTCTTGAGGGGATCATCAAGACTTTCCGCTTTGCGATCAAGGAGTTCCACGCCGACAACGGCTCCGAGCACATCAACCACCGAGTGGCCGGTCTGCTCAGCAAGCCCCACATCGGGAACTTCACCAAGTCGTGCGCCCGGCGCTCCAACGACAACGCGCTGGTGGAGGGCAAGAACGGCTCGGTGGTCAGGAGGCGGCTCGGCCGCGGCCACATTCCCAAGGCGTTCGCCGCCGACGTCGACGCCTTCACCTAGGGCGTCCCCTCCCCGTTCCTCAACTTCCACCGCCCTTGCCTGCTCCCCACCGAGGTGGAGGACAAAAAGGGGCGGACCAAGCGGCGCTGCCGGGCGCGGAAGGGCATCTGAAGCCCGGCGTGACCTTCGAGCAGCTCGACGCGACGGCCTTCGCGCAGACCGGCAGCAAGGCCGCCGGGGGGCGCGCAACGCCGCCCGCGGTGCGCTGTGCCGCCGCATCGCCGAGGCCTGGGCCGCCGCCTGACGCCGGCCCTTCCCGGAAGCCGGGAGGGGTGGATCGAAGTGGCGGGGGCATCGCGTGAGCGCCCCAACGTAACGCCCCGAACCGGGGGATCGCCCTTCAAGGACGGGGCAATCAGGGATCAACGGCATCCAAAGGCCCCCTCCGCTTGCGCGGAGGGCCCCGGAAGAGTCATCATCAGCACTCAAATCAACCCCCGGAGACCGGCCCGGCAGGACTTCCCCACGGCCCCCTTCCTTCAGGCTCATTTCCACATTGGAAAACACTTGCCTGCTGTTCGATCACGGCGCGACGACTTGAGGAACCTGTCTACACGGCCTGACCAGCCCACCGTGCGGAATTCTCGACCAGCTCGCCGAGTTCCTCGGACAGTTCACCGGACTCCAGACCCTCCAATGCCATGCGCATCAACCGTGAACGATTGCTGTCCAACAATGCCCAGCAGCTCAGCGCCCGTGCGAACGCGGCGGCCAAGACCGGTGCGAACGCGTCGATTTCAAGCACCTTTTCGGCATACCACCGATAGCATCCAGGTTCATGGAATCGAACGTTGCGGTTCGCGAATTGGCCGTAGAGCGCCCGGAGCCGGTTTGGGTTTCGCGGCCGAAACGCGGGGTGCGAGCGAAGCGCTTCTATGCGGTCAAGCGAAGCCCAGGACGGACAGGCGGCCTGCACCGTGAACCAGGCATCGACAACGAGTTCCTTTTCCTGCCAAGTCTCCAGAAACGCGTCCAGGTGGGTGATCTTTTCCGCCTCGTCGATCGACTCAAGACGCAACAGGCCGTTGAGCGCGATCAGTCGGTCGGTCAGGTTGTCGGCCTGGTCGAGTGTCGAGGTGATCAGCGCCAGCGCCCGCTCCGGACTGTGCGCGTCGAGATGGTGCGCCAAATAGCTGATAGCGGCCCCCTTCAGCTTGCGCCGTGCGACGGCGGGCAATTCCCTGGAATACGGACCTGCGTCGCGATTGGACTCCGCAATTGCCTGCCAATCGACATCCAATCCGGCAATGCGTTTGGTTAGCGATTCCCTGGCCTTCCCGATAGCGCCGATGTCCGCGCCCGGAGACTGAAGCAGCACATCCATTTCCGTCGGCAAAGTCAGCATGTCGGCAATGAGCGTCTTCGCCTCACCATCGTCAGGCGCGTGGCCCGCCGTTTCCGCGAGGTCGCCGACCAGCTTGAGATAGGAATCGACGACCGCAGGACCTGCGTTTGCGTTGGTGTTGACGGGCTTGCCGCCCGCCAAGGCCAGGATGGCCGCAGAGGCCAGCTTTTGGGACGCATCCCAACGCCCGAAAGCGTCGTTGTCGCGCTTGGCCAGATGGACCAGCGTTTCTGGACTCCGGTTCCAGTGGACGGTGACCGGAGCGGAGAAGTTCCTCAGAAAGCTGACGCTGGATCCCGCCGGAACGCCATCGAAGGCAACTTCCGCCCGGGCGGTGGTGAGATGAAGCACAACTGTACCGTCTTCGTTGGGGGATTCGATCGCCGCACTGGATTGTGCGTTGGCATGGACGGCTTCCGATGCGTCGAGCAGCTCTTCGCCGTTGGGTCCGACTAGGCCGATAGCCACGGGAACATGGAACGGTTGCTTCTCCGTTTCCGGCTGTCCCGGCGTAGACGGGCAGGACTGTTCAATCTCAAGACGAATGCCTGAGTCGCTGACCTGCTCGTTGACTGATAAGGTGGGTGTGCCGGCTTGGTGGTACCACAAGTGAAACTGCTGCAGATCGATGCCGGAAACATCGTGCATTGCCCGTACAAAGTGCTCCAACGTTACCGCTTTGCCGTTGTAGTCTTCGAAGTATCGGTTGCACCCGTCTTTGAACCGGTTCCTGCCGAGAATCGTTTGGAGCATCCGCACCAGCTCCGCGCCCTTGTAATAGATGGTGGTTGTGTAGGCGTTCTCGATCCTGCGCAGATCTTTTGGCTGGACGGGATGGGCATTCGGCCCGGCGTCTTCGGGGAATTGGTTACGGCGTAGGAACGTGGCATCGACGATCCGCTGCAAGGCTTCGGAAGTCAATGACGCCGTGAACTCCTGGTCGCGGAAAACAGTGAAGCCTTCCTTTAAAGCGATCTGAAGGAAGTCGCGGATGCGAACTTTATAGCCAGAAAAGTGGTGAAAGTATTCATGTGCAACAACGCGCTCGACGTCGAGGAAATTCGCATCCGTTGCTATGTCCTTGGAGGCGATTAGCCTGGCAACGTTGAAGATATTGAGGCTGACGTTCTCCATGGCGCCGAACAAAAAGGACTTGACGGCGACGATCATGTGGCGGTCTAAGTCATAGAAGCGATCGAATCGTTCCTGGTCGAACTGCATGGCGGCCTTGAGGGCCTTCATCGGATGAGCGCAATGTTCCTGGTCGGCCGCCTTGGTGTAGATTTCGAGGACTACCGGAGGTTCGTCGGGCCGATCGGGGTGCTTCTGGAACGTACCTCTCGTCACCGTGAGGTCGCCGGCGACCAGCGCAAAGAGATAGCTGGGCTTTGGATTAGGATCATGCCACACGGCCGTTCGTCGTCCCGAGACGGTCTCCGTGCGCAACAGGTTTCCGTTCGACAGGAGTACCGGGTAGCGTTTTGCGTTGGCGGTTACCGAGACAGTGAACACGGATGCGACGTCGGGGCGGTCCGGATAGAACGTGATGCGCCGGAACCCCTCGGTTTCGCACTGCGTGGTGTAGAGGTCGTCTTCGTCCTCCGGGGTCTTGTACAGGCCGAGCATCTCGGAGTTGTTTTCGGGCTGAATGCGGGTTCGCATGCTGACTTCGCCGCCGCTGCCGACGTCGAACACGGTGAGGGAGTTCTCTTCGAGCCTGTACTCGTTGTCGGACAACTTCCGACCGTTGAAGCTTAAGGAGAGCAGGTCCATGATCCGCACCCGCTTGCCGTCCCGGGGCACCACCGTCTGGCCATCGAGAACCAGGGGTTCATCCGGTTTGGCGTCGCCCTTGCGAGCTATATTGAACGTGCACTCCACCGTTGTGCGCCCGTCGCGGATGTCGAACGCGAGCCTTGTGTCGTTGAGGGTAAATGGGTAGGGCCGGTACGCTTTGAGGTTGGGCATGTGTGACTCCTGCTGTCGTGGTGCGTTTGTCAGTGGTTCCAAGTCGGTGGCGCTTTCCTGTTGGTTAAAGGATAAGCGATCCGCTAAACGGGTGGAAGGCCTTGCTGAGGGTCCGGGCCTCCTTTTTGGCGATCGTGCAGCCAACAGAATTTCGAAGTCCAGTCACATCACATCTTATTGACCTCACAGCTACGGTTGTTTGCTTGCGCCTCCGGGCTCCGCAGGGTTAAATAGTTGGCTTGTTAAGTGGTGGCTTGGAAAAGGACATCAACGATGGGATCGCATCGTATTGGGAAGGACTGGCAATACGACCCCGCTAGTGGAGTCTTGAAAGACACGGGCCCCGGCGGAGGCGTCCACAATTTATACCGAATGCCGAAAATACGCGCATTGCTGGAGGCGTTGCTTGACGACTACGGTCGGTGCGTCGACCGCGACAAGCTCATCGATGCTGTTTGGCCAGGAGCGCGAGAGTCCGCAATCGACCGGGAGCACAGTCTCAACCAGCTCGTCCACAGGCTGCGTAAACTGCTTCGCAGCGATGCATATTTCATCGACACGAATAGATCGGGCACAATTGGAATCATTGACGGAAACGGTTGTCTCGATGGGTGGCCGGCACTGCCCGGTCCTCAAAACGGAGATCAGGCTCCCGTTCAAGCAGCTATCAGCGTGGACCGTGATCCGATTTCACGCGACGCTTCATCCCACCGCAGGTCATTCTCTGCTAAGCCTATCAACGTGGACTGGGATGATCCGAATTCACGCGACTACTACGGCCGCACGCCGCTGCATTTGGCAGCACAGTTCTATGGAAATGAACGCGTCACGGAGATGCTGGAGGCCGTTGGCGACCCCAACGTGGAGGACTACACTGACTCAACGCCCCTGCACCTTGCTGCTTGGAACAACAACGCCGTCGTCACCCGCACACTGTTAGAGGCCGGCGGCAGGCCAGCGATGATGAATGACGAAGGGAGAACGCCGCTCCATATGGCGGCGGAGTTCAATGGAGATGCACGCGTCGCGCAGACCCTGCTGGACGCGGGCGGTGACCCCAACGTGGGGGACAACGAGGGCTACACGCCCCTGCACCTTGCCGCTTGTTACAACAACGCCGTCGTCGTCCTTGCGCTGTTAGCGGCGGGCGGCGACCCGGCGATGCGGAATGACGGTAGGGAAACGCCGCTGCATTTGGCCGCCCACCTCAACGAAAGGGCGCATGTCACACGGGCGCTGCTGGACGCGGGCGCTGATCCGAACGCACAGGACCAAAATGGCTGTACGCCCATGCACAGCCGCGATAACAGTAACACCGCGGTGGTCCAAGCCCTCATTGATGCTGGCGCAGACGTCACAGTACCTACCCAAGACGGCAGTACGCCCCTGCACTGTTGGGCGGCGACTAACAATCCGGATGCTGTTTATACACTGTTGAAATCAGGAGCTGATCCGAAAGCCCGCGATAGAGACGGTTATACGCCCCTGCACTCTGCAGCATCTGTTGGTGACTGGATGACGATTCAAGCCATCATCGACGCTGGCGGAGACCCGAACGCGAAAGACCAAAGGGGTAAATCCCCCTTACACTGCGCCACTCGATGTGACCCGAGTACGGCTGCGATTAATGTTCTGCTCAGGGCGGGAGCGGACCCGCATGCGCGAACCATCGACGGCCATACCCCACTCCATACCGCGGTGTACGTTGCCGGTGCTCGCTACCTGCTCGCGGCGGGGTGCGATGTAATGGCGAGGGATGAGAAAGGAGCAACGCCCCTTCATGTTGCTATTCACTCTGCGAGGGAGGGCAAAGTAGTAGAGGTGCTGGTCAATGCTGGTGCGGACGTTGCCGCACGGGACGCCTCCGGGAGAACGCCTTTGCACTACTTCGCGCAGAAACTTCCATGCGTGTTATCCAACTGCGAGGCATTGGTCTCGAACGGCGGGGACATAGACGCACAGGATGGGAAAGGCAACACGCCGTTGCATCTCGCTGTTGCAGATTTTGAGGAACCGCGCTTTGGGAGACCCAAGATTACGGCCCTGCTCGACGCAGGGGCGAATACGACTTGTGAAAACGCGGCCGGTCGAACGCCGCAAGACATCGCAAGGGGCAACTTCAGCCTGAAGGTAGAAGCTGGCGATCTGTATAGGCGCCTGACCAAAGCCTGACCAATGGCTCGTCTCCGCCCCAGCACGAGGTCTTGACACGGCGTTCACACCAGCGTGACTTGGAATCGGATCGTTACTCTCAGTGTGAAACGGCGTCGAACTGTAACCCTAGGCGTTCCAAAGAAATCAGGTAGTTGAGGTGCCGATCGGTGCGCAGTTCGCAGGCCGACTCAGGCCTAGTTGGTCTGGGGCGACATCTGCGCGAACAAACCCCGCTTTCATTGCAAGCATCTCGAGGCTGAGCTTTTTATAGAACGAGTGATCTCCAGTACTGATCCAGCGTTTTGGCGATCGCTTTGATCGTCTCGGTATCGACCCGTTCGCTTGCTTCCACGCGTCGGATGGTTCGGATGTTGAGGTTGTCGTCCGTGCGTTTCTGAACCTCAACTCTAAGCTGATGCTGCGTCCATCCTCGCTTGACACGCAATGCCTTGACCAAATCTCCGTTAGGGTCCACCCCGCGCATTTTCACCCGTGCATTGCGGTCGCGCATGAACCGTTTCCAGTCGTCGAGATAGCGGTGTTCAGGATCGAAGGGTTTGCCCGGTGCGCTGATCAGCTCTATGAATTCCTGGCGGGAGTCCTGGAAGCGCTTAACGAAGTCCCCGTGCTTAGTGGCCATTTCGAGGTAAATTTGGCTACTCTTCTTGTGCTTCTCCATATTGCGTTCAAGGTCATCGAGTTTCGTGCTCCCGTCAAGCGCCTTGGCGGCTCTCTCCTGGACCGATTTCTTGGTGATTTTCTCGGTGTGCGTGAGCAGGTTCTTTCGCTTCTCGGGGGACTGGAAAAAGGGCAGCTTCCAGTGGGCATTCAACTGGGAGGCCTTGACACCGAGCGAGGCTGCGGCCTCTTCGATGAGGTTTGCCAAACGAACAAATTCGTTAAGTGCGTTGAGGTGCGAGCACCAGTTTGCCATCGCTTCGATGGCCTCTTGCGGAATGGTCGTTTGTGAACCCTTCACGAAGCCCTTTACGAACGCCTGCAACCCTGCCACTGCCTCTGTCATTTCCTTGACAAAGAGGGCGGCGTCGTCATGTTTGCGGACCCGGCCCGCCCAAGGCGGCTCGACCCACACCATTTCCCCCTTCGGCAGCCTCACCTGGGGCACCCGCGCCTCAAGCTCGCACTCGTGCTGAAAGAAGTTGAGGTAGCGATAGCACTGCGTCTGGGTGTCGTGCACAGGGTGCTGGCCGCCGTCGCCCCCGACCGCGAAGCGAGCGTCCTTGGGGAAGTCGATGCGCACGGTGAGCCGGTGCCTGCCCTTATCGAAGTCCAAGCCTTTGACAAACCAAGGCTCTGACAAGCCGAGGGCGTCGGAGAAGAGTTTGTGGTCCATGAGTTGCTCCTTTGGGGTGGATCATTCAGGTAGACGCACATGCTCCGCGGTTGCGGGACACGACGAGCGCCGACGACAATACCTGACGGCACCCCAACCGGCACAGCCGCTGAACTCGGTCCGGTCAAGCGGCGTCCGCCGCCGCAGGTTCTGCTTGGCAAGTGCTGCACCGTCGTGCTTGGCGCACTGGTCGTCTAATGTGTTTGCAGATACGACGCTACTGACCGACGTAGTCTGCATGTGGGGCAAATACCTCTCCATCCGGCGCCATCTCCCTGAACCACGCTTGCTGGAGTTCCTCTATGTGAAGACGAACTTTGTCGTCCTTGTGGGCGATCAACACCGCCAATATAAACTCAGCGTATTTTAGCACGGAAGCCTCCGGAGCTTCTTTGTTCAAAGTTACGTGCTTTCTTGATGGCGTCTGGATGCGGCCTTTTCCGTACCCGGAAGCACAGCCAAAGCGCGAGCGGCTGCCGCTTGCCCTCCTCGCCCAAGCAGGCGACCGGTTTGAAAAAGGAAATCCTCCTAATGGACAAGGCCCCCAAAACCCGAGGAGATCACTGACTTTAAGATCGTCGCCGCGGCTCCTAACTGAATGCGGTTCAGCGACGGTGGTGAACTGCCCTTGTTTCGAATCGCCCGCCGTCGATGCCTTCTTTGAAGGTACGGGGGGCACCCCGCCAAATCAACCGGATCGCCTCGTCTGTTACGCACCATTCGCTCGGACGCTTCACCGATAACGTCATGCGGCGTAGCGGGAATTGAGGTGCTGCAGAAACGCGGTGGTTCCGAGCGGCTTGCCGGTGGCGTCCGCCAGCAATTCCATGCTCGGCTTTGATCGACCCAGGCTGTGTACTTTCAGCCGAAGCCATTCGAGCAGTTCTCCGAATTTGCCCTTCCGAATTGCTTGATCCAACCCATCAATTTCGCGAGCCGCGGACTGGTGGAACTGCGCCGCCATTACAGCGCCGATTGAATAGGTTGGGAAGTACCCAATATAGCCGGCGAAGAAATGAATGTCCTGAAGCACGCCGTCCTTGTGATTATCGGCGGTGGACAACCCGAGATGCTCGCGCATCTTTGCATCCCATGCTTCGGGAAGGTCGGCCACGGCCAGACTACCGGCGATGAGAGCCGTTTCCAGCTCATATCGCAAAATGATGTGTAGTGGATAGCTTAGCTCATCGGCATCCACACGGATCAGGCCGCGCTTGACATGCCTTACTAGTCTTGCGAGATTTTCGGGCTGCCATTCGGCAGCGTCCGTCTCGGCGCCAACGGCGTGGCGTTGAACGATGGGTGCGAGGAATTCCAAGAAGGCGTCTCCTCGGGCAATTTGCCTTTCAAACAGCAGGGACTGGCTTTCGTGCAGTGCGAAACCGCCTGCTTCCCCAACCGGCTGTCCCACCCAGGCAGGGGGCAGATTCTGCTGGTAGTGTCCGTGGCCGGTCTCGTGAATCACCGGCATAATCGCCTTTAGGGGATCGTTTAGGTCGAAGCGCGTCGTCAGTCGAGTGTCGTCGCGGACGCCGCCGGTGAACGGATGCGCACTTACGTCAAGCCGGCCGCGGGAGAAATCGAAGCCCAATGCGATCATCAACTCCCGGGCGAGCGCTTTTTGACGTACTATGGGGAATGGCCCCTTCGGCGTTGTCGGTTGCGCTTGGCGCCCGATAGCGGCATCGATGATTGGCGGCAGCACTTTTGCAAGCTCAGCGAAGATGGGGTCTATGATGGCGCGGCTTAACCCAGGTTCGTACTCATCCAGCAGGGCGTCATAAGGGTCGCAGTCCAGTGCATCCGCGAGGGCGGCGGCTCGTTGACCCGTCAGGGAGATGACCGTCTCCAACTCGACGGCTACGCGGTTCCAGTCATTCTTGGGGCGGGCATCCTGCCAGACCTGTTCGCAGGTTGATCTTGCCTGTGCGAGCGCACTGACCAAATTGGCGGGTATTGCTCTCGCCCGCGTCCAATCCTTTTGCATTTCGGAAAGATTCGCAACCTCCCAAGGAGTCCTTCCTGAGGCGGAATTGAACAGTTCCCCCAAGTGAGGCGCGGCGATGCGTTCATGAATGACCTTCTCCAGCGCCCCGATCGCTTCGGCTCGGGCAGCGCCGCCTCCGGGCGGCATGTTGACCGGGGCGTCCCACATCAGCATGGCAAGGCTGTGCTTGAGGTTGCCGATCTCCTTGAAGTGCTCGTGAAGTTCAGAGTAGCTCATTATTGACTTCCTGTTGGTATTAAAGGGCGGACGTTGATTCGCTCACCAGCTCCAGAGCCGACTTTTAACCTTCATCGGGCATCGAGAACAAGTCGAAGCTGCTCATCCCTGTCCGATTGCAAGTCGGGCACACCGGCTTCGGGCACACCGGCCTTGGGCACACCGGCCTTGGGCAGATGGGCAGAGGCAGCAATGGCGGTGTGCACGAGGACTGCTCGCCGAGCGCCCTGCCCAAGGCCACCTCGGTCTCAACGCCACCCGCATAATCCGTTCTGAGTGGTATCTCGATCGGCGACGCGCTCTTTACCACCTCAATGCAGCTGACCGAGGGCCAAGACCAAGCTTCGGCCTGTGCATCCTCAGCCGCTTCTATTACGCACACGGCTGCTGTCTTCCCCCAAGGCGCCATAACGGCGAGCAAGGCGATGGCGATGACTACAATTTTGTACGGATGCTTCAGCGATGGCCTGTCGTATCGCATGCTTTTTTCCATCTGTCCTTTCTTCTCTATCGGAGCGGAGAATGATGATAGTCCATTCGAAAACGGAATTCAACTCCATTTTTTCTTACTTGATTAGCACTAAATACGAAGTGTCAGGTTGTGGAGTCTTGACTTTCAAGGAGATTGAGGAGACGACAGGGGCGTGGCGAAGTGCGGAGAGAGCCGGAGGATGATGCAGTTTGAGGATATACGCATTCGATTTGGATGGAGCGGGCTTTGCGCTCATCGCAGCTGTTCCTCCCCCGCCCGATGACAAGCCGCTTGGCAGTCCTCCGCGATTTGCCGAAGCTGCGGGGCTTCTATCCGACAACGCTCCTCGACAAACCGACACCGGGTGCTGAAGGGGCAGCCGGAGGGCGGGTCGGTGGGTGAAGGCGGGTCACCCGGAAGCAACTCCCCAACCCGCGTCCGCTCCCTGTCGGGGTCGGGTATCGGCACGGCGCTGATGAGCGCCCGCGTATAGGGATGCCGGGGCGTCTTGTACAGCGCCCGCCGCGACGCCACCTCCATGATCCGGCCCAGGTACATGACCATGACCCGGTGACTGATGTGTCGAACAACCGCCAGATCGTGGGAGATGAAGATCAGCGCCAGACCGAAGTCCGCCTGAAGGTCCATGAGCAGGTTGACGATCTTCGCCTGGATGGAAACGTCCAGTGCGCTGACCGGTTCGTCGCAGATGATGACCTTTGGCTCAAGCACCAAGGCTCGGGCGATGCTGATTCGCTGGCATTGCCCGCCGGAGAACTCGTGGGGATAGCGATTCAGCTCACGGCCGCTGAGTCCCACTCGACGCAATGCGTCGGCGGCCCGCGCCCTTACCCTTTCGGCGTCGAGTTCCGGGAAGTGGGTCCAGAGGGGTTCACTGACGATGTTGGCCACAGTCATTCGCGGATTGAGCGAAGCCAGGGGGTCCTGAAAGATGACCTGGACATGCCGGCGCATCTCCCGCAGTGAGCGCTTGTCCAGATCGCCGACACTCCGCCCCAGCAACCATACTTTGCCGGCTGTAGGCGGCACCAGCCCGAGGATGGCCCGGGCGAGCGTCGACTTGCCGCAGCCGGACTCGCCTACGATCCCCACTGTCTCGCCGGGGCGCAACTCCAGGCCCACGCCGTCCACGGCCCGCACTGCTTGCTTTCGCCCCAGCCAGCCACCGGTGCGAACCGGAAAGTGGACCTTGAAGTCGTCCACGCTCAACAGCGCGGATTCGGCCAGCGGCGGTGCGGGCGCGGCCGGTGCCGCGGACTTTGCTCCGCCGGTAGCCGGGGCTAGCTGCTCCGCCCGCTCCGCGTACCGCCTCCGCACAGCCTCCAGCAGTGCCTTCGTAATAGGATGGCGAGGTCGATGGAAGACGTCCCGCACGTTCCCCTGCTCCTTCAGTTCCCCGTCGTGCATCACCAGAACCCGCTCGCACAGCCCCGCGATCACGCCTAGATCGTGCGTGATAAGCACGATGGCCGTGCCCCGTCGGCGGTTGAGGTCCCGCATGAGTTCCAGAATCTGCGCCTGGACCGTCACATCCAGTGCCGTCGTGGGCTCGTCAGCCACCAGGATCTGCGGATCCAGCAGCAGACTCGCCGCGACCATGACCCGTTGGCGCATGCCGCCCGACAGCTCGTGGGGATAGCAGTCCAGCCGGGAATCCGCGTCCGGGATCTTCACCGCCTCCAGCAGCTTCAGGCACCGTTCCCGGGCCGCCTTGCGGCTCGCCCCATCGTGCTCGCGCACAACTTCGGTCATCTGTTGTGCGATGGTCAGGTAGGGGTTCAGCGACGTCATCGGATCCTGGAAGACCATGGAGATGCGCCGACCGAGAATTCGCCGCAGTTCGCCTGCGGAAAGCGCCAGCAGATCCTCCCGCTCGAACAACGCCGTGCCGGTCGCACGGCCGTTGTCGGCCAGCAGCCCCACCAGGCTCAGTACGGCTTGGCTTTTGCCGGAGCCCGACTCGCCCACCACACCGAGGATTTCCCCTTGGCCAAGGTCGAAGTCAAGATCCCTCACGGCATGAACCTCTCCGTCCTGGGTATCGAAACGGACATTCAGATTACGAACTTGAAGCAGTCTCATGATCGGAGTCGCACTAGCGATCCTTTGGATCAAGCGCATCGCGCATGCCGTCGCCGAGGAAGTTGAAGCAGAAAAGAGTGGTCGCGAGAGACAACGCCGGGAAGAACAACAGCCAAGGCGCACTCTCAATTGCTCCCAGACCGTCCTTGACGAGCGCACCCCACGACGGCATGGGCGGCTGAACCCCGAGACCAAGAAAGCTGAGGAAGCTTTCCATGAGGATGACCTGGGGTATGGTCAGCGTCACGTACACGGCGACCACCCCCAGCAGGTTCGGCACGATGTGACGGCGAATCACCGCGAACGTCCCCACCCCTTGCGCCCTGGCCGCCTCGACGAACTCCCGGTGCTTGAGGCTCAGGGTCTGGCCGCGAACGATCCTTGCCATGTCCAGCCAAATGATGGAGCCCAGGGCGACGAAGAGCAGAACGATGTGCCTCCCGAAGAGCATCATGAGCAGTATGACGACGAATATGAAGGGGATCGCATAGAGGATGTCTACGACGCGCATCATCAGGTTGTCCAGCCGACCGCCGAAGTAGCCGGCGATGGCGCCGTAGCTGATGCCGATGAGCAAGCTGACCAGCGTCGCCGCCAGACCCACCGTCAGCGAGATGCGGCCGCCGTGCAGGATGCGCGCCAACAGGTCCCGCCCTAGTTCGTCGGTGCCGCACGAATGTCTCCAGGACGGGGGCTGGTTTGCGTTCCCGTAATTTGGGCAGTCGTAGCACTGGGTGAACAAGGGCCCGACGAGGACCGCCACGGCCATGACGCCGATGACAACGGCTGAGACCATGGCGGCGCGGTTCCTGCGCAGGGTGCGCCGAGCGTCGACCCACAGGCTGCTGCCGGCAACTTCCCGTTGTCCCTGGATTGCCTCGGCTGCCGCGTTCACGAGTACTTGACCTTGGGGTCCAGCCATGCATAAGCTAGGTCCACCAGCAGGTTGAAAGCGATGATCAGCGTCCCATACAACACCACCACGCCTAAGACCAGCGGGTAGTCGCGATTGTTCGCACCGTCAACGAAGTGCTGTCCAACCCCCGGAACGCCGAATATCTGTTCAATGACCACCGAGCCGGTGATCAATGCCGCCGTCGCCGGGCCGAGATAGGACACCACTGGCAGCAGCGCGGGCTTGAGCGCGTGCTTCAGCACGATCTTTTGAATGGGTAGTCCCTGCGCCCGGGCAGTGCGGATGAAGTTGCTGCGCAGGACCTCGATCATGCTCCCGCGTGTCAGCCGGGAGATGTAGGCAATCTGAGGAAGCGCCAGTGCGATCACTGGCAACACCATGTTGCGCGGGGAATTGTCCCCCAGCCCGCCAGCGGGCAGCCATCCTAGATAGATGGCGAAGATCAAGATCAGAAAAGGCGCCATGACGAAGTTGGGGATCGAGATGCCAATCATTGACGCGCCGGTTACTGCGTAGTCGGTGCGCGTGTTCTGCCGCAGTGCAGCAAGGCTCCCGGCGGTGATCCCCACCAGCAGCGCCAGCGCCATGGCGGCGGCGCCCAGCCGTAGCGAAACGGGAAATCCAGTCATGAGAAGTTCGGCCACCGAGAAGTCCTGGTAACGCAACGATGGCCCGAAGTCCCCCTGCATCAGCCCCCAGACGTACCGTACGAATTGCTCATGGAGGGGCTTGTCCAGGCCATAGAAGGCCTCGAGTATTTGAAGCTTTTCCGAACTTAGCGGCCTCTCCAAGTTGAATGGCCCGCCGGGAGCCACGCGGATGAGAGTGAACGCTGCCGCGATTAGGATGAGAAGCGTCGGCGGCGCTGCAAGCAGTCGGCGAACAGTGTATCCCAACACGTGTAAACCACTCTTCTAGTGGGCCAGGATCTTAAGATCCTTCGTCCGATGGTGGGAGAGGTAGTTCGACTCGAAGCCGCTCACCCAAGGCTTGACCATGCGGGTTCGTGTGTAGAAGTATAAGGGGATAAAGGGCATGGACTCCAAGAGGATCCTCTCGGCTAGCTGGAGCAGTTCCCCGCGACGCTGCAGGTCGCCTTCGGCGCTCGCTCGGGCAAGCAGCCGGTCGTATTCGAAGCTCGTCCAGCCGGTGTTGTTCAGCTCGCTTGAGCTGTGGAACAACTCCAGGAAGGTGTAGGCGTCGATATAATCACCAACCCAGCCCGCTCGGCAGACCTCCGCCTCGATCTTCTCCTAGCACGTGGTCAGATAGGCATTCCACTCCATGTTTACGACTTCAACTTCCACGCCAAGCAACGAAGTCCACATCGAAGCGATGGCTAGGGCGACGCGTTCGTGATCCTCCGAGGAGTTGTAGATAATCTGCAGGCGAAGCGGATTCGCTTTCGAGTGGCCCGCCTGAGCATAGAGGCGGCGGGCCTTGTCGTTGCGCTGCGCCTGCGTCCAGGTCGCTTCCTCCATGAGAGATCCCGGATAGTTCTGCACCGGAGGGACCCAACTATACGCGGGTGCCCGACCAGCGGCGGTGAGACCTACGATGGTGTCGCGGTCGATTGCCAGCGACAGGGCTTGACGCAGCGGGGTGTTGTCCTTGAAAGTTGTTGTTGTATTGAGGCTATAGTAGTACGTAGCGAACAGCGGACCGTCCATAAGCTCATCCGGCAGGTTGTCTTTCAGCCGGGCGATCATCGGAAACGGTACTGAATTCGTGATGTCGATTTCTCCGGCCCTGTATCGGTTCAGTTCGGCAGAGGGGTCTTTCATCGGGTAGAAAAACACTTCATCGATAGTGGTATTCTCGTCGTTCCAGTATTCGGGGTTACGAATGAGCTTGATGTGGGATCCGACCACCCTCTCAGCGAGTTGATAGGCGCCGTTGGACACCAAGTTGCCGACGCGGGCGTACTGGTTACCGTGCGCTGAAACGCTGGGCCTATGCACCGGATAGCTGGCGGAGTGCGTGAGCAGCTCTAGGAAGTAGGGCGTTGGGTTCTCTAGCCTTATCTCAAGCGTCTGGGAGTCCAGCGCACGCACACCCAGCTCCGTGGTCGGGAGGTCTCCAGCGGTCACGGCCTTGGCGTTGAGGATCGGGTTGAGGATGAAGGTGTAGCGTGATTGGGTCGCTGGGTCCAAACTCCGGCGAACGCTGTACACGAAGTCGTCCGCTCCAAGCGGCTCGCCGTTCGACCAGCGCGCATCCCGCCGCAGCTTGAACACGTATGACTTGCCGTCGTCGGAAATGATCCACGATCGAGCAACGCCCGCGATCACCTTCCCGTCCGGCGCTTCGCTCATCAGCCCTTCGAAGAGGTCCCGAACGATGTTTGCACCCGGCACACCCACCACCCGGTGAGGATCTAGGGTCTGCGGTTCGGCTCCGTTGCCCCAGCGCAGGACTTGCTCATCGGCGAGCTCCTGCCCACTCGCGCCGCCGACCGGCTGAGCCAATTCCGTATCCGCGCCGCAGCCACCCGCGAGCAAGGCCGCGGCCATGAAAATCTTGAGTTTTGCTATCATCTCGTGCTCTATCATTTCTCTTGATGTGATAGGAAATAAGGATTTTGCCCATATCCCGGGTCGTTAGTCAATGAAATTTCCTATGACTTATAAGGATAAATGATCGAATTCACAGTATATAGATAGGTAAAAACGTGAATATCCGCACCATCCAGTTGTGCGCAGCTGGTTTTGCGCTCATCGTATCTGTTCCTCCCCCGCCAGATGAGAAGCCACTAGGCTGTCTTTTATTCGCCGAAGCTGCGGGGCTTTCCTCCGACAACACTCCCCGGCATACCAACACCGGGTGCTGAAAGGCAACCGGAGGGTGAATCGATGGGTGAAGGCAGATCACCTGGAAGCAACTGCCAAACCCCCGCCCGCTCTTTTTGTGGCTGGGAAAGCGGCTCAGTGCGATGCGCGGGTTAGGCAATCGATCAGCCGTGGTGGGCGATGTTTGGTGGCAAACGCAGCCTCTGAACCACCAGCGGTGGTCGTTTGATCCGCAAACCGGGAAGGGGTGGTGTGGCTCTTGGACGTCAGCGGGGAGACCGCCGCGGCGTCCTGCCGCAACACCGCAGGAAACGCATCCCCATAGCGCTCCAGCTTAGTCTGCCCGATGCCCGGCAGGCGCAGCAGTTCCTCCCTGCTGGCCTAGCCGATGCACACGCACAGGGCGCTGGCCGAATGGGAGGCCGCCGCCATCCGGTGCCTGCTCGAAAGCCCCGCGCCGCACGGGGACGAGGCTGGCCTGCACATCGCGGGCAAAAAACCACTGGTTCGGCGGCATGGGCGCCGATTGTTGGGATTCCATCCCACAAACCTGCCGGAACGGGATGAAACGGCTCCTTCATAGGGGCCAGCCATCCCGAATTTCATCCCATTCGCCTCCCAAGTGGGAGAAATCCCCAAGGAATTCTTCCGCGGCGCAGGCTCCCACGAAAGCACCCGCTTCCCTGCGCGTCAGCGCACCGGCCGCTGGTGTGAACACTCCTAGTGCTGGCTGTGCCGGCTATTCACCGCCCTTGGCGTTGTCCGTCAAGCTGGATGCTTGCGCCGGCGGCGGAAGGCGCCATATGGGCGAAGACCAAGCGCGTTCCTGAATGCTGGCCGGCAAGTCGGCCCGCGGCGCCACCCCGGCGCGGATGGCGTCCCAGGTGGACCAGCGGCAGGTTGGAATCTCCAGGGCACGGGCGTAGTAGAAGGCGGACTGGCCCGGGTCGAACTCCGGATCCTGCCAGCGGGTGGACAGTACGGCTGCCCCGGCTTCCTGGTCGAATTCGCAAGTGGTCAGGTCCAGCGCCGCCGGCGCCGCCGGGCAGCGGTGGGTCACCGGGTCCGGCGCCGCGCCATTGGCGCAGGCCACGTCATACACCCGTTCCTGGGGTGCCCCATCCGCCATCCAGCCCTTGATGATCTGCAGGCGCTCAAGGGGGGCTGAGTCGGCCGCCCGGGCCACCCAGGCGAAGAAGGCTGGGGCGGCGTCCTCGCCGGGCTGCGCCCAGAGTTCCGCCCCCATCGGCACCCCGCCGGCGTCCGCGGCGGCTACCGCGTCCTCACGCTCGGCGATGTCTTCGGGCAGCCCATAGCCGGCGAAAAAACGCAGCAGGATGCGCGGCCCGGTGGTGGAGAAGGTCTCCTTGCGCTGCAATGCCTTGAAAATGGAAGCCCGCGTATTCTCTTCGGCCCACACCGCCGCCAGGCCGGCGGCGCCGTAGGTGTGTGAGGCGCTTTCCACGTAGTTGGGGCTGCCGTCCGGGTTGGGCGGCGGCATTTGCGGATACTCATTGCCGGCGAAGAAGTATTGCATGCGCAGCCAAGTCTCGGCCGCCCAACTGAGTTCGGGAATTGGCACTGAACCGCGCAGAATGGGTTCCGCATCCAGCAAGCCGAGTTTGGCCCAGTAGTCGTCCTCGCGGAAGGAGCCGCCGGAGACATGGCTGTCGCTGGAGCCGATGACGCCGAAGCGGTAGGGGTTGAAGCCTTGGGTCTCCTGCATGGCCAGCCCGTTCAGCCAAGCCTCCCGCACGTAGCTGCCCATGGGTTGGCTGTACAGCATGCTGCCCACCCGCCGGTCCATGATCTCGAAGTTCGCCCACTCATCGTTTGGGGACAGCGCCGGATGGGTGTCCGACGTGCCCTTCACCTGGGTGTTCTCCACCAGGGGTTCATTGCGCATGCGCTGTTCGGCGTAGGCGGCGTCCATGGGCCGGTCTGATTGGTGGAGGGTCTTCTCGAACATCCAGCCGTCGGAGCCGTTGGAGTTGTGTGGAATGGCCAGCGCCTCGCGGCCGGCGGCGCGCTGCGCGTCCATCCAGTCCCACAGGTCCTCCGGGTTGGTCGAATCCCCGGCTGAGAAGGGCGCTGGCGGCGGCTGGCCTCCGGCGAAGATGACGTTGCGGTGCAGATTTTGGAACTCCGGCCCGGATGAGGTGTACTCGTAGCCGATGAAGGTGGTGAAATGGCCGGGATCGTTGTGCCTTTGTGCGGCTTCGACAACCTCTTGCCAGGCTTGACGGTTCACCTCCGGATCATTGGGCGCCTCCTCAGGGCGGTTCATCAACATATCCACCAGCGGGACGAAGAAGTCGGCCCGTTCGGAAGGCGTGTCGGCTTCGCGCAGCACGGCGGACAACTCATGCTGACCCAAGGATGAGTTCGGATCCGCCATGGCCCGCAGGGTGCCTAGAAAGCCGGCATGGTCGGTGACGGCCTGAAAGTCAAGGGGGGCGCGCAACTGCAGGGGCCTTCCGCTTGGATGCAGGATGGCCTCCCCCTTGGCGAAGCGATAGGCGTCGTCCGGGGTGGTGCGGGTGCCGAATACGTAGGCGTCCATGGACAGGGTGGTGTGCACATGCAGGTCGCCGAAATAGGGGTTGCGCAAGGGGTTGGGGGCTGGCTTTGCGGCCGCCGCCTGCGGCTCTGGCGCTGCCGACGCCTCCCGTTGCGGCTCTGGCGCCGCTTCTTCTTGGGGTTGGCCGCACCCGCCCAAGGCGAAAAGCGCCAAGGCGGTGAACAAGCAGGGTAGGTTATTCCTGTTCATCTTGGGGCCTCCTCCTTCCTTCGTGCGCTGCCAACAGCTGCACCATACGTCATTCCAGCAGGAAGTGCACCGACGCCCAGCCGGTGAGCCCCAGAATGAAGGTATAGGGCACCGCCATGACCACCATGCGCACGTAGGAAAGCCGCACCAGGGGCGCTAGGGAGGAGGTCAGCAGAAACAAGAAGGCTGCCTGGCCATTGGGGGTGGCGATGCTGGGGATGTTGGTGCCGGTGTTGATGGCCACCGCAAGCAGTTCGAAGTGGTGGCGGCTGATCTCCCCTTGTTTGAACGCCTCGCTGATCTGGTTGATGTAGACCGTGGCCACGAACACGTTGTCGCTGATGGCGGATAGCACCCCATTGGCCAGATAGAACATGCCCGGCTGCACGCTCATGTCCATGCTCAGCACATAGTTGATGACCGGGTCGAACAGATGCTGGTCGTGGATTACGGCGACGATGGCGAAGAATACGATCAGCAGGGCGGTGAAAGGCAGCGCCTCCTCGAAGGCGTGGCCGAGCTGCTGCTCCTTGACGATGCCGTTAAAGGCGGTCTGCACCACGATCACCATTAGGCCGATGAGCCCCACTTCGGCGACGTGGAAGGCCAGGGCCGCCACCAACAGGCCCCCGGCGATGCCTTGGATGATCAGCCGGGCTCTGTCCCGGGTGGTGCGCCGTTCGGTCTCCGCCTGGTCGTAGCGGCGCAGGATTTCACGCACCGGCAGGGGCATCTTCACGCCGTAGCCAAAGATGCCCAGCCGCTCCAGCACGACGCAGCTCACCAAGCCCACAACAAACACGTTCATGGTCACCGGCGCCATGCGCTGCACGAACTCGATGAAATCCCAGCCCATCTTGTTGGCGATGAGCAGGTTCTGCGGTTCTCCAACGGTGGTGCAGACCCCGCCTAGGGCGGTGCCCACGGCGCCGTGCATCAGCAGGGTGCGCAGGAAGGCGCGAAACTGGTCCAGGTCTTCGCGATGCACCTCGATTACGTGGTCGTCATGGTCGTGCTCGTGCTCGTCGCCGAAGCTCTTGCCGGAGGCCACCTTGTGGAACACCGCGTAAAACCCCACCGCCACGCTGATGATCACCGCCATCACGGTCAGCGCGTCCAGGAAGGCGGACAGAACGGCGGCGGCGAAGGTGAACAGGAAGGCGATGATGGTCTTGGAGCGGATGCCCAGCAGAATCTTGGTGAAGGTGAACAACAGCAACTCCTTCATGAAGAAGATGCCGGCCACCATGAACATCAGCAGCAGGATGACCGGAAAGTTGCTGAACACCTCTGTGCGGATCATGTCCGGGGTGGTCATGCCCAGGGCTACGGCCTGCAAAGCCAGCAGGCCCCCAGGCTGCAGTGGATAGCAGGTCAGCGCCATGGCCAGGGTGAAGATGAACTCCAGCACCAGCACCCAGCCGGTGATGAAGGGACCAGCCGCAAGCAACAGGATGGGGTTGATGACCAGGAAGGTTAGGATGGTCAACTTGTACCAGCGGGGGGTATGGCCGAGAAAGTTCTGCCAAAATGCGTTGGTTTTGCCGATCATTGAGGGCCTTATTGGCTTGCGTCGCCGCAAAAGCGGCTAGTTTGGTGGAGTTCAAGCCCACGGGCAAGAGTTCCCGTGCGAGACCAGCCATTCCCTTTATGGCTTTCAGCCCCTCTACAGGAAGGGTTTGCCGCTCGATTTGGCTCGAATTGAGCCGGAAATGCGGGGCGTTACGCGCCGGACAGTGAGGTTAGACGCCAATGGACGCCAAAATGGGAATTGCTGATGCGGGACTTCTCGCGCGCTTGGGGTCGGCTATGGTTTGTATGGGTGTGGAACTGTAAAGTAAGCCGCCCATTTTGGAATCGCCGCTCAATGACATACCTGTACGATTACCTGACCTTTCTGGCCCAAGCCGTAACCATCGTCGCCGCCATTCTGGTGGTGCTGACGGCGCTGGTCACCTTCAGCGCCCGACGTCGTCATGCGCCGGAAGGCACTCTGGAGGTGGTGCGTTTCAATGACTACCTGGACAACCTGCGCCATGGCTTGGAGCAAGCCATGTTGACGCCCAGCCAATACCGCCGCATCGCCCGGCGGGAGGCCAAGGCCCAGGCCAGGAAGTCCCGCCAGGAGGCGAAGCGCCTGCGCCGGGCGGAGAAAGGCGCTGAAGCCGGGGACGGCGCGGCTGTGCACGAGGCCGAAGGTGCGTCCGCAGGGGATGAGGCGCCTACGGCAGATGAGGCGCCTGCGGCTAGTGGTGCGCCTGCGGCAGATGAGGCGCCTGCGGCTAGTGGTGCGCCTGCGGCAGATGAGGCGCCTGCGGCTAGTGACACGCCTGCTGCTCGTGAGGCGCCTGCGGCAGGAGAAGCACCTGCGGCTGGTGAAGAGCACGCAGTGCAGGACGAAACGCCTGCGACGGCGCGCGCCGCCGGCGGCAACGGCCGCGAGCAAGGGGCCGAGCGCCGCAGCCGGGTCTATGCGTTGACCTTTGACGGGGATCTGGACGCCACCAAGGTGTCCCATCTGCGCCATGAGATCAACGCCATTTTGACCAAGGCGGAAAGCGGCGATGAGGTGCTGGTGCGGGTGAAGAGCTTCGGCGGCCGTGTGCACAGCTACGGTTTGGCCGCCTCCCAACTGCAGCGGGTGCGCAGCCAGGGGCTCAAGTTGGTGGTGGCGGTGGATCAGGTGGCGGCCAGCGGCGGCTACTTGATGGCTGCGGTGGCCAACCAGGTCATCGCCGCGCCTTTCGCGGTGGTGGGCTCCATCGGCGTTGTGGCGGAAATCCCCAACATCCACCGCCTGCTGAAAAAGCACGACGTGGATGTGGAGACCATTACCGCCGGCCGCTACAAGCGCACCCTGACCGTGCTGGGAGAGAATACCGACGAAGGCCGCCGCAAGTTCACGGAGGAAATGGAGGACCTGCATGTGCTTTTCCAGGAGTTCGTAATGGAGAAGCGCCCCAAGGTGGAGCTCGCCAAGGTGGCCACCGGCGAAGCTTGGTACGGTCGCCGCGCCCTCGATCTGAAATTGGTGGATGAGATCATGACCAGCGATGAATATCTGATGCAGCGCTGCCACAGCGCGGATGTCTTCGAAGTGCGCTGGGTGGAGCATAAAAAACCCATCGATCGGGTGCTGGCGCAGATCGAGGGCGGTGTCCGTCGCCTAGCTAGCTGGCTGCCGGGCTAGCAGCATCCATGTTTCAACTATCTTATTCCGGTGCGCCTTTATGAGTTGCTTGTGGTAGTTGTTGGGCGTACGTCAAATTTGTGAGACGGGCGGCTTGTTCCGCTCGTGCGGCGCTCCCAGAAGTCATCGAAGCGTTGGCTGAGGATGGCGCAGCGCAGGGCGAGGATGTCGTTGGCGCCGTCAACGGGTCCAGTGCATGCCGCCGCGCTTGAGTCGGCTGCCGACGACGTTCTTGCAGGCGCCTTGTGGTTGTTCGGGTTGTTGACGAGGCGCCCTGGCTGATGTCAGCCACGGTGTCGTCCCGGTGGCGCGGGGCGCTGCGGACTGGCTTCGCGCAGCCGCTGGCGTCGGCGTTTTGCTCAAGTGGAACAGTTCCCTTGGTGGTCTCATCTTCCCCGGCGCATGCATCGTCGCTGGCATAGCCGGTTTGCCCTAGGGAACCTCTGAACAAGTCCCGGAAGCCCAGAGGAGCCTAAAGGGCGTG
>CAYGBY010000033.1:0-21788 GCA_964348115.1 uncultured Pseudomonadales bacterium
ATCACGCCCTTTAGGCTCCTCCGGGCTTCCGGGACTTGTTCAGAGGTTCCCTAGATGAACGACAACCCGCCTTCAGCACAGGCGCTTCTGAACCAAGCGGTCAGCCTGGTCAATGCGGGGCGCATCGGCTTGGCGATGGGGCTATGTCGGGACGCCATCCGCAAGGATGCGACGGACGTCAACATGACCGCCCTGCTCGGCGCCCTGCTGCTCAAGTCCCGGGAGTTCGATCTGGCGGAGAACTATCTTCGCCGCGCCATTGAGCTTGCGCCTAGTTTCGCCAAGCCCTTTGAAGATCTCGGCTTCCTGCTGCTGGAGTCGGGGCGTCCAACTGAAGCCGTAGACGCCTTGGAGAACGCCATCAGGCTTGACCCGAAGGCGGAAACCGCCTTCTACACCCTAGGCCGGGCGTTGACGGCGCTGGGCAAGGGCGCGGAGTCCGATGCAGCCTTCGAGGCCGCGTTCGCATTGAATCCACAGCGCAGGGAACTGGCGCTGGCCGCAGAGCACCACAAGGCCGGGCGCTTCACGGAAGCGCAGCGCAGCTACCGCGCACTGCTCGGGCGGGAGCCTGGCAACGTGGACGCGCTGCGCCTGCTGGCCGGGGTCATGATCAACCAAGGCGATGTCGATGAGGCGGAGGCATTGCTGAGAAAAGCCATCTCACTGGCGCCGGACTTCACCCTGGCCCTGCTCGACCTAGGCGGCATTCTGCAGGAACAGCACCGCTACGCCGAGGCCATCGCCTGTTTCAAACAGGCGACCCGCCTGGAGCCCAAGAGCGCCAAGCCGAGGTTCATGCTGGCCTCCGTACAGGCCGCCGCCGGCAAAACCCAAGAAGCCATGGGCAGCTACCGCCGGGTGCTGGCGTTGCGGCCTGGGCACGCCGGGGCCTGGCTGGGCCTCGGGCACACGACGAAGACGTTGGGCGAGCAGGAGAACGCCGTCGCCGCGTATCGGAACAGCATCGCGGCGAAGCCCGACAACGGAGAAGCCTATTGGAGCCTGGCCAATCTCAAAACCTACAGGCTGTCGCCAGACGACATCCGGGCGATGCAGTCGTCCCTGCAAAAGGAGGAGGCCCTGCCCGAACAGGCGGCAGTCAACTTTCTGTTCGCCCTGGCCAAGGCCAATGAGGATGCGGGCAATTTCGCCGCAGCCTGGGACTACTACCTAAGAGGCAACAGCAAGCAGCGGTTGCTGGAGCACTACGACCCGGTGCAGACCGAGGCGGTCAACGACGACATCATCCAAGCGTTCGACGCGCCCTTTCTGGCCCGCAACAGCAGGCTCGGCAACCCGGATCCCGCACCCATCTTTGTGGTGGGGCTGCCGCGCTCCGGATCCACGTTGATCGAGCAGATCCTGGCCAGCCACAGCCAAGTGGAAGGCACCGCTGAACTGCCTTACATCGGCCGGGTGGCCACCTCTCTTAACCACAACCGCGCCGACGGCATCAACTATCCCTTCGCCGTCCGGGAGCTGCGGGCGGCCCATTTGCAAGCCTTGGGCCAGGACTACCTGAACCAGGCAAAACTGCACCGCAACAGCGACCGGCCGCGGTTTGTGGACAAGATGCCGAACAACTTTCCGTCCATCGGCTTTATGCACCTGATTCTGCCCAACGCCACGATCATCGATGTGCGGCGCTACCCCCTGGACGCCACCCTCGGCTGCTACCGGCAACTGTTCGCCAAAGGCCAGACCTTCGTTTACGACCTGCTGGAGATCGGCGAATACTATTTGCAGTATCAAAGGATGATGGACCACTGGCGCGCCGTGCTGCCCGGCCGCGTGCTGACGGTGCAATATGAGGATCTGGTGTTTGACCTGGAAGGCCAGGCGCGCCGCCTGCTGGACCATTGCCAACTGCCTTGGGAGGACGCCTGCCTGAGGTTTCACGAGACGCAGCGGCCCATAAGAACCGCCAGTTCCGAACAGGTGCGCCAGCCCCTGCACGCCAAGTCCATACATTTCTGGCGCCACTACGAAGCGCATCTTGGGCCGCTGATCGAGGTGCTTGCGCCCATTCTGCCGCGCTACGCAAGCTATGAAGGCATCAATCGGGCAGGGGGGTGAAAGGCCAGGTCTCCAGACCGTGAATGGCGTTGCGGATATCCATGGACAGGTTCACCGAAAGCGTTGTCCTTGCGCTGTCCAGGTCATATAGGGTGACTGTGGAGGGCGAGGAGCCAACCGCAACCAGGCTTTGATCAATGGCGCACAACCCACGGCCAAAGGCCTGTCTGGCCACCCTTGAGTCATCGAGTTGCGTGTGTGTGAGCAGATCCGGCCGGTACACCGGCAGGCTGAAGACGCGCTGCGGCCCATTGCTTGGCAGATAGCGCACCAGGTTCCTGGGGGTATCGATAAACAACAGGCCGTCGCCATGCAGGCGCGCGTTGTGGGTTCCTTCCGGCAGCCTCGCCACCAGCTTGAGATGTCGCCCGGTGAAGGCGTGCAGGCCGCCCGTGCGCAGGCCGCTGACGTACAGGGCGCTGCTGGCGCAGGACAGGCTGTTGATGTGCAGTTGGTTGCGTGGCGCCGGCCCCTGGCGGCCTTGCGGGTCGAAGGGAACCGCCCGCAGGCCGCGTCTGTCCCGAGCGATGCGCAAGCCCCAACTAAAGCGGTTTTCATCCAGGTCGAACCCCAGAATGGCGTCAAAGCCCGTGGAAGTGAGATAGAGGCGCCGTCCATGACGGCTGATCTCGTGGCAGTGCTTGAGGTAGCGGCAGGGATAGGAAGCCAACTGCTCAAACTGCGGGCTGTAGGCATAGAGTTCGTCGCTGGCGGCGATGAACACCCGATCGCCATCAAAGGCGATGCCCCGCAGGCCGCGGTCCCAGCCCCGGCCTTGCCAGTCGATGTCCGCGGTGTCCCAATCCACCGTTTGCCGCACCCGCCGTCCCGCCAGATCGATGAGGTAGACGCCTCCGTGGCTCTCCCCCTGGCGGCTGCCGCGAATGACTGATGTGGCGACAAGCGTGGTCACTTACGCCCCTATAGGTCGGGAAACTGCGCACTGCCGTTTGCAGTAAGGTAGGATTGCACAGAAACCTGAAGAGCCGCAAGGAGGGCGCGATGGCGAACAAACCCGCGAAGCCGCTTGGCAGGCGTGAACTGTCGCTGGCCATCTCCGCCGCCACCCTGGCCGGCACCGCGACGGCCCAAGCGCAGGAGGCGGCGGAACAGAGGCTCGAGGAGATCATCGTCACCGCAACCAAGCGGGACTTGCGGCTTCAGGAAACGCCCTTGGCCATCACCGCCATCACCGATGAGGAGATCAGCTTTCAACGGTTCGACAAGTTCAACGACTATGTCGGCCAGATTCCCGGCCTTGCGCTAAGCGAGCGCCAACCGGGGGCGAACTCCGTGATCATGCGCGGCTGCGCCGCCCAAGGGCTGACCTTCAGCGACTCCGCCACCACTTCCGTGTACCTCGATGAACAGCCGATCACCGCCGCCGGCTACAACCCGGATCCGCGGCTGGTGGACGTTGCCCGCGTGGAGGCCCTTGGCGGACCTCAGGGCACGCTGTTCGGCGACGCCGCCCAATGCGGCACCCTGCGCATCATCACCAACAAGCCGGACGCCGACCAAAGCGAGGGCTGGGTGGACCTGTCGGCCGCCAGCGTCACGGATGGCGGCGTTGGCCACGACCTGAGCGCCATGGCCAACATCCCGCTGGCGCCGGGCCGGGCAGCCCTGCGGCTGGTGGGGTTTCATGCGGACGAGGCCGGCTGGGTGGACAACATCTTGGCCCCCACGCCTGGCCAAACCTCGGACAACGCCGCCAGGGTCGAGGATGACGTGAACTCGTCCATCTGGTACGGCGGAAGGGCCGCCTTGCGCTTTTGGCCCACCGAAAACTGGACGGTGGACCTTTCCGGCATCTACCAGTACTACGAACTGGAGGGCTTCGGCGACGCCAGCCTGAACCAGCAGCACTTCGCCGACACCTCCGTGTTTCCGCAATTCGGCAAGCGCGAGCAGGCCCGCTACACCGAGGACCACTGGGAGGACGAGTGGTATCAGATCGCCCTTACCATGGAAGGGAGCTTCAGTTTCGGCGAGGCCGTGCTGACCAGCGCCTACTACCACCGCAAAAGCGCCTATTACGCCGACGCCACCGCCTATCTGCAGAACTACCAGCAGGTGGGGGACTATCTGCGCTCCTTCAACACGGGCGATCCCTACTATGACACGGGCGGCATCTACGATTTCGGCGGCGACCCGGTGGCCAACGACTACGACGCCAGAAAAGCCACCAACTGGCTGCTGGAGGCGCGCTACGCAACCCCGGACGAGGGCCGCTGGTCCGCCATCGTCGGCGCCTTCTACAACAACCGCAAGGTTGATGAACTATTCATCGCAAACATCCAGGGCCTGACCGACACGCCGGCCTTCAGCTACCTCAACTACGCCGGGGAGTACTTAAACGGCGTGCCGCTGAAAACGCAGTCCAACAACTGGTTCTCAGGCACCTATGACAGCGACCTGCAGCAGTGGGCGGTGTTCGGCGAGGCCAGCATCGACCTCACCGAGAACTTCACCATCACCGCCGGCGGCCGCTACTACAACATCGAGAACGACTACATCGTGAAAAACGGCACGCTAGTGGGCTTGAACGGCGGCGAGCTCGATTGCGCCATCGACTACTGCTACGCGCCGGGGGACTTGGGCGTATCCGATGAAGACGGCTTCGTGCCCAAGGTGAATTTGGCCTACCGATGGGCGGACAAACTGATCTACGCCACCTACTCGGAGGGGTTCCGCCGCGGCGGCGCCAACTCGGCGCGGCCACAATCCGTGTTCGGCCCGCCGTCCGAGCAATTCGCCGCGCCGGCGGGCACCTTGAATTCGTACCGCTCGGATACCGTCGCCAACTACGAAGTGGGCGCCAAAACCGATTGGCTGGATGGCCGGCTGCGGTTCAACATCGCCCTCTACCACATGACCTGGGACGACATTCAAGTGCAGGCGGAGGATCCGCAGGACGGCGTCTTCACCCTCGGCATCGTCAATTTCCCTGAGGCGGAAATCCAGGGCGCGGAGCTATGGTTCAGTTGGCTGCCAAACGAAAACTGGAGCATAGAGGCGACCCTGGGCTACAACGAGGGTGAACTCGCCAAGGCGCAGACCCTGTTCGCCGGCACCGGCGGAGACATCGAGGTTCCCGTGGGCACCCCGCTGCCCATCGTGCCGGACTGGAAAGGCAACCTGAAGGTCCTCTACACTTTCTCGCAGACCCTGGCCGGGGGCCAGCCCTACCTGATGGGCCGATACACCTACACCGGAAGCTCCGTGAACTCCTTGGCCGGCATAGAGTCCAGCGACTTCGCCGCCCCGGTTGTGCCCCAGGACGCCTGGTTCACCTTGGACCTGCAGGCGGGCCTTGAGACGAACAACTGGACATTCGCCCTGTTCGTGGACAACCTTAGCGACGAGAAGGCGGAGCTGTTCTTCAACAACAGGTTCGCCCAGCAAAGACTGTCGGTGAACCAGCCACGCACCATCGGCCTGAACTTCCGCTACAGGTTTGGCGGGCGCTAACCGCCTTTGCCCGCCCTGACTGACAGCGCAAAGGCCTGGCTGCAGGCCGAGGAAGTGGCCTTCGTCGAGTGTTTGGCGCCGGACTTGCACGGCATCGGCAAGGGCAGGACCGTCCCCGCCCAAGAGCTTTTCGACGGTGGAATCCGCCTGCCCGAAGCCATTTTCGGACAGGACATCCTTGGCGGCTGGTGCGAGGATCACGACCTCATCAAGGTTGCCGACGTGGACATGCTGCTGGCGCCGGACGCACAAACGCTGGTCATGCAGCCTTGGTCGAGTCCCAACACCGCGCAATGCATCTGCGACTGCCAAACCCTGGACGGCGCCCCCCTGAACATCGCCCCTAGGCAGTTGCTCCGCCACATCTTGGGCCTTTTTGACGCCCAGGGCATTAGGCCCGTGGTCGCTGAAGAGGCGGAATTCCACTTAGTGGAACGGAACCCCGACGCCCTGCACGCATTGCAGCCAGCCCTGGGCATTTCCGGCCGGCGGCAGCAGCGTCCCCGCTCCTACCAGGTGGAGGCCTTGGGCGAGTTCGCCCCCTTCCTTCGCCGTCTGCACGAGTACGCCAAAGCGCAGAACCTGCAGGTGCGCGGCCTGGTGCCGGAGATGGGATGCGCCCAACTCGAGGCCAATTTCCAGCACGGCGACGCCCTGGAGCGCGCCGATGAGATGTTCCTGTTCAAGCGCATCGCACGCCAGGCGGCGCTGGAGCACGGTTGCCATGCAACCTTCCTGGCCAAGCCCATGACCGGCCAGCCGGGCAGCGCAATGCATTTGCATCAAAGCCTCGTCGACCAGGACAGCGGGCGGAACCTTTTCGCCGACAAGGACGGCCAGCCCAGCAGGCTTTTCCTGGCCTATCTAGGCGGCCTGCAGAAGTACAGCCCCGGGGTGATGGCGTTGCTGGCGCCCAACGTGAACTCCTATCGCCGTTTCGAGGGCGCAGAGTCCTGCCCCACCAACCTGGCCTGGGGCATCGACAACAGAACCACCGGCTTCCGGGCGCCACGCGCCAGCCCTGCGGCCATGCGCATCGAAAACCGCCTCCCGGGCGCTGACGCCAACCCCTATTTGGCCATCGCCGCCAGCTTGGCCTGCGGATGGTTGGGGCTGCAGGAGGCATTGGCGCCCACCAAGCCCATTGTCGGCAACGCCTGGGACGAAGCGCACACCCTGCCAAGAAGCCTGCACGAATCCGTGGAAACGCTGGAGCGTTGCGAGCCCCTTGTCACGCTCTTCGGCGAGCGCTTCGTCAAGCTGTTCATCGATGTCAAGATGCGGGAGCTTGACGCCTTCTCCGCCACCGTAACGCCCTGGGAGCGGGAGCACCTGCTGTTGACCGCCTAGGGAACCTCTGAACAAGTCGCGGTCGCCCAGCACCCCACTCTCAGCGGGCGGAGATGGCGTTGCGGCCATGGGAAGGCAACCCGCAGCGCGGCGGGGATTCCGCAGTCCGCACGCCGCGGGGCACCCTTCGGGAGGGCCGAAAGGGCGCGCTGGCTGTGTTGCGGCGCATTGTGTGGGACCTGCCACACGGCTTCGCGGCGGCGGCCCATCCGCGCAAAGGGACAAAGGCCGGCGCTTCGCCTGCCCCGGCCTGTAGGCTAAGATGCGCCCTCAGCGGGTTGTCCATAGCCTGTGCTGAGGCCTTGCACCCCTCTTGAAAAAGCGTGGCGGACTACGACACTGTCATCATCGGCGCCGGACACAACGGCTTGGTTTGCGCAAGCTATCTGGCGCGGCGGAACCAACGCGTACTGGTGCTCGAGGCCCGCGAAGCATGCGGCGGGCTGGCCGCAACCTATGAGTTTCATCCCGGCTACCAAGCGTCCGTAGCCCACAGCTTCAGCCACTTTTCCGAGCAGGTCGTGCGCGAACTGCAGCTGGCCCGCCACGGCTTCGCCCTCGCCAACACTCCGCTGGCGTGCGTCAACTTGGGCGCGGACGGCGAACATGTGGTGCTGGAGGGAAATGCCCTGTCCGGCGTCGCCGAGCGCGATCGGGCCGCCTATCAGGACTATCGCCAACGGATGGAGCGCTTCGCCAAGCTGCTGCGGCCCTTTTGGCGCAAGACAGCCCCGCCCATAGGCAACAACTCCCTGGCGGAAAAGTTCCTGTTCGCCGGTTTGGGCGTGAAGCTGCGCCTGTTGGGCAAGGAGGCAATGGGCGAGTTCCTGCGCGTGGCCACCCTGCCCATGCAGGATCTCATGGATGAGCACTTCGACCACCCGCAGCTCAAGGCCATGTTGTGCTGGGACGGCCTGATAGGCTCCAGGCAGGCGCCTCGCTCGCCCAACAATTCCGTTTTGCCCATGCTCTACCGAATGTCCGGGGCGAGCAAAGGAGGCCACCTGCCTGCCGTGCAGGGCGGGACGCATTTGCTGGACGCCCTGCGCCTGGCCGCAGAATCCCGCGGCGTGACCGTGCGCACCGGCGCCCCGGTGGAACGCATCGCCTTGCAGCAAAGCCATCAGGGACCAACGGCAACAGGCGTCTGCCTGGAAGGTGGGGAGCAGATCAGCGCGGCCAGGGTTTGCTCCTCAGCGGATGCCAAAACGACCTTTCTGCAGCTGGTGGGCGTGGAGCACCTTGAAGTCGAGTTCACCAACCGCATTCGCCGCATTCGCGACGCCGGACTGGTCGCCAAACTGCATCTGGCCCTAGACGGGCTGCCCGAATTTACCGGATTGCAGCACCCCGACGGCCGCCTGTTCATCGCACCGAGCATGGCGGCTATCGAGTGGGCCTTCGATGACGCCAAGTACGGGCGCTGCCCAGAAGCGCCCGTTATGGAGATCCTCATTCCCAGCCTGCACGACCCCAGCTTGGCGCCGCCCGGGCGCCATGTGTTGTCCGCCCATGTCCTCTACGCTCCCCACCAGGCGCGGAACGGCTGGCACGCGCAGGCCCGGGAGGCATTGCAAGAGCGGCTGATCACCGCCATCGCCCGTTACGCGCCGGACATTCGACAGCAGATCGTTGCGCGCGAACTGCTCACCCCCGTCGACCTGGAGCGGAAGTTTCGCGTCAGCGGCGGGCATTGGCACCAGGGCGATCTGACTTTGGATCAGATGGCCATGATGCGGCCCACCTTCGGC
Source organism: uncultured Pseudomonadales bacterium (assembly GCA_964348115.1). Classification (GTDB taxonomy): domain Bacteria; phylum Pseudomonadota; class Gammaproteobacteria; order Pseudomonadales; family Azotimanducaceae; genus Azophilus. Next base: position 8,655 of record CAYGBY010000033.1, read on the forward strand.
GCCGCACAGCACCGAACGCCGATCAGAAACCTGAGCCTGTGCGGAGCAAGCTGCCACCCCGGCGGCGACCTCACCGGGCTGCCCGGTCGCAACGCGGCGCGGGAGCTGGCGTCGTGAAGCCCTACGACGCCATCATCATTGGCGCCGGGCACAATGGCCTGACCAACGCCGCCTATCTGGCCAAGGCCGGCCTCACCGTGCTGGTGGTGGAGAAGAACCCCTACATCGGCGGCGCCGCAGTGTCCCGGGAGCTGCACGAGGGCTGGACCTACTCCAACTGCTCCTATGTCTGCAGCATGATGCGGCAAGCCATCCACCGAGATCTGGACCTAAGCAGGCACGGCCTGATGCTGGTGCCCTACCTAGGCACCGTGAATTTCGACGATCAGGGCAACACCCTCATCTCCTACGCCAATGCACAAGCCGCATACCTGGAGTTGCGGCGCCACTCACCCCATGATGCGGACGCGATGTTCCGCTTTCAGGCGGACCTGACCAGATATGCGCTGCTGATCAGAAAAACACTGCTGCGCACCCCCCCGAACCCAACCTCCCTACGGCCTCGGGACATTCACGAACTGCTTTTTCTGGCCCGCCAGTTCTGGGCCCTAGGGGAGCGGCAAATCTATGAGTACGTCCGGTTCTTCACCCTGAGCGCCGCTGACTTCCTGGACGATTACTTCCAAAACGATCTGATCAAGCAGTCGCTGGCGAATTCGGGCATCATCGGCACGGCTTTGGGCGTCCAATCCCCCGGCTCCTCCTACATCCTGCTGCACCATGTGATGGGAGATGTGGACGGCAACATCGGCGCCTGGGGGCTGGCCCGGGGTGGCATGGGGGCCATTTCCCAAGCCTTGGCATCCGCTCTGCAATCCCATGGCGGGAGCATCAGGCGCGAAGCGAAAGTCGAACGGATACTCGTGCAGAACGGCAAGGCGGCCGGCGTCGTCCTGCAGGGCGGCGAAGAGATTCGGGCGCGCATCGTAGTCTCCAATCTGGACGCCAAACGCACATTCACCCAGATTCTGGATCGGAACGACCTGCCGCCCGGGATCCATGAAAAGGCCAGCAACTTCAAGATTCGCGGCTCCTCCGGCAAGGTGAACTTGGCGCTTTCGGGCCTGCCGAAGTTTGTCAACGTGCCGGACGATCCCTACGTCAATCAGGGCGGCCAGGCCTTCGCCGGCTCCCTGGAGACCATGGAGCGCGCCTACGACTGCTGGAAACGGGGCCGTTGGTCTGAGGATCCGTTCATCGAGTCCGTCATACCGTCGGCCTGGGATCCCACGGTTGCGCCGCCCGGCAAACACTGGATGTCCAACTTCATTCAATACTGCCCGGCGCAGCTCGCCGACGGCCCGTGGACGGCGGAAAAGCGCGACCAGTTCGGACAAACCGTCATCGACAAGATCGCAAGATACAGCCCCGGCTTCAAGGATCTGATTGTGCATATGGAGGTGCGCACGCCCTGGGAGCTGGAGCAGGAAATCGGCTTGACCGAGGGAAACATCTTTCAGGGTGAACTGACCATCGATCAGCTCCTGTTCAACCGGCCATTCCCAGGCTACGCGCAATACCGGATGCCGGTTCGCAACCTCTACATGTGCGGCTCATCCACACATCCGGGGGGCGGCGTGTCCTGCGCCTGCGGCGCCAACGCCGCCCGCGAGATCCTGATGGATCTGAAGCGCCCCAACGTGGTGCCGAAAGACGACTTCCATGACGAATAAGCACGACTTCTCCCGCGAACGGCCCAAGCCGAGCCATTTCCAGCCGCGTCTGGACGCGTGGAGCATCCGCGACGCCTGGTCCTCCTGGAACGGCTACAAGTTCGCGGACTGCTTCCTTGACGCGGAGTATGAGTACTTCCGTGTGCGCAACGCCTGCGGCACCTACGACATCTGCCCCATGCAGAAATACCTGATCAGCGGCGCGGATGCGCAAAGGATGCTCAACCGCATGGTGACCCGCGACCTCGCCAAGCTGCCCACCGGCAGGGTTGGCTACGCGGTTTGGTGCAACGACGCAGGGCGCCTGATCGATGACGGCACGATTTTCCGCCTTGCCGAAGACCGCTTCATGCTGACCTGCGGCAGCCCGTGCACATCCTGGCTGGAAAGGTGCGCCTTTGGCTTCGCCAAGCTCAGCATAAAGGACCAAAGCGACTCCCTTGCCGCCCTGGCGCTGCAAGGGCCGACCTCCTGCGCACTGCTGAGAAGAATGGGCCTGTCGGGTGTGGAGAACGCCAAGCCATTCAGCATTCGCCACTTCGAATTTGGCGGCGCTGAGCTGATGGTGTCCAGAACCGGGTTCAGCGGCGATCTGGGTTATGAGCTGTGGATCGATTCGGCACAGGCCCTTAGTCTTTGGGACGCAATCTACGCCGCCGGGGCCGACCTTGGCGTTCATCCCTACGGCGAGCAGGCAACCGACATGCTAAGGCTGGAAGCTGGCTTCATCATGCCGGGACGCGAGTTCAACGAAGCCTTGAAGACAGTCCACTTCGGGCACGATCAGAGCCCCCTGGAACTCAACTTAGGCTGGCTGGTGGATTTCGGCAAACCCCACTTCAACGGGCGCAACGCCCTGCTGCGGGAGCGGGAGCGCGGTCCGCGATACACCCTGACCAAGCTGGACATAGAGGGCAACCGGCCGGCCGAAAGCGCCTTCCTGTACAGCAACCGGCGCTGCACCAAGGAGATTGGCTATGTCACCTCCGCCATGTGGTCCCCAGCGGCCAAGGCGAACATCGCTTTGGCCATGGTGGAGACCAAACACCTCGGCGGGGACATTTGGGCGGAGATCCACTACGCCAAGGAGCTGCGGCAGTACGCCAAGGTGGCCAAATGCCAGCCGAAGCAAGGCGCCTTTTGGGCCCCGGCAAGGGCCAAGGCAACCCCAGCCGGCCTCTTTTGAACCCCGCCAAGCCGCCTTGACAAGAGCGGGAGCGCAAACCTAGAGTGTTTTAACCGCATTCAATGGAAGAGGCGGCCAATGCAGCCTGCGGACTTTGTGGGAAGCTACTTCGACGCTTGGAACCGCCGCGACCCCCAACAGGTTGCCAACCATCTGACCAAGGACGGCATCTACTGCGACATTCCCGCCCAAAGCCAGCACGTTTGGCCTGAGTTGGCCAGCCATCTGGCCAAGGTCTTCGCCACCGACGACTGCCGCTATGAGCTGGAAGGCGAAATCCTGACCAGCCGCAACGCCATCGCCTTCCAATACAGCGCCTATGCGGATTGCGGGGATCCTTGCTGGCGCGGCGCCGAATTCCTCACCATGCGGGGCCGCCAAGCCATTCAAATCAGGGACTACTACAGCGAGTCGCTCCCGCCTGCACAAGCGGGAAACCAGCAAACGCGCAAGTACGCAAAGTCGGGGCTGGACGCCAACGCCATGTCCCAATACAAGGACCGCCTCAGCAAGTTGATGGCCAGGGAAAGGGTTTATCTACGCGATGACCTGACGTTGCCCATGCTATCCCGCATGGCGCGATGTCCGGTGAACCATCTTTCCCAAGTCATCAACGCCGGATTCGGGGTGAGTTTTTTCGACTTCCTTAACGGATACCGCATCGAGGAGGCCAAAAGGCTGCTTCGCCAGCCGGACCGGCGCGGCAATTCCGTACTCGATGTCGCGTTCGCGGCGGGCTTCAATTCGACCTCAACGTTCTACACCGCCTTCAAGAAGGCGAACGGCCAAACGCCCGCTGAATACCGCCGCGCACAGCAGGCCACGCGCCAACAGGCGGCCGGGTAGGCTGGCGGGTTTGGCCGCCAGTGCGCCCCTTAGGCCCTCCCGAATGGCGAACGCGGCTTGTTCAGAGGTTTCCTAGTATGCTGTCCCGCAAGTAAGTGTGACTATTCGTGACCCTTTTTGGCCCCCGGCCGCGTTGCTCCTCCTTGTGTGGCGCCTGCAGGGACTGGCTGCCGCCCACGACCGCCAAATCATAGACTTGGTCCGTTCGCCGCCTAGGCGTGGGGTAGCGCACCGCCGGCAACCAAGCCAAACGCCGCCCCGTGGAGGAAGTCGCGGCGGGTAATGTTCAGCTTTGTCGGCATGGTGTTGGCGCCCTTGCTTGCGCAACGGCGGTCAGCGCAACTGGAAACGCGCCACGTAGGCGCCGAACAAGCGGTCGATGTCCGCTTCCTGCAAGCCGTAGTCCGCCAAGCTGTAGCTGTGGGCGTCGGCCTGATGGGCGTCGTCTTCCCGATACGCCCGCATGGCCGCTTCCGCCCGGGCGCCGAAGCGCTCCCCGGCGAATTCATAGACCCGGGTCATCTGCGCGATGGGATCCCGCACCATTTCACGGAAGTGCAGGTGCAGAAAGTTCTGCGGCCGGCGGGCCGACACATCCATGCACGCATTCAGATTGCGGCTGAGCTTATGCGCCCAATGAGCGCCGATGGCCCGCATGTCGGGCTGGCGGGTCAGCGGTTTGGCGAGATTGGCGCACATGGAGCAGAAGGAGGGCACGGTCTGCATCGGGTCCCGGTGCGTTTGGATGATCCTGGCGTCCGGGAACACCGCCAGCAAGGCGTCCAGATAACCGAGATGATGGGGGGATTTCAGCACCCAGCGCTTGCCGGCGCGGCCCGGCGTTTGCCATTGCAGGCATTGCAGCAGCGCCAGCAGATCCTGATAGACGGGCACGTGATCCTGCGCCTCCACCCAGCCGGAGTAGCTGGGCAGGCGCATGAAGGACTCCGGCACGGAGCTGTGGAAGCTGTGCTCCAGCAGCAGCACTTCCTCATCAGCCCCTGCAAAATCCCAAGGATGTATGTCCATGGCCTGGGGCGAGGCCGCCATCACCGCCTCCACTTCCGCCTTGCCCAAGGCGCGGCGTTGGTGCGGTTCGCCGCGCCTTTCACCGGGCAGCATGGCGGGATGGCGACCCTCCCACCACAGCATGGCGGTGTGCGCCGGGTCGCTGGCCAGCAGCCGATGGGTCATGGTGCTGCCGGTGCGCGGCAGGCCGACGATGACGATTGGAGATGCGATGGCCTGCTGGCGAATGTCCGGATGCGCTGCAAGGGCCTGCTCCACCCGCAGCCGGTTGGCCAGCAAGCCGGCAATGCGCTGCCGCTGCGCCGCCATGCCCGCCGCCGTGAGCTGCGCTTCGTCATTAATGGACGCAGCCAGCATCTCCAGGCCGCGGATGAACTGCGGATTGCCGAAGTCCTGCGCCCCGACCGATCTCCGCGCCTCCGCCATCAGCGCAGCAGGCAGCAGCTTCATGCGCGCATCCAACTGTCTCTATCAGTCGCCATCAGCCGCAGCGATCGTCAGGCTCAGACCGCAAGAACCAAGGGAGGCGCAGGCAAGCCCCGCACCGGACAATACACCCGCATCGGGCGCCGGGAACATATTCGCCACGCCTGCCTACATTCGGGCCAGAAGCCGGCCGCCCCACCTAGTGTGCTGTCCCGCAAGTAAGTGTGGTTATTCGTGGCCATTTGGCCCCCGGCCGCGTTGCTCCTCCTTGTGTCGGGCCTGCACAGGGCGTCGTCGAGCCTCGCCGGGAGCCAAAACGGCCTAGCGACTAAAACCCACTTAATTGCGGGACAGCACACTAGCCCATCCGCAATGGACAGGCTCAACTGGCGCCGGCCTGCCGCCCGCCCGGCGGCATGGGCGCCGCCTCCAGATCGGCGCGCTTGAGGCGCACAAGCTCCGGCACCGGGTGCTCATCCGCCCCCACCCAGCGCATCAGCATGACGCCTTGACGGTGGCCCGTGGTGATCAGATTGTTGCGCAGCCCGGCAATGGGCGCATGGGAGATGTGTATCTTGACGGCGCCGTCATCCTCCAGCACCCCACTGGCTTGGTTCAAATGCACCCGATGATGGCGGTAGTCCAAGGACTCCATCCACAGGTTGGCAAGCTGAAAGTTCCAATAATCACAGCGCGGCACGGGTGAATGCACCAGCAGCACCTCGTCCTGGGCCAGCTCCCAGAAAGCGTAGATGTAGCAAATGTTGGGGTCGCCGCCAGCCGCTTGGAAAAACTTCTGATCGCCTAGCTGAAACCTGTTGCGGTGGTCCTTGCGGAAGCCTTCCACCCAGTTCCGGAAGGTTATGGCGGTGCCGCCAACGAAGCCCAGCGTTCTTTGCAGCTGCGCTTCGAGCAGTTCCGAGGTCAGTTCGTCATGGCCAGGCTCCGCATCCAGCCGCCTGATGGCCAGCCGCGCCGGCGCCTCCCCACCGCGCTCATTGAAGGTCTGGCGCACGATCACCATGTTGCTTCGGGCGGTCATGGGCAGCCAATTGCCCGCCGCCGGCGCCTCGGACAGGATAATGCGCACTTCACCGTCCGGACTGACTTGCAAGTCCGCCAAGTCCACTTCGCCCGTTGAGATCATGCGCCCATCGACCGCGTAGCGGTTTTCCTTGGTGCCGAAGCTCAGATAGGGAACGCCGCCGACGTTACCGGCAATTTCATAGGTCAAGCGTCCGTCAATGATGGCGTTCAAGTACAGATTGTCCGGATTGTCGGCGCCGATCTTGGCGGTTTCATTGGACAGGCTGAAGAAGGAAGGATGGCGCAGGCTGCCATGCTCCAAGTTGCTCTCCAGCGCCAGCCGCAGCAGCCGGGTGAGATATCTGTAGCCCTCCGCTCGATCCATTCCATCCGCCCAAGGGGCGCCGCCCACGATTTCGCCAAGGCCCTGCAGGCCCTCGCAGAACCGGCGCCACTGGCCGCGGAAGGAGCCAGGCGTGCGCCCGGCATGAATGGCCTCCGCCCGCGTCTTCAGGGCTAGGGCGGTGTCGTCAAAGGCGCGTTTAATCCAGCCGCCGGCGAAGCGCTTGACGTGGATGCCGTTGGGGCCGAGCAGCGCATCGGTGGAGTGGTAGGCGCACTGTTCCGGGCCTAGAGATGCAATGATCTGGTCGCGTCGCGCGGGGTAAGGCCAATCATCCACATGGGGCGCCTGCCAAGACAGCAGCTTTTCCGGCTCATACGCGCAGACGTACTCACAGTTGTCGAATACAGCCCCATCGCCTTCGTAGCTGTTCAGCTTCATCATGACCGGCGCGCCGATCTCCAAGGTGGATTCGCACTGGAAGCAAAAAGGGTTCCACTCTCCGTAGCGGGGCAGATCCGTAAGCACGTCCCAAACCACGGCGGCGGGCGCATCGATCACCACCTTCTCCGACACCACCACGGCATCGGGGTCAAAAGCGAGCCTCGCGTCCTGCTCCTCAGGCACTGTCCGCCTCCACCCAACTGGCCAGCAAGCCTTGTTCCTTGAGCGCACCGTCCATGACGGCCCGCGGCTTGGATTCAGTGTAGCAAATGCGCCAGCCGGCGGGCGTCCTGCGGTAACGGTCGAAGTAAAAGCCAGCCAGCAGACGGAAGCTGCTGTCCTGCGGGTTGTAGCTGACGAAGCTCAGGCTCCAGGTTGCCGATGCTTCGTCCCCACGCACTTCTATTTCGCCATTGTGGCCCTGATGCACGTCCACGATGGCGGTGGTGGCGGCCATTTGCGCGAAGACGTCCATCAGGCCATCGAGATCGAACCGGCCCAATGGGGGAAAGACGATCTCCGCATCCTCGGTGAAGCAGCCGCGCATTGCGACCATGTCCTTGGCGTCACAGGCGTTCAAGTAACGCGCCTTCAGGCGGCGAATTTCGGCCTCCGCCTCCAGCCGCTCGAGGCGGGCCAGCACGGCTGCATCCATCTTGGCCTCCATCTTTGCTTGCCTGTCCGGCGCGTTCCGCGCACTCCCACAGCCAGACATCAACTTAGGGGGCCATGTACTGGCCGCCGTTGACGTCCAGGGAAGCGCCACTCACCACTTTGGCGTAGTCGGAAAGAAAGAACAGCACCGATTTGGCGCAATCATCCTCCGGCGGAATCACGCCCAAGGGGATGCGGCTGGTGATCTCGCCAACCACTTGGCCCCGGTCCCGTCCCCCGGCCACCTGCGCATCGATGTACGCCCGCACCGGGGCGCCATGAATCCAGCCTAGGCGGGCCAGGTTGACGCGGATATTGAACCTGCCGTAATCCTGGGCTAAGTGGCGACTGAGCGCATTCAGGCCGCCCTTGGCTGCCGCGTAGGCGCTTTCCCCCGGAAAGGGGTTGACTGTCGCCATGGTGGAGACATTGATGATGGCCCCGCCGCCGGCGCGCTGCATGGCGGGCAGCACAGCCTGGGCCATGCGCAGCGCCCCAACGCAGTTGACGTCATAGACCGCTTGCCAACGCTGCGGATCGGCTAGGTCGCAGGTGGCCCAATCGCCGTGGTCGTAGGCGCTGTTCACCAGCCCGTCGATGCGCCCGAACGCCTGCTCGGCCGCGTCCGCAAGGGCCGCGCATTGCTCCGCGCTGGTGACGTCCGTGGGCCGCCAAACCGCTTCGCCGCCCGCCGCCGAAAGCTGTTCCGCGACTTGCTCCAGATAGCCGCCGCTGCGGGCCCCTAAGGCCACCTTAGCGCCTTCCGCCGCCGCCAGCCGAGCCAGCGCCTGCCCCAAGCCCGGCCCCACGCCGCTGATGACCACAACCTTGCCCGGCAACAACATGGCGCAACCCCAAGATTCCACACAGGGCCATACTAACATCCGCAAGGGTCTAGTGTGCTGTCCCGCAAGTAGTGGGTTTTAGCCCAACTTCCGCACCATCCCAAAGTCGTCCACCCGCCCCCGGCAAAGCCCTATCCCTATATAGATAGTTTGTGAATTTTTCCGGAAGATTCCGCATTGCCGACGACCCTTACGAGCGGCACAACTTGGCGGCGCAGCACCAGGATCGGATGGCCAACATGACGGAGGCCATTCGCCGCTGGCGAAAGACGCATTGGCCGCCAGAATTGATTGTGATTGACGTTGGTGGAAAGGGGGGTGGTAGAAAACAGTAACGGCTGTGCTACCATGATCTGGCTGTGGACAATGGACATTTTCAATGTTTAGAGTAAATAAAAAGAAGACGACATCTCTCCCACATCCGATCCCATATCAAGGGAGCAAGCGAAAATTGGCGCAGACTATTTCACGGTATTTACCGGCGGAAATTGAAACCTTTTACGAGCCATTCGCTGGATCTGCGGCAATGACAATTTACGCTTCTTATCATAGACTCGCACTGCGATTCGTGCTTGCAGACAGTCTTGGACCGATGATTGATCTTCTCCGCGCAATTGTGGAAACGCCGGAGGAAACCGCCAGTGAATATCGTACCTTGTGGTATGGACAGAAGGATGGTGACTGTGATTATTTCAACTACATCCGAGATCGCTATAACGACGCCAGATATCATGTTGATCTGCTTTATTTAATCTGCCGATGTGTAAAGAATTCCGTCCGATTTAACCGTTTCGGCCGCTTCACACAGTCTGTCGATAAACGACGCCTTGGAATGCATCCGAATAAAATGCGGTCTGCCATCTATGGTGTATCGACCATTCTTCGGGGTCGCGTTGAATTCCGAGTTGGTGACTGGCTCGAAACGACTGAAGACGCGTGCGCAAGCGATTTCGTCTACATGGATCCGCCGTATCTTGGCACATCCATTGGACGTGACAGACGATATCACCAGCAAATGACGCAGAAAGAACTGGTGAATGGATTGAAGACCTTGCGCAAGCGCCATGTTCCATTTGCTTTATCCTACGATGGTGCGACGGGTGGACGGGAATATGGACCACCACTGCCGGAATCTCTTGGGCTGACACGTCTTCTGCTTAATGCTGGAACATCCTCACAGGCGACGCTCAACGGTCGTAGAGAAGAAACAATTGAGAGTCTGTATCTGACGCCGGGTTTGGATTCACTCCCGAATTCCCGTTCATTGTGGAATGCCAATCAAGCTAATCTAGCGTTTGCTCTAACAGCCGTTTGATAAATGCGGCAATTTTTTTGCGCCCTGTCTCCGCACTGACTACGCGGAATGTCTCAATGGGAACACCACACTCGCGAACATCCCGGACAGCCCTTGGCGGATGATCATACCCGTAACGGAACCGCAACTCTTCCGTTGTAATTGAGCCGTGCTTGATGATGTGATCAATGACCGTGCGCGGCCGTTTGGCCGTCACCTTCTCGCACAATGCGAGAATACGTAGATCAATGTTTTGGGGCGACATGGCCGGCGAGATTAGCTCAATTACTCTTTCCATGACAATACGGAGGAATCTCCGTGCCTGCCGACAATCGAAAACCACCGTAGACACCCCGAGAGGTCGAAATCATGCACTCCAGCTTCCAGCCGGCCAAGGCGGAATTGGATGCGGACGCCTGATCTACAACTGCACGCCCGCCCTTGGTTGCTGGGCGCCTGCCTGCAGGACGACTGACAGGAAACCGCTGACCGGATTCAACGCACCGGGTCAATTGGCGTGGGCGTGACGCAATGCCGCTCTATTTCCTCCGCAGCCAGCAGGCAAAGATCCTCGCGGTACAGCTCCGCATAGATCTGCACGCCGGTGGCGAGACCCTGATCCGTTCCCGTAGGCAGCGCCACGGCCGGGAGGCCCAGCAAGTTGCCCGGCGTGATGAAGCGCAAGGTGTCGACCATGAGCCTTGCGCCGTCATCGGCGTCCAGATCGGCGTCAATCGGCCAGGGCAGAGTCGTCCAAGTCGGGCCGACGGCCACTGTGTAGCGGCTCAGGAAAGCTGACCAGAGGCGCCGCAGCCGCCGCCGCTCCACATGCACCTGCGCGACCGGCATGGCGCCTGGATCCAGATGGCTGGTAAGGCGCTGCACGTATTGGAACACTTCAGGACGCAGCACCGCCCGCGCCGTCTCATCCACGATGCCCACCACCACCTTGCCCCAGATATCAGTGACCCGCTCCAGTTCCGGCGGCTGCGCTTCCTCCACGCGCCACCCCTGATCCGCCAGAACCGCGCCTGCACGCTGAATTTCGGCGACCGTCGCCGGGGGGAGCTGGCAGCCGGGCACTGCCGTAACCAGCGCCGCCCGGCGGGGGTTGGGCACTGGGCCCCGCAGCGGCGCATCGACTGATTGCGGGTCTTCCGGGTGACGGCCCGCCAGAATGGCCAGCCCCTGCCGCAAATCCACCACCGACCTGGCCATGGGGCCGTCGGTGAGAAGCGCATTCGCCAAGCCCAGATCAAGAGGCTCCATGGACGGCGTGAAGGGAACGCGCCCAATGCTCGGCTTCAGTGCGGCAATGCCGCAGCAATAGGCCGGATTGCGCAACGAGCCGCCGATGTCGTTGCCAAGACCGAAAGGGCTCATGCCCGTGGCGATTGCGGCCCCTTCACCGCCGCTGGAGCCGCCGGGCGTCAGGGCGCCATGCCAAGGGTTGCGGGTGCGTCCGCGCAGCGGGTTGTCGGTGTCCAGGCGCAGGCCCAGTTCCGGCATGTTGGTGCGCCCTATGGGTATGGCGCCAGCGCGCAGCATCCGCTCCACAATCGGGGCGTTGCGGGTGGGCATCGCCTCCGCCTTGGCCGGCAAGCCGTCGGTGGTCGGCGTGCCCAGCAAGTCGATGTTCTCCTTAACGGTGAAGGGCACCCCGTGCAGCGGACGCGCCCGCTCCCAAGCATCCGCCTTATCAGCCGCCACCGCCGCCGCACGTGCGGCATCGGCCAAGATCAGCGTGATCGCGTTGACATAGCCGTTGACTTCCGCGATGCGCCCGAGGTGCGCCTCCACCACTTCCTGGCTGGACACTTCCCGCGCACGAATCAACCCGGCCAACTGCATGGCGGTTTTGCTGCATAGTTCGTGCATGAACTCTCCTCCGGCAAATGTGCGCCACTGTGCCAGATTCAGCGCTCCATCACCACAGCCAGGCCTGCCCGAACGATGGCGGGCCACACGGCATGCAACAGGTCCAAAAAACAGGATCGTGCAAACCTTGCGGACAAGTCTGCGCGGTGGAAGATCTCCTCGAGAGCTTGCCCTTCCTTAGGGGCGAATTGGTTGAAGACCGGGATGACAGATCCACATCAACGAACTTTTCATTCCCTTTTGGCAGGCTTTCGGGAAAGGATTTGCCCGTCGATTTGCGGCTCGAATTAAGCCGGAAATGCAAAGTGTTGCGCACCGAACAGTGCTGCTGGACGCCAGAATAAGAATTGCTGTTTGTAAATTGAGCCGGTACAGCCGCTTGACATGGCTCGGCACGCAGACTACAAACCCTGCACCCATACCGCCGCAACGGGCGCTCAACACGCAGCACAGGACGGGACCATCATGATTCCAGCACTGGAAACCTTCGCCGGCACTTGGCCCTTCGCGCCGCTTTTCTCCACGGCTGCGGGCTTTCGGCAGCACTATGTGGATGAAGGCCCGCGCGACGGGGAGGTGATCATCTGCCTGCATGGGGAGCCCACCTGGGGCTACCTGTACCGCCGCTTCATCCCGCCCCTGGCGCAGGACTACCGGGTCATCGTGCCGGACCACATGGGCTTCGGCAAATCCGAAACGCCGCAGGATCGGGTCTACACCCTGCAGACGCATGTGGAGAACCTGGAGAAGTTCATCGACGACCTGGGGCTGACGGACATCACCTTCGTCTGCCAGGATTGGGGCGGGCCGATGACCGGCGCCTACGGCGTTCGCCATCCTGAACGGGTGAAGCGCCTGTTCCTGATGAACACCCTGTTCGGCTATGGGGGCGTCCCCGCCCCGGCGGAAAAGACCCCTTGGTTCCAGTGGATTGAAAAGCACGAGGAGGCGGGCACCCTGCGCGGAATCCTGGGGGAACTGGGCGCCACCGTGCTGTCGGTGATGAAGATTATCGGCTTCCAAAACACCGCCGCTGTGGATGACACCTGGATCCGCGCCTATTCCGCCCCGTTTCCGGACCGGGAGTCCTGTATTGGCGGCATCGAGTTTCCCCTGGATGTGCATTATCGCCGCTTTCAGAAATATGTGATCGAGGGCCTGCAGACCGGTGACCTGCCGGCGCTGAAGGCCAAGCCCGCCATGCTGGCCTCCGGCGATCTGGACTTCGGCATTGCGCCGGAACAAGCCCGTGCGGACTTCCGCAACATCTTCCCGGGAGCGCCCATCGTGCCCCTGCCGGGCGTCGGCCATTTCTGCCAAGAGGACGCGCCAGAAACCCTGGTCGCCCTGATTCAGGGGTTCATGCAGGCTCACCCCTAGGGAACCTCTGAACAAGTCGCGTTCGCCCAGCGCCCCGCTATTTGCCGCCG
>CAYGBY010000034.1:0-21734 GCA_964348115.1 uncultured Pseudomonadales bacterium
CCTCCCGAAGGGCGCCCCGCGGCGGGCGGACCGTGGAATGCACTCTGCTCTGCGGGTTGCCTTCCCATGGCCGCAACGCCATCTCCCGCTGCTGGGAGCGGGGCGCTGGGCGAACGCGACTTGTTCAGAGGTTCCCTAGGATAGCAAAGGCTCCGGTGCGCCGCCACCGGCGGCCGGGTTCGCCACCAAAGTCACTCCGGAAGTCATTGCGACCGATCACGTTCGGTCTCGGCATCCAATCACCCGGCGGCGCACACGAACTCGGCGAACCGCTTGATGTCCATGATCGAGGCGAGATAGACATCCGGCATTTCAGCCCGATAAACCATGTCGGCCGCGTGCGTCACGCCGTTGATGGTGCGACTGCTGGCCGTGACGCCGGCCGCCACAAGTTTTTTGGTGTAGGCAAGGCCCTCGTCTCGCAATGGGTCCAACTGGCATACCGAGATGAAATGCGGAGGCAAGTCCGCCAGTTCTTCTATTTCCGCATGCAAGGGCCAAGCAAGCGGGTTGGTCTGATTGCCACCCGATGGATCGTAGACCTTCGCGAGCGCACCCATCATCGCACAGCTCAACCCGAGTTCGTCGTTCTCAAAAAGCGACGCCAGCGACTGATCTTTGTGTTGGTACTTGTTGGAGATGAAGGGGCACTGAGCATAGACCCCACTGATAGCATCCAATCGGCCTTGCCGTTTGGCCTGTAGAGCGGTGGCGATGGCTAGATTGCCGCCACCGGATTCGCCGGAAACGACGACGCCGGTAGTCGCAAGACGACCGGAATTTTCAGCCATCCAATGCAGGGCGGAGCCACAGTCATTCAAACCGGCAGGAAATGGATGGGGACCCAGTTTTCCAGCGGCATTGCGGAACTCAACGCCCACCACAACCAGCCCGCTGGCAGCCAGTTCGCAGCGCCAGCGATCGTACAGCGACCCAGCAGCGGACATCAGCACCATGCCGCCGCCATGAATATGCAGTATGCCGGGCAGCACCCCGCTGCTGTGAACAGGCCGGTGGATGTATAGCCTGATGCGATTCCCATCAACGCCGCCAATGCTGTGGGTTTCCCGGGATACGGCCGCAACCGGCGGCAGATCGCGGACGGCCAGATCGTTCAGCTGTTCATACCCTGGTTCGGCTTCCGCGCAAAAGGCGAGCAACTCGGCGATGCTCGAGTTGACATTGATTGGCGGCGCCGGCGCCGGCGCCAGGAGCCCCCTTGCCTCCATCCCTGCGAGCATTCTCGCATCGGCTCGAGGGTCGTCACGCAGGCTGAGGTTTGCTTTGCCAAGCCGGCCAGGCAATTGGGGTGCTGTCGGCTCAGACATCCCATCATCCTCGCTTGCGCATTGCCGGCAAAACGCTAATTGAGGCCATGGCGAATCGGTTTCCTCCGCAATACCGGCAAAGCGAATTCGGATGAGTCGACGACCAATATTCCGCCAAACCTGACATGCTGTCTAATGCAAAATCCATCATGTAGTATACAATTTTGATATATCAAAAGCCGTGTGACGGGTCATGAACATCGAACTACGAAAGATCAGGCATGTGGTGGAAGTTGCGCAATCCGAATCGGTCACATCGGCGGCGCGCACGCTTTGCATCTCCCAACCGGCCTTGACACGCAGCATCGCAGCAGTTGAAGAAAAACTGGGTGTGCAGCTATTTGTTCGCCTTAGGCGCGGCATGCGGCTGACCGAAGCCGGACAGGTTTTTGTTGAACAGGCGCACAGGGTGATCAAGAGCGTCGATGACCTCTTTCTCAACACGGAGAACTACCTTGGTCTGAAACAAGGCGGGTTGAAAATCGGCGTCGCTCCGGCAGGCTATCAGGCCTTTTTGATTCCCGCGATCACTACGATGGTGCGCGACTATCCGGATCTGCGCCTGGAAATAGTCGCTGGGTCGGCAGAGCAGCTTGCCCCGAAAGTGATCAGTGGTGATCTTGATTTGTTATGGGGAGCCGCAAGGCCATTAGTCCAATGGCCGGAACTGGAATTCACGGTGATTCGGGATTTCTACTATGGCTTCATGGTTCGCAAGGACCACCCGCTTACGCGATTGCAGGAGATCAAGGAAGCTGATCTGCTGAGCTATCCAATTTCGATGCCGGCCACGGTGGAACCGGCCTACGTCGACATTGCACAACGCTACGCACCCAATGGCCTGCCGCCAGTACGGCCTCGTTACCTCACCGACGATTTTGAGCACGTCAAAATCATGGTCTCTGAAACGGATGCTTTTTCCCCAATCGCGGCCTTGTCGCCCACGTTCGGAAGAATCGGCAAGAAATTTGTTGTTCTTGAAGGAATTGTCGACCTCCCTGTTCAACAGCTTGCCTATGCGGTATCCCGCGCCAAAAGAAATTCGCCCGCCGTTGAAGCCTTCCTGGCGGCGGCTACGGATGCACTTGCCTGAAGGGCGAACCACCCTTGATTGCGCCTCAAGCGGACTCCATATAGACATACCTAAAACACATATCATGTTATGGAAAAATCATTGGACAACATGATTCCGCTGGACGATGATTGCAAAATCGTCAACTCACGGGGGATGTTGCTGTGTCTGGAGAGAATCATCAACGCAGAAATGGCGAAGGGTTTGGCGCCAAAAGAAGCACCAACCGAACCGACTTCCGCCTAGGCCAGACGCTGGCGCTATCGCTCATCGGTGGGTTCGGCTCCTTGAGCCAAGCCGAGGAGAGCGTCGCAGACAGATTTACCGAAGAAGTAGTGGTTACGGCGGAAAAGCGGGAGTCGTCGCTGCAAAGCCTTCCCTTGGCCGTGACGGCCCTTGGGCAAGAGGAAATCGCCACCCGGGGCATTGAAGGCATCGCCGATCTACAGTTCGCCGCGCCCGGTTTGGTTTTCAACGTGGCGACGGATACCGCGCAGGTGACAATTCGTGGCGTCGGCGTGGACTTCACGACCATGGATTCCGAACCCGGCGTTGCCCTGTATTCCGATGGTGTCTACCGCGGCGGCCTCGTCTCCCAAGGCGGTTTGATGTTCGACCTCGAGCGGATAGAAGTGGTTCGCGGCCCTCAGGGAACCCTCAACGGCCGCAATTCGACCGGGGGCAGCGTGAACATGATTTCGCGGTTGCCGGGCGCCGAGGAAGGTTTCGAGACTTCCCTGCTCTACGGCGGCTATGACCGGCATCGCATTGAGCTGGCGGGTGATCTACCCCTTTCCGATGTGTTCGCCGTTCGGGTTGCGGGCGCCTACGATAACCGGGATGGCTACGCCGACAACGATTTTCTGGGCAGCGAGCCTGACGACGCCAAGCATGTTGTCGGCAAGCTGGCAGCGGTCTATGCGCCAAGCGATGCGCTGGAAGTGATATTGCGAGCGGAGGTGACTGACTCGCAACGAACTGGCCCGGCATTCATAAAGACCGAGGACGTGATGGTCCCCCCGCTCGGCATTACCTTGGCCAATCCCGGCGGCGCGCTCACCATGCCCAATTCCCTTTGCGGCCTGCCGAGTTGCGAGGACGCTCTGGATTTGATGCTGAGTTCCGGTGGGGTCGGCAGTTCCGATCCGCGGAATATTTTTTCGGACCTGGACCAAGACTACGAACTGGAATCCAAAGGCGCCAGCGTAACGGTAAACTGGCAAACGAACGACCAACTGCAGCTTAGATTGATCAGCTCCTATTTTGAACTTGCAAACGACAATCGCGATGACATCGACGGCTCTGAGATCGCGGCAGTGCACAGCATCACACAGTCAGATATCGAGGAGTTTTCCCAGGAATTGACCCTGATCGGCGCCACCGGCGCCCTGGATTGGATTGTTGGGGGCTACTACTACTCTTCTGAAATCGATGAGCTCTATAGTTTCGATCTGCCAGCCCTGCAGGCCACCTTCGAGGCTTTCTTTGGAATCTTCGGCGGTCTGGGCGGCCCCTTGCCTCCCGGCAGCTTGGCGTTCTTTGGCAATCGGATAGACGGCAGCACCACCGGCGCGCCCTTTTTCGACAATCGAATGCTGCAGGACGCAAAATCCGTCGCGACCTATGCCCAGGGAACGTACAACTTTACGGACAGTGTGCGGGGCACCGCGGGCGTTCGTTGGACAAGGGATGAAAAGGATGTGGCGATCACGTTCGTAGCCAACATCGGCGTAGTCCCGTGCGTCGGAATAGAGCATGGCGAGGACTGGACCGAGGTGACCGGCAAGGTTGGGCTCGACGCGGATGTGTCCGAGAATACCCTGGTTTATGGCTCCATCTCCCGTGGCTACAAGGCCGGGGGCTTCAATGCCGGGGACTGCAATGATCCATACGACCCCGAAATTTTGATCGCCTACGAGGCTGGTTTGAAAACCACCCTGCTCGATGGCCGCATGCGACTGAATACGGCCGCCTTCCTTTATGACTACACCGACATCCAGGCCCGGCTATTCGTCAATAACGCGGCCAGCGTGGAAAACGCCTCTGAAGCGGAAACCTACGGCCTGGAGCTGGAGTTGAGTTGGCTGGCGACCGAAAGCTTCCGGATCGATGGCTCGATCTCTCTGCTGCACACTGAATATAAGGACCACTCTGCCACCAATCCGATCTTCCCCCAAATAGGAACTGGCTGCACTGGAGGGTTGGCATGTCTGCAGAGCATTGAAGGCAATCGGTTGTTGCGCTCACCCACCCTGCAGACGACGCTGATGGCGGAATATGATGTGGCCCTCGGCGGCTCCGGGTTGTTGACGCTCAGGGGTGAATATGCCTTTACCGATAAGGTCCATCACACCATATTCAACGACGAAATTGCTTCAGAAGATGGTTTTTCATTGGTGAACGCAAGGGTCATCTGGACCCCCGGGGCCGCGAGCATGGAAGGTTTCAGCGTGGCTGCATTCATGGAAAATCTGGCCGATGAGGAGTACGCCGTCTCACACACGGCGAACGCGACCACAGGTGGCGTCCAGTCAATGTTTGCGCCACCAAGGACCTGGGGACTGCAGCTTCGATACAGCCGCTAGCGACTAGGTTTTGGCCGCAGCGAGCAAACAGGCCGCGGATTCCATGAGCGTCGTAACCGAAGTAACACACAGCGTGACGCCGCTTACGCACAAGGCCTTCGACGCCTATGTCGAGATCTACTGCGACCTGTGCGTCCCCGCGATGCAGCGTCACGGCTACGAAATCCTGGGCGGCTGGAAGTGGTCGTCGGGGCGCATTGGCAACGACCTGCTGCTGATTCGGTTCGCGTCCCATGCGGAACGCGAAAAAGCCGAAGCGTCACTCCTCGGTGACACGACACTCCTGGAACGGGTGCGCGCCAAGCTGTCAAAGGCTGGTGTGCGGACCGGCGAGGAAATCAAGTTCGCGGAGGCCCTGCCCCATGCTACGGAGAAACGCCTTGAGCGCGCCATCGAGACCTCAAACCACGATATGCCTAGGCAGTACTGGCTGACCCGTGCCTATCCACCGATCAGCGCAGGCCCCACACTCTACCCGCTTCTGAGTCAGCTCGCGGACCAAGTGGAGAGCGGGGGCACACGCCAACTGGTTATCGCGCACAGCACCACCGTCGGCATCCGCGGTGAGATCACGCATCTGTGGGTCAGTCCATCGAGCGACCTGCGCTATCGTCCGAACCCCAAAGAGCCGGCCGCAAGCATCGAAATCCATGAGACGATCCCAGAAGAAACCCTCATTCTGCTCAACCCCCTGCCCTACTCCCGGCTCCAGTAGTGCGCCGGGACCTCGATCTGGTCGTTTGGGGCGCCACCGGCTTCACCGGTAAATTGGCGGTCGCGTATCTCAAGGGCGATCAGTCCAGGCTATCCTCCTTTCGGTGCGGCGGCCCGGCGGCGCCTGCGGATCTGCGATGGGCCCTGTGCGGCCGCAACCGAGCGAAACTCGAAGCACTGGACGCCGGCGTCGAAATCATCGTATGCGACGCCGCCGACCGCGCTGGCATCGCGTCTTTCGTCAAGCGCACACGAGTGGTCGTCGGTCTAGCCGGCCCCTTCTTCCGGCACTCGGATCTGGTCGTGGAGGCCTGCGCCAAGCACGGAACCCACTGGTGCGACATCTCCGGAGAAAACTTGTGGATGCGCTCACTGATTGACCGCTTTAGCGAGCAGGCCGACAACAGCGGCGCCTGCATCGTCAACCAGTGCGGATACGACTCGATCCCCAGCGATCTAGGCACACTGTTTGCCATCGAGGCGCTGCGCACCCGCGCTGCCCGCGCCCATAAGCCCGAGTCGCCCGCACGAACGGTCACCTGCCACCAGATTGGTTTGGGTGGAATTGGCGGCGGCAGCCTGCAAACGATCATCGACTACGCGACCCAGCCCATCGCTCTTACCGCCGACATCGATTCCGAACACCCGTTCCTGCTCGGGGGCGAGCCCGCCGTTGGTGTGCGCGATGAGGACGGCCCCATGACCCGAGCCTATTTCGACCATGCGCTGGACACCTGGATCGGCCCCTTTGGCATGGCCGCGACTAACCGCCGGATCGTGCACCGCTCGAACATGCTCCTGGGCTATGGCCGCGATTTCGGCTATCAGGAGGTCGCGGTGTGCCACAGCGAGGAGCAGGCTCGCAAGCTCGTCCACAAAGCTGAGCACCCGATCCCGCCCGCAGTCTTGCTCGAGTCCATCGACCGGCAATTGCTCCCCAAACCCGGGCAAGGCCCGCCGCCGGAGGAGCGCGCCAAACGTCGCTTCCAGTCCACCTTGGTGGCGGTCAACGAGGCGGGTGACGATGTCGCCGTCACCGTGACTGGTGGCGACGCCAGCTTCGAGGAGACCGCCAAGATGGTGGTCGAGGCGGGGCTCGCCCTCGTCTACGACAGTGCCGCCTGTCCTGGCGTCGTGTCGGGCGGGGGCTTCCTGACCCCGGCTGCCTGCATGGGAACCGCGCTGATCGCACGTCTCCATCGTGCCGGCATCCGGTTTGAGGCCGTGTCGGGAGCGGGCGGCGGCCTGGCAAGTTTGCATGCCGGAAAGGCCATCGCGGATTTCAAGAAGCGCCATTAAACGTTATTCGCGGTTAAAAGATAGGAAGGACAAACAGCATGAAAATCAAGGACTGGAGTTCGACAGGGTCGCGTTCCGCCCTGTATCGCGAGCTGAAGCAACTCGACCTGCTCGAGAACATCGCGGAGCTCGACGGCTTTGGCTTCACGATTATCCCGCCGGAAAAGGTCGGGCCGCCGGATCACCATGAGGCGGTGAAACAGGCCGTGTTGCGCGTCGCCGCCAAACGCAAGGGTTGTTCCATCGAAGAGCTTCCGCAGTTTTTTGATCAGGGGCAGGAACTCATGCGGCTGGTGCTCTGGGAAGAACGGATCTTCGAGCGGGTGGTATTGACCCCCGCGGCCCTCGGGCTGATTCAATGGCTGGTCGGCAGCGACTGCATTCTGAGCCTGTTCGACGCCTGGGTAAAGGGAAAAGGGGCATTGGGCACGGGCATTCACGCGGATTGGGCGCAGTTCGATATGCCGACGATGCCACCGGAAGCCTTTGGCGCAAATTTCAACTACGTGCTGACGGACTACACGAAGGCAGACGGCGCCCTGTCGCTCGTTCCAGGCAGCCATCGCTGGCGCCGTTGGCCATCACCTGAAGAGGCGGCGTACTGGAACGACAACGCAGAAGCCGTTGAAGCGCCAGCCGGGTCGATGATCATCTGGGGCGACCACCTCTGGCACGGCTCCTACCAGAAACAGACCGACGGATTGCGGCTGATGATCCTCGGCATGTACAACCGACCACACATGCAAACCCAAGAGGGCTTCCGCGAAACGGTGTCCGATGAGGCGCTGGCGCGTAACCCTATCCGTTTCGCACGCTTGATGAACGTCTACCACGCCATGCCGTTCGGCCGCACCGGTCGAAATTCGGCGCGCCTGGCCGCCGCACCGCGCGGCTACAATAGCCTGTTCGACAACGAACCGGCCAGCGACCGGGTTTGCACGGAAGGCGCAAAAGACCTGCTGGCCTACGACCGCGAGGCGGCCAACGCCCAAATGAAGGCGCAGGAAGAGTTGGCCGCAAAGGGCAAGATCTGGCCCGACCTGTATAAGCGCTAATGGGGCGATGCCCCTTAATCAAGCGTACTGCAGGTAAAGCGGTTGAGTACGTTCGCTGTCACGGTCGCAACGTCGCGGCTTCGCAGCCCATAAGCCCAGTCGGTGCAGCCACTGGTGAACACCTCGCCCTTGCCGCGTTTGAAAGTGCCGAGCACCGCGTGGCCGCGGCCGAAACGCTGTCGATTCTCCGGTGTATCTCCGCCGCCGATGCGCTCGGCCACCCAATTGAGCTCGCCAATGTAATTGTCGGCCAGCCCCGCCGGAGCTTGGTGGGTTTCCCAAAGGCGCGCTGGCGCTGTCGCTAGAACCTCGAAGCCGGGCGGCGTGTCGTCGGCGCCCGAAGGCGCGGGGCGGCCGTCCGCCGCGGTCAATTCGCAGCCATCACATTCATAGCCCACAACCAACTCTTGAGCGCCAAGTGAGTCACCGGCTGTTAGCGACGTGCCGTCGAAAACCCAGTGATCTGGTCGCCAGATGGTGTATCCCCCGGTGCCGTCCGGGGCATTGGGCATGTGTGCGTAACCGCCTCGGGTGAACGACACGCCGGTCATTTGATTTTCCGGCCGCGCAACCAGTGGGTCGGCCCACATGGTCGACAGCGTCGGCGCACGCTCGGGGTGGTATGCGGGATCATCCGCAATATCACATTTGTAGCCGATCATGCGCCGATACCCGCAGCTGAACCGGACTTGCCAGAACGACGTATTGCCGGAAAAAAAAGCCGCGTTGCCCCCGGCGTCGATATGGCTTTCCACCGCGTCGCGCATCCCGGCCGACCAGTATTCGTCATGTCCGACTGACACGTAGGCGCGGTAGCCATCGAGCAGATTGGGATGCTGATCGAGATCCTGGCTGACCGCATAGCCGAGCTTATACCCTTGGGCTTCAGCCCAGCGAACAAAGAGAATTTCCCAATTGGCCCAGCCTGCCGCCATGCTCCAACCGTCGTAGCCAGCTCTGACAAACGCTCGGCCATCCTCTCTCGGCCAGCTCTTCAGTCTGGCGATGCGATGCCGATGTGGGTCGGCCTTGGCCAGAAAACCCGGCCGCAGTGGGCGCATGGGTGAAACGATATGGCCACCCGTGTATAAGCTTCGGCCACCCCAGGTGTTGTAGGCATTCCAGGTGGACGTCGAAAGCACCAGCAGCGTGTCAGTGGGCTCTGGTTGGCGAACGACAAAAAAAGCGTCGGCGCGGCTTCCTTCACTGTCTGCGAGCCGCACGAGATAAAAGCCGGAGGGCCAGGCGGAATCGATCGGCAGTTGCAAGGATGCATCCCACCGGCAGCCCTCGGCCGCGATATCGTTGCCTAGGTTCTGCCGCCGGCCAGGAATGTTTCCGCGCTTCAGCACGGTCTTGTCCGCGGCGCCCTGGCGGATCACCTCGAACTGGAAATGATCGGCACTGGTGTGGCAGTAAAGTTCAATCGCTTCGCCGCGCTGTGCACTCTGCGGCCAACAAAAGGCGGCGATCATGCGGTCGCGGACTTTTCAGGCTGTGCCGACGCCGGACCCAGTGCCGCGAACGCGTCGTCCGCCAACGCACAGGTGCGTTGCAAATCGGCTTCCGTATGGGCGGTGGAAACAAATAGGTTGTGGTATCCCAGCAAGTAGACACCCCGTTTGACGCACTCATCGACCCACGCAAAGTGTGTCTTTCTGCCGACATTCGCCAAGCGGTAGTACGGCATTGAATGGACTCCGGATGTGACGAGTTCGTAGCCGTGCGCGGCGGCCACCGCAGCAAGCCCCTTGCTCAACGCGCTGCCGAAATTTGTCACCACGCGGGCGGCATCCGCCTTTTGCAATTCCTGCAGCGTGGCGCGGGCAGCCGCCATGGGCGCAGCATTGAAAAACTGGGTTCCGGTGAAGTACACCTCCTGCGCAGCCTGTTTCAGCGCATCTGTTCCAGTGAGCGCGGCGAGCGGATAACCATTGGCGATCGCCTTGCCAAAACAGATCAGGTCCGGACTAAACCCGTACTCGACATTGGACCCCGCCAAGTTGATGCGAAAGCCAGCTCGCACATCGTCGACGATCAGAACGACGCCATTCTTCCGGCATAGAGATTCGATTTGTCGCCAATAGCCGTCGGCGGGCAATTCGTTGTCCCGAAACACCGGATGGTCGTAGGGCGCCGAGATGAACGCGGCAATATCACCGGGATGGCGGTCGATGAGCTTCTGCAACGCCCCCGCGTCGTTCCAGGCGACCTCCAGCACGTTTTCCGCGTCGGCCGGAATGGTTCCGGGCCGCCCACCCTGCATCCAAGGCGCCACCCCATGATAGCCTTCAGTGACTTTGACGATCTTCCGCCGACCGGTCGCCGCCCTGGCGATCATGACCGCCAAGGCGGTGCTGTCCCCACCGTTCTTGCTGAACAACGCCCAATCCGCCGCACTCACCAGATCGACCAGCGTCTCCGCCAACTCCACCATGACAGGCGAGGCCAAGCTCACTGTGTTGCCGCGCTGGAGCTGCTTGCGGGCGGCTTCGTCAACAACCCCGTGGCGGTAACCGAGAATCATGGGTCCATATGCGCACATGTAGTCGATGTACTCGTTTCCGTCGATGTCCCAGAAATGCGCCCCTCGCGCTTTGGAAAAAAACTTGGGCCCCGATTTGCGAACGGAAAAACCGTAGTGCCCGAAGATGCCGCCAGGTATTACCGCCTTGGCGCGGTCATACATGGCGTCTGACGTGGCGACGTCATACGTGGTCATAGCTGCATTCGACTTTGCGGTGCCCATCTCGACAACTCGAAATCCCGACAGTGGCCGGGTCCTGATTACGCCTGCGTTCCTGATACGCTCTTATGTTACACGCGAGTTGAGAAGTTTGGCTCTCTCCGCTGCAAAAACACGTTGACGGCCTCCATGTTGTCCGGGCCACCCATCAATTCATCGTAAACTTTGCCTTCCGCGTCCATTGCCGCCCAGATCTGTTCCCTTAGCGGGGCCACAATCAGTTCTTTGCAACGCATCCGTGAGCGCAGCGAATAGCTCGCCGCTGAAGGCATTCATCGCTTCGGGGCGATTGAGGGTGATGGTTCGAACGTGGCTTTCGCTTAGTCCACCAGCTTCAGGGCTGGCTTGGCGCGTCCTGGACGGCGTTGGCTGGATGGGGGCGGGGTCGTCGGCTTGGCGTCCGGCCCCTCATCGGCGCGGGCGGCGGCGTCTGGGGCGAACATCATGCCTTCGCCCGTTTCCTTGGCGTAGATGGCCAACACGGCGGCCATGGGCGCAAAGACCCTGCGGGGCTGGCCACCGAAGCGTCCGCTGAAGCCCACGCCGTCGTTGTCAATGGCCAAGCCGCGCACGGCCTGGGGGGATACGTTCAGCACGATGCGGCCATCCTCAGCCACATGCTCTTCAGGCGCCTGCACGCCATCGGCGGATGCATCGAGCAACAGATGGGGCGTATGCCCGCTGTCCACAATCCAGTCGTGGAACGCACGCAGCAGATAGGGCTGTTTGGAAACGGCTATTCGTGCATCTCCACTTCCGCCTCCGTGAGGCTCCTGCGGAACGGCGGGCGGGCGAACATGCGCTGCATGTAGCTGCGCAGCGGACGGGCGGCCGGCCCGCGCAGATCCACGCCCAACGGCTTGAGACGCCAGAGCACCGTGGCGACGCAGCAATCCACCAAGGTGAATTCCTCATTCATGAAGAACGGCTTCTGCGCAAAGATGGGCGCCGTGGCGATGATGCTCTCGCGCAGCTCCCGGTGCACCTGCCGCAACTCCTCCTGGCTGCCCTGGCGGGCGTTCAGCAGGTCGATGCGGCTGCTCCACTCCCTGTCTATCCGGTAAATCCACAGACGGGACTGGGCGCGGTTGACGGGATAGACCGGCAGCAACGGCGGGTGGGGGAAGCGCTCATCGAGATACTCGATGATCACGTTCGCCTGGTATAAGGCCAGTTCCCGATCCAGCAGGGTGGGCAGGCTGTTGTAGGGGTTGACTTCCGGCAACTCCTCCGGCTTGCCAAATTCCTCCGTATCCACCACCTCCACCGTAACGCCCTTCTCCGCCAGCACAAAGCGCACCCGGTGGGAGTAGTGGTCCCGAGGGTCGGAGAACAGAGTCATGGAGGCGCGGCGGCCCAGGACGGCCATCAGCTTGCCCAAACAACATGCGGCCAGCCGACCAGCCAAGGGCTGCGGCCGGCACACCGGGGGCTAATGCACATCCTTCCAGAATTCCCGGTTCAGCAGGTAGGTCAACACACCGAAGAAAGCTAGGAAAATCAAAACATAGACGCCCAAACGCCGCCGCTCCAGGCGGGTGGGCTCGCCGACGTAGTGCAGGAAGTTGACCAGATCGAAAACCGCCTGATCGTATTCATCCGCCGTCAGCGCGCCGGAGCCCGGGTCCACCCTTAGCTCCCGGCAATCCCCAGCATCCGCAGCGCAGGCCTCCCGCTGCACACCCTGCAGTTCGATAAGCGCGTGGGGCATGCCGACATTCTCAAACACCTTGTTGTTCACCCCGAAGGGCCTAGTCTCATCGATGTAGAAGGTCTTGAGGTAGTTGTAGATCCACTCCGGGCTGCGCACTCTGGAAACCATGGTCAAATCCGGCGGCGGGGCGCCGAACCAAGCCTTAGCGGCCTCCCGGTCCATGGCGTTGGTCATCAATTCGCCGATCTTCTGGCCAGTGAAGACCGCCTTGTCCAGCATTTCCTCATGCGGCATGCCCAGGTCGTCCGCCGTGCGCTCATAGCGTTGGAAGCGCAGGCTGTGGCACCCCAAGCAATACTCCGCATAGAGGATGAGGCCACGCTGCAGGGAGGCTTGGTCGCCAAGATCCGGCGTCGCGGGCGCCATAGGCCAATCGCTCTGCGCGGCGACGGCTGCGGTCGCCCACAACCCGCACGCCAACAACAGGGCGGGCGCCACTGGCAGGAGGCGGGCGTTCATCTCATGGTCACCCGTTCCGGCGGCGGCTTGGTTCGCTCCGCCTGGGTGTACCAGGGCATCAGCACGAAATAGGCGAAGTACAGCACCGTGCAGACCTGCGCCAAGGTGGTGGCCACCGGCGAAGGCGGAATGACGCCAAGATAGCCGAGCACCACGAAACTGACCACAAAGACGGCCAGCATGGCCTTGGAGGCCCAGCCCTTGCAGCGCATGGAGGCGACTGGACTGCGGTCCAGCCAAGGCAGCAGCGCCGGGATGATGATGGCGCCGGCCATCACCACCAGCCCCCAGAACTTGGCCGGCAGGCCGAACAGGGGATAGGTGGCGGCGCGCAGCATGGCGTAGAAGGGCGTGTAGTACCAAACCGGCGCGATGTGCTCCGGGGTTTTCAACGGGTCCGCCATTTCGAAGTTGGGCTTCTCCAGGAAGTAGCCGAACATCTCCGGGGCAAAGAACACCACAGCGCAGAAAATGAACAGAAACACCACGGTTGCATGCACGTCATGGGTGACGGTGTACGGCCAGAAGGGCACTCCATCCAGGGGCTTGCCGGAAGCGTCCTTGTGCTTCTTGATGTCCACCCCGTCCGGCGCCGTGGAGCCGACATGGTGCAGGGCGACGAAATGCACGAACACCAGCGCCACCAGCAGCAACGGCAGGGCCACCACATGCAGGGCGAAGAAGCGGTTGAGGGTGATTTCGGACATCAGGAAGTCCCCGCGGATCCACTCCATCAGGTCCGGCCCGACAACC
The DNA here is from genome assembly GCA_964348115.1 of uncultured Pseudomonadales bacterium. Classification (GTDB taxonomy): domain Bacteria; phylum Pseudomonadota; class Gammaproteobacteria; order Pseudomonadales; family Azotimanducaceae; genus Azophilus. Next base: position 13,726 of record CAYGBY010000034.1, read on the forward strand.
GGGATGGCCCCAAACAGGGAGACGATGACCTGCGCCCCCCAGTACGACATGTTGCCCCAAGGCAGCAGATAGCCGAAAAAGCCCTCCGCCATCAACACCAGGTAGATGGCCATGCCGATGAGCCACAACAGCTCCCTCGGCTTGCGGTAGGAGCCGTACATCAGGCCGCGGAACATGTGCAGATAGACCACCACGAAAAACGCCGAGGCGCCGGTGGAGTGCAGGTAGCGCAGCAGCCAGCCGAACTCCACGTCGCGCATGATGTACTCCACGGAGGCGAAGGCGCCTTCGCCGCTAGGCACATAGCTCATGGTCAGCCAAATGCCCGTGACAAGCTGGTTGACCAACACCACCGTGGCCAGCCAGCCCATCAGATACCAGAAGTTGTGGTTCTTGGGCGCGTAGTATTTGGAGAGGTGGTACTCCCAGGTCTCGGTGGCCGGAAAGCGCTCATCCAGCCAACCGACAAAGCCCTGCCAAGTGCGCTGCACCCGGCCCTTGGCGATCGCCGCCTGGTCCGCCTGGGCCATCAGGCGGTTTCCTCATCTTCGCCGATGATCACCACCACATCGGAAACGAACCTGTGGGGCGGCACCTCCAGGTTGTCCGGCGCCGGCACGGATTTCACCACCCGCCCCGCCAGATCGAAGCGTGAGCCGTGGCATGGGCAGAAGAAGCCGCCCTGCCAGTCGCTGTCAAAAGGTTCCGGCTGGACGGCGCCATAATATTTGGGCGAACAGCCGAGGTGCGTGCAAAGCCCCAGATAAATGCCGATTTCGGGACGGCGGGAACGGGTGGGGTTCCTGGCGTATTCCGGCTGCATTTCCGCGTTGCTGGAGTCCGGGTCCGCCAAGTCGTCCTGCTCAGCCTCCAGCTTCGCCAACGCCGCCTTGCCCCGGCGCACCACAAACACCGGCTTGCCGCGCCAGGCTGGTATGGGGCCGAGCATCTCGCCCGGGCGCAGCTTGGAGATGTCCAGGGTGACCGGCGCGCCGGCGGCCCGGGCCTTGGCGGAGGGGGACCAGGAGCGGATGAAGGGGATGGCGGCCCCCACCGCACCAACGGCCCCCACCGATACTGTGGCGCCGATAAGGAAATAGCGGCGCTGCCGGTTCACGCCGGCAACGTCCGAGCTGCCGCTTTGGGCTGCCGCGCCGACGCCCTCCGGGGCCACTTCCGTGTTCAAGGCTTTTTGGCTCCTGTTTTGGGGATGCCGCACGATCCTAGCATGGCGGGCAAACCGCAAACGCTTAACGCTTGGAGTACTGGGGACGCTTGCGGGCCTTGCGCAGCCCCACCTTCTTGCGCTCCACGGCGCGGGCGTCCCGGGTCAGGAAGCCGCGCTCCCGCATGGGCTTGCGCAAGGTTTCGTCCTGCGCCACCAAGGCCCGCGCAATGCCTAGGCGGATAGCGCCGGCCTGGCCGGAGTTGCCGCCGCCGCGCACACGCACGTTTATGTTCAGGGAATCCGTCATCGCCGCCAAATCCAGGGGCTGGCGGACGATCATGCGGGCTGTCTCACGCCCAAAATACTCATCCAAGGGCTGGTTGTTGACCGTGATCTTGCCTTCGCCTTTGGCGATGAACACCCGTGCCGACGAAGTCTTGCGCCGGCCGGTGCCGTAGTTCACTTGCGTTTCCATGGTTTGCCTGGTTTGCTCCGTTCAAATTCCCACCGGTCGTGGCTTTCGACCTCCGCATTCGACCTTCCCATTCGACCTCCGCAGCCGACCTCCGCTGCATTTACAACAACAACCCCCGCCCCAGCCTAGAATGGCCAGCGTTTCGCCGCCAAAGCCCCGCTGCGGCCGGGCCCAAACCAACCGCCCCTTGCCCGCTGTGCATTGGCTTGCCGGATTCGCCTGAGCCGCGGCATGGCGCGCCAACGCCCGGGCTAGATTTCCAGGGCCGCCGGCTGTTGCGCCGCATGGGGATGGTCGGGGCCAGCATAGACCTTGAGCTTGCGGAACATCGCCCGCCCCAAGGGGTTGCGCGGCAACATGCCCTTCACAGCCTTCTCTATGATGCGCTCCGGGTGCGCGGCGCGCAGTTGCTTGAGGCTGCGGGCCTTAATGCCCCCCGGATAGCCCGTATGGCGGTAGTAGATTTTGTCCGTCTCCTTGTTGCCGGTGACCGCCACCTTCTCCGCGTTGACCACGATGATGTAGTCCCCGGCATCCACATGGGGGGTGTATTCCGGCTTGTGCTTGCCGCGCAGGCGCAGGGCGATGGCGGAGGCCAGTCGACCCAAGGTTCTGTCTTGCGCATCCACAACATACCAGTTGCGCTGCACATCCTGCGCGCGCAGGCTGAGGGTTTTCATTGCCTTGAGATGACCTGGAGTCAGGGAAACGCGGATGGTAGCGGACGCAGTTGGGTTTTACAATACCAAAATGACCCAACGCTTCGCGACCGACGTACTCATCATTGGCGGTGGGGCGGCCGGACTGTCGGCGGCCCTCAATCTGGCCCCCCGCGCCCGGGTGACCCTGCTGTGCAAGGGGTCGGCGGAAGCCAGCGCCTCCCAATGGGCCCAAGGCGGCGTGGCGGCGGTGACGGCGCCGGACGACAGCCTGGAGGCCCATGCCGAGGACACCATGGACGCCGGGGCGGGGCTGTGCGACCCGGACATCGTGCAGTTCACCGTCACCAAGGCCGACCGGGCGATCAGCCGTCTGCGCGGCCGCGGCCTGGCTTTCGACAGCATCGGCGACGAACCGGACCTGACCCGCGAGGGCGGCCACTCCTTCCGCCGCATCCTGCACGTTGCGGACGCCACCGGCAGCGCCTTGGTCGAAACCCTGACCGGGCGCGTTCTGGACCATCCCAACATCGAACTGTTCAATGACCGGATAGCCATCGACCTCATCAACCTGAGCAAGCTCGGCCGCCACGGCAACCGCTGCGCCGGGGCCTACGTGCTGAACCGCAGCAGCGGGCGGGTGGAAGTGTTCCAGGCGCGGTTCGTCATATTGGCCACGGGCGGCGCGGCCAAGGCGTACCTGTACACCAGCAACCCGGACAGCGCCACCGGTGACGGCATCGCCATGGCTTGGCGAGCCGGATGCCGCGTGGCCAATATGGAGTTCATTCAATTCCACCCCACCTGCCTGTACCATCCTTACGCCAAGTCCTTCCTGATCTCCGAGGCGGTGCGCGGCGAGGGCGGTGTGCTGACCCTCGCGGACGGCACCCGCTTCATGCCGAAGTTCGACCCGCGCGCCGAACTGGCCCCCCGGGACATCGTGGCCCGCGCCATCGACCATGAAATGAAGCGCTTGGGGCAGGACAACGTCTATCTGGACATCAGCCACCGGCCCAAGCGCTTCATCGAGGAGCGCTTTCCCACCATCATGCGCCGCTGCCGGGAGTTCGGCTTTGACTTGGCTAACGGCCCCGTGCCTGTGGTGCCCGCCGCCCACTACACCTGCGGCGGCGTGGTGGTGGACCGAAGCGGCGCCACGGACATCCCTGGCCTGTACGCCATCGGCGAGGTGAGCTGCACCGGCCTGCACGGCGCCAATCGGCTAGCCAGCAACTCCCTGCTGGAATGCCTGGTGTTCGCGGACGCCGCAGCGGACGCCATCGCCGCCCAACTGGACGCGCCCCATGCGCCGGTGGATGCGCCCCATTGGGACGAAAGCCAAGTGAAGGATTCCGACGAAGACGTGGTGATCGCCCACAACTGGGAGGAGCTGCGCCGCTTCATGTGGGACTATGTGGGCATCGTGCGCACCAACAAGCGTCTGCAGCGGGCGCTGCACCGGGCCCAACTGCTCAAGCAGGAGGTGCATGAATACTACAGCCACTACCGGGTGAGCAACGATCTAATAGAGTTGCGCAACCTCATCGACGTTGCGGACCTCATCATCCGCTGCGCCCTGCTGCGCCGGGAAAGCCGCGGCCTGCACTTCAACCTGGACTATCCGAAAATCGCACCCCAAGCCAAGGACACCATTCTGTTCCCCGGCGCCGTGGAGCACTTGGACCTCATGCGCCCCTACCCCGACAACTCCGCCAGCCCGTAATCCCCGCCCGGACAGTCGCCACAGCCAACAATCCCCACCCGCACGGCCCCAAAACAGGCCGTCCGGCGCCTGCCGACCCAACCCAGGGGCCTGCCCTGCCAAAATGACCTGCTCCCCCCTACCGCAGGTCCCCACTGCCGGAACAGCCGCCGGCCCGGTCGGCCACCAGGACCTCTTCCAACTGATCGCCTAAAACTCAAAGCCGCGTCGGCGGGCAACGCCACTAGGGAACCTCTGAACAAGTCCCGGAAGCCCAGAGGCGCCTAAAGGGCGTGACGGCAAGGCGCGGGAAGCCGTGTGGCAAACCCCACACGAAGAGGAGCAACGCGGCCGGGGCCAAAAGGGCCACGAATAATCACGCTTATTTGCGGGACAGCACACTAGATCTGCCCAATTCCTTCCTTGCGCGACTACGTGTGCGCAGGACGCTTCGAAACGCCTCCGCCGCCGGACCCATCGCATTCCGGCCAGGGAAGATAGGACGTTGCAGCATGGGCAACGTGTGGACCTGGAACGAGGTGCGCCGCATCGCGTTCCGGCCACGGAACATAGGACGTTGCAGCCGCAACTCAAGTCGGCGCCGATTCGCTATGATGGCGTTGCTGGATGCCAACACGAAGTGCGCTTATGGGCTTGAGTGCGGAACTGCGGACCAAGATCGTCAAGTACGTCCGCCATGCGGATCGTGAAATCGAGCCCATGTTCGTGGGCAGGGAGGACCTGTTCGCCGCGGTCGCGGACTCGGCGCTGTCCTGCGCGGACGGCTACCCGCGAGGGCAGACCCTGTGCCTCGCGGGGCCGCCGGGCATTGGCAAAACCGCTTTCTTGGATGCGCTTCGCGAACGAAGCCTAGCCGGGGATTGGGGCGGCCCGCCCACTCTGACTGTGGAGGTCGATGCGGACGAGCTGCACGACCCGCGTCTGGTGCTCGCCGCCGTCGCGTTGGCGCTGCCCGACAACTTAAGCGGCAGACTCGATGGGCGCGTTCGCCAGTCGCTGTCGGACTTCGCCAAACGGATCATTTCCGTGTCGGCCCTAGGCGCGCAGATCGCCCTGACGCAACCCGAAGGTCCGCCGCCGTCACTTTGGAACGGGCTGGCCAACCTGCTGCCGAAAGGCCGGGAAGCCGTCCTGTGCCTTGCGGTGGACGAGGCCCACAAACTCAAACCTACGCCCGGCCAACGGGACAATGAAGTCCTGGCGAAGCTGCACTTGGGCAGGCAACGGGAAAGACTGCCCGTGTTCGCCTTGCTGGCGGGACACTCCCAGACGCCGGAGGTGATTGCGCCGTCCGTCTCGCGGCGGCTGGCGGGAGGCCGTTTGAAATACGTGCAGCCCTTAGGACGCAGCGAATCCCTAGAATACGTCGCGGGGATCCTCGAACACTGCGAAATTCAAGGCCCGACGCAGAAGAAGCGGAAGTTCGCCGCTTGGACGGCGGAGGTCTGCGGGGGGTTCCCGCACCATCTGCGCAGCGCCATGACCGCATTCGGCAAGGAAGTCCTGCGGGCGGACGGCGCACGGCTCCGCGACCTTGACGTCACCCGCATGGTTCAGGAGATCGGACGCCTGCGGAGGGAATACTACTACCGCAGAGTGGCGGACCTACGGCCCGCAATGCCGGTGGTGCGGACCGTTCTCGCCAACTGGGGACGGGACGGCGCGGTGTCCCGCGAAGAGGCGGAGGACGATCTGGCGGACGCCATTGCCGGCGTTGACGCGCAACGGCTGGAACGCATGCGTGAGGAAGACGTCCATACGCCCAAGCGCTTGGCGGACCGCATGATCAGCGCAGGGCTGCTGGCCGCCGACGAGGCAGGCGAGCGGTGGCGCTGCATCATTCCCTCCCTGCGGCAGTACGCACTGACGAATCAATTTGAAACGCCGTCGCCGCCGAACCTGTCGCGGATTGAAGGCGTCAGCGGATAGCCGCCTACGCCAGATCTGCCGCATGCCGGCCACGGAAGATGGAGCGTTTCCTGCGGCGGGCCGTTAGCGGCCTATGGTACGTGAGGCCTGCTGCCGGTGTTGCCGAGCCCGATAGCGAGCCGGTTCGCACATGGCTATCCGAAGACGACCACATCGTCACTTAGGGAATCTCTTAACAAGTCGCGTTCGCCCAGCGCCCGCAATTTGCAGGCGGAGATGCGTTGCGGCTATGGGAACGCGGCCCGCAGCGTTGCCGTGATGGATTGGGACAACCGCCTCGTCCTATCGTGGTGCCTGTCGAACACGATGGACAGCGTCTTTTGCATCGATGCGCTTACCGCGGTGCTGTGCCTCGGCGTCCCCGAGATCTTCAACACCGACCAAAGCACCCAGTTCACCAGCAAGGCGTTCACCGACGGGTGCTCTCAATCGGCGTACGCTGCTGCATGGACGGCAGCGGCCACCGTTCGGACAACATCTTCATCGATCGGCTGTGGAGGTCGCTGAAGTCCGCCACTTCCCCTTGACGGACCATGTCCAGCATTCCATTCAGCTCGTCCAAGGCACACGTCTTCTCCAGCTAGTCAAGTTCCATGGACATTGCGACGACGATCTCGCGTGTTGTCCGGACCGCCCTATTCTCGCTTGCCCCAACACGCCGGACTGGTCATGCAACAGTCGAATACGTCTGGCGGAAACTCGGCCAGGACCTGCAACGAGTCGCCGACAACGAATAAAAGAGCACGGCAACCCCCGGGCGCGGTATTTATCTAGGCGAGCGGCCGCCTCGGCGGCTTGGCGCCAAGAAAAGGAACATGTCGCGGTGGACCCCTTCGGGCCCCCACCCGCAGCGCGAATCGCAACTCGAGCTGAGTGTAACCCTTGTGCGTTGGGCACAGCAAGAATATGTACCGACTCCGCCAGGACGAACTTATCGTTACATAGGTTGGAGAACGCCAGGCGGCTGCGCTACTATCCGCGATTAGACAACTGAAACCCTATTCCGAGGATTTCATGGTTACGCTCAAGAAGTGATAATAACAGTCCTTACTTCTGCTTCCGTTTCCGGCTTGCTCGCAACCGGGGTTTCCTTCTACCTAAACTACCGTCACGCCAAGTACTTGTTAAAGATCGACCTCCTTCGTCGTCTTGCAGGCAATCGTTTCAATCTGATTGATCCAATAGCACCATAATTGTCATTCGGACGCCGTGCGAGTGCACGGGAACACGCCAGCATCATTTGTGCGTGGGGTGTGAGACAACCAACAGCCGTAAGACCCTAGCAGGGGTTCGGGGTTCGACCAGATTATCGGAGATGAGGCCTGCGCGTTCCCATTTACGCCGATCGCCGTCGCTGGCAAGGGATCACTTCGCCCAGCCGGCCGACAGCGCTTCCGCCTGTTCGAGCACCGTCAGCGTCGCCCTCTCCTGCTTGTCGGGCGGGTAGCCATATTTGCGCAAGATGCGCTTGACCAGCACCCGGAGGTTGGCGCGGACATTCTCTCGTAGAGTCCAGTCGATGGTGACGTTGCTGCGCACGGTCTCGACGAGTTCGCGGGCGATGCCGCGCAGGGTCTGGTCGCCGAGCACCCGGACGGCGCTGTCGTTGGTCTCGAGGGCGTCGTAGAAGGCGACCTCGTCTTCGGAAAGCCCTAGCTGCTCGCCCCGGGCATTCGCCTCGCGCAGGTCGCGGGCGAGCTGGATCAGTTCCTCGATCACTTGCGCGGCTTCGATGGCGCGGTTCTGGTAGCGCCGCAAGGTCTCTTCCAGCATCTCGGCGAAGGAGCGCGCCTGACGGACATTCTTCCGTCGGCGGGTGGCAAGCTCCCCCTTCAGCAGCTTCCGCAACAGCTCAACCGCTAGGTTGCGCTGTTTCATGCCCCGCACCTCGGCGAGGAACTCCTCCGACAGAATCGAGATGTCGGGCTTGTGCAGGCCGGCAGCGGCAAAGATGTCCAAAACCCCCTCGGAAGCCACGGCCCGCGAGACGATCTGGCGGACGGCGTGGTACAGATCATCCCCGGTGCGCACCTCCCCCTCAGCCCGTTTGGC
>CAYGBY010000035.1:0-21688 GCA_964348115.1 uncultured Pseudomonadales bacterium
GGAGCCAAAACGGCCTAGCGACTAAAACCCACTTACTTGCGGGACAGCACACTAGATTAACCAAAGCGCAGATTACTATCATAATCTAGCGGAAATCGCCAATTATTGGCGCGGGAGTCGCCCTAATCCGCGATTTTCGCTAAGAATTCTGCGCAAACAGCGCTCAAGCCCTTCGCTGCCCCAAGAACGGCTCGATGCTATCGACAGCTCAAGGCACTTCCCCGCGCACATAGTGCTCCAGTTGGTCGATGGTATGCGCCTGTTCATCGATAATGGCGGAGAACAGGTCCCGCAGGCTCAACATGCCCACCATCCCGCCATCTTCACTGACAGGCAGATGGCGGATGTGATGTTGCTTCATCAGCGCCACGCACGCATCGATGTGGGCGTCCGGCGACACTGAAATCACCTCCGTGGTCATGATCTCCGAGACCCTCGCCCGCTTCGACGATCTGTCCTTCAGGATCACCTTGCGCGTATAGTCCCGTTCGGAAATGATGCCCACCGAAGCGCCTTCCTGCATCACCAGCAGGGCGCCCACCTCCTTTTCCGCCATCTTGGCGATGGCTTCATAGACGGTGGCGTCCGGCGCCACGCTATGGATGCCGCCGCCCCCCTTCGCCTTCAGGATGTTGCGGACCAGCTGCATGTTCGCCTCCCTCGCCGTTCACGGCGCCGCCTAGGTTGCGTTTACACCACCCACAATCTGCCACGGCTGAGACAAGAATGAAAGCCATCGCCCTCCATCGGCAGCGAAACGGGACCGAAAGTGCGGCGAACGCATGCAGATATGGACAGCCCAAAGCGGCCTCAGCTACACTAGGCGACCAAGCCGTTGGCGCCCCATAGACTCCTTGGCGCCTGTCCGTCAACCCGAAGGCGCCGTTGCAATGCCAGGAAACGACCTCAAGAAAGCCGGCCTAAAGGTCACCCTGCCGCGCCTGAAGGTCCTGCAAGTGCTGGAACGCTCAGATCCGCACCACATGAGCGCCGAAGATGTATACAAGCACCTGCTTGAGCAGGACGAATCCATTGGCTTGGCCACGGTTTATCGGGTGCTGACGCAGTTCGAAGGGGCGGGCATCGTGGAGCGGCACAACTTCGATGAAAGCCTAGCCGGCGACGCCCATTCCGGCGTGCATGCCGGTCATGCGGTCTATGAACTGGCCAAGGACGAACATCACGATCACATGGTGGACGTGGACAGCGGCCAAGTCACGGAATTCGTCAACGCGGATATAGAAGCCCTGCAGGAAAAGATCGCCGAACAGCACGGCTTTGAACTGGTGGATCACAAGCTGGTGCTGTACGTTCGCCGCAAACCCGCTCCCTGAGATAGGCCGGGCGAGCCACCTCGCCGGCCGCCAGCACCTAGGCGCTGTACGTTCGCTGCAGACCGGCTCCTTGAAAAGGACGTTCCCGTCGAGGTTCTGGCCAAGTCCGCCCTGAACGGGCTGGACCGAATCCGGATACGACGGGACCCTCGTGAACAGGCAGTTCGTCCTGCATATAGGCGCTCCGCTGCAAAGTCCGCTGGCCGCCTGATCTGCATCGGCCGCCAAGGCTCCGGCTCTCGAGCCGGTTTCTCCGCCTTTTTTCAAGGCATCCCCTCATGTCCATCCCAAAGTCGTCCAACAGCCCTCGGTAGAGCCCTATCCCATATAGATGGTTTATGGATATTCTTCGGCAGATTCCGCAATATTCTGCGGCATTTAATGACCTCCTAGAAATTTTCTTTCAGAAGCGAATACTTTGGGATGGTCCTGGGCCTCGCCCCCACTCTCCCGCGCCTTAGGGGAAACCTCTGAACAGGCCCTAGCAAAATCGAGACAGCGCCCATTCATTATTGCAAATGAGAATTGATTTTATTTTAATGGCCGTTCCATAGTCATCCGCCGCCGCCATGACAACTCCCCTGCGCTTGCGCGACCTGCATCCGGGCGAACACGTCCGGGTGCTGGGCTACGCCCAAGCCTCCCCTTATGTCCGCCGCCTGACGCACTTGGGGCTCACCATCGGCACCCCCCTGCTGGTGAAGCGCCGCGCCCCCTTGGGAGACCCCGTGGAGATTCGCCTGCGCGGCTACTCCCTCACCTTGCGCACGGACGAAGCAGACTGCCTGTTGCTGGAAAAAGCATGAAGTCCATCGCCTTAATCGGCAAGCCCAACAGCGGCAAGACCAGCCTGTTCAACGCCCTGACCGGCGCCCGCCAGCGGGTGGGCAACTGGCCAGGCGTCACCGTGGAGCGCAAGTCCGGCAGCTACCGGCAGGGTGCGGAGGAAGTGGCCGTGCTGGACCTGCCGGGTCTCTACGCTTTGGAGGAGACCACTGAGGCCATCGACGAGGAAATCGCCCGAAACTACTTGGCGGCTGCCCCGGAAACGGACGTCATCGTCAACATCGTGGACGTCCTGTCCATCGCCCGCGGCCTGTATTTGACCTTGGAGTTGCTGGAGCGCAACTATCCAGTGGTGGTGGCGCTGAACAAGATGGATGCCGGCGCACGTGATGGCCGTCAGGTAGATGCGCTGCAGCTTGCCCGCAGCCTCGGATGCCCCGTGGTGCCCATCGTCGCCACACGCCAGCAGGGCATCGAACAACTCAAGGACGCCATCGCCGCCATGCATGCCGGCCAGCAGGAGGCCAAGCGGGCGCCTCAACGCAACGCTGAGGAGCGCTTTCAGGAGATCGAAGCCGTCCTGCAGCGCTGTCTGGTCCATCGCCCGCCGACGCGCACAGTCACGGACCACATCGATGCCTTGGCGCTGCACCGCTATGCCGCCTTCCCCATCTTCCTGGGCGTCATGTACCTGATGTTCCTGTTCGCCATCAACATGGGCGCCGCCTTCATAGACTTCTTCGACCTGGCCGCCTCGGCGCTGTTCGTGGAAGCGCCAAGGCAACTATTTGTGGGCTTGGGGCTGCCAGACTGGCTCACCGTTTTCCTGGCGGACGGCGTCGGTGGCGGGGTGCAATTGGTGGCCACTTTCATACCGGTCATCGCCTGCCTGTTTTTGGCCCTGTCATTCCTGGAGGACTCCGGCTACATGGGCCGGGTGGCGTTCATTGTGGACCGGCTGCTGCGCGGCCTCGGCCTGCCTGGCAAGTCCTTCGTGCCCCTGATCGTCGGTTTCGGCTGCAACGTGCCGGCGGTCATGGCCACCCGCACCCTGGAAAACGAACCGGACCGCATCCTCACCACCGTGATGGCCCCCTACATGTCCTGCGGCGCCCGGCTCACCGTCTACGCCCTGTTCGCCGCCGCTTTCTTTCCCCACAACGGGCAGAATGTCGTGTTCGGCCTGTACCTCATCGGCATCGCCCTGGCGGTGCTGTCCGCAGCCATCGTGCGGCGGCACCTCATCAGGACGGCCTCCAGCACCTTCCTGATGGAACTGCCCAGCTACCACTTACCCACCCTGAAGGGGCTGGCCATCCATACCTGGCAGCGCCTCAAGGGCTTCGTGCTGCGGGCCGGCAAAGCCATCGTGATAGTGGTGGTGGTGCTGAACCTGATCAGCTCCATCGGCACGGACGGTTCAATCGGCAATGAGAACAGCGAAAAGTCGCTGCTTTCCAGCATCGGCAAGACCATTACGCCGGTCTTTCACCCGATGGGCATCGATGAGGACAATTGGCCCGCCACGGTGGGCATCTTCGCTGGCGTTTTCGCCAAGGAGGTCGTGGTGGGGGCGCTGAATGCTCTGTACAGCCCTGCCCAAGACGCCGGTCCGGTGAACATTGGCGATACGCTCAAGCAGGCGGTAGTCAGCATCCCCACCAATCTCGCAGCGCTCGGCAACGCCTTGACGGACCCATTGGGGTTGGATATCGGCGCTGTGCAGGATGCCGAGGCCGCCGCTGCGGAACAGGAGGTTGCCTTGCACACCATCGCCGCCATGCGGGCGCTGTTTCACGGCGAGTTGGGCGCCTTCAGCTATCTGCTGTTCATCCTGCTGTACATGCCCTGTGTGGCCACCATCGGGGTCATCTACAAGGAGATCGGCGGCTTTTGGGCCGTCTTCTCCGTTGGCTGGTCCCTGATCATGGCGTACAGCGCCGCCGTGGTCTGCTACCAAGTAGGCAGCTTTGGCGAAGACCCCGCAGCAGCCGCCGGTTGGCTGGCGTTCGCCCTCTGCCTGGCGGCGCTGGGGTTTGGCGCACTGATCGCTTGGGGCCGCCGCCGCAACAGCCGCCTTATTCCCCTGGTGCAGGTGCAGTAGCGCACCCGGCGGCAAGCCGCAACGCCCTAAGTGCGCTTTAGGCCCTCCCGAAGGGCGCCCCGCGGCGTACGGACTGTGGAATCCCCGCTGCGCCGCGGCTTGTCGTCCCATGGCCGGAACGGCATCTCCGGCTGCTGAGAGCGGGGCGCTGGGCGAACGCGACTTGTTCAGAGGTTCCCTAGGTCAGCCCTGCTGCTCCACCAGCCGCTGGTAGCATTGGCAGTGGCGCCGATAGCCTAGTTCATCCCCGTTCTGGCGGTGGATGCGAGCCAGGTTGTAATGTGCGTCGGGCACATCCGGCGCCTTGCGGTAGAAGCCCGCCGCCAGTTCCCCTTCACTGAGTTCGTCAAACACCGTGCCCAAGTTGTAGTTCGCCAACTGGTGCTCCGGGGCCGACTCCACAGCCAGTTCATAATGGCGCTTGGCGTTCTTCAGGTCGCCCTTGAGTTGATGGAGGCGGCCGAGGTTGACATGGGCGTCCGCGTTGTTCGGGTTCAACATTACCGCCCGTCCGTAAGCCTCGAAAGCCTTGGCCGGATCCCACTCCTCTAAATCCACGCCTAACTGGCACCACTCCCCGCTGCTGAGGTCATCCCCTTCCTCCGTCAACGGCGTCTTCTCGCCCCACATGGAGGCCACCGCCGGGCCTGCTCCGCCACGGCTGAAGTCCAGGTAACCCTGACCGGATTCGGCGTGCCACAGCCGATCCTGATCGCGCACCACCACCGCGCCCCCTTGCGCCAGCACCCGCACGGAAGTAAGCGGCCGCGCCTCAGGTCCCCCAGCCTGCAGGCGGGAAAGAGCGCTGAACACTTTGCGCGGGCTGACGTCCCTATCGAATAGACACTTGGCGGTGCGCAGCAGCACCAAGTCCTGAAACGCGAAGCGGTACTCCCCCTTTGGGCCCTTGCCTGGCGCCACTAGGTTGCGGCGGGCGAAGCGGCGCACCTGCTCCGGGTTCATGCCCACCAAGTCCGCAACGGTTTGCGTACTGTAGCCGCTGGTGAAGTCTAATTGACGCTCCATCCCCATGATGCACGTACCCTAGTGTGCCATCCCGCAAATCAGCGTGGACATCTGCTGTTCCTTAAGGCTCCCGCCCGCCTTGCGCCGCCCCGCCTGCGGGCAAGCCGCCGGGGTGTGCCGCGCCTGCCGCTAAACGCCGCACCACCGCACCCTAGTGTGCTGTCCCGCAAGTAAGTGGGTTTTAGTCGCTAGGCCACTTTGGCTCCCGGCAAGGCGCGACGACGCCCTGTGGCAAGCCCCGCACAAGGAGGCGCAACGCGGCCGGGGGCCACAAGGGCCACGAATAATCACACTTACTTGCGGAAAAACACACTGGAAGCCCACTTGCCTAGGAGACGGCACATTAGCGCATAAACCTATGCGGAGCTATAGGCAAAGCCGGCAATCTGAGTAAGAAATGCTCCATTACGCTTGTAGGCGATCTCACATAGGCAGCCGCTCAAGAACGGATTAAAGGAGCCTCTGAACCGGTCGCGTCCGCCCTGCGGGAGGGCTTAAAGGGCGCACTGGCGGAGTCGCGGCTCATTGTGCGGACCTGCCCAGGACCATCCGAAAAGTGTTCGCTCTTGAAGGAAAATTTCTGAAGGGTCATTGGACGCCGCAGAATAGTACTCATAAACCTTCGATATAGGGCTTTGCCAAGGGCCGGTGGACGACTTTGGGATGGCCTTGGTGGGCCTGCCACACAAGGAGGAGCAACGCGGCCGGGGGGCCAAAAGGGCCACGAATAATCACACTTACTTGCGGGACAGCACATTAGACTCCTCTGGGCTTTCGGGACTTGTTCAGGGGATCCTTAACAGGGATGCAAGCTCAGCTGCCCGGCCCAATGGCGGAAATTGAGTCATAGAATCCCGCAATCTGCAACCGCACGGTAACCGGATGGGCCTGCAGGTTCAACCAGTACCAACCGTGTTGGCCGGCATAGGGCGCCACGATGGCGCCGCTGCCGGCGTCGCCTTCGCCGTGCTGGTAACGGGTGAAGAGGTCCGGGTCGGCGCCCGGCGGATGGGCGTGAAAGTCATAGTGCACTTTGCCGCCCTCCACCCGCCATGCGTACACGAAGGACTGCCCGGCCTCCACCACCGCCTTGTACTCCACAGCGCCATTCGCGGCCAGGGGGATGTCCAGTTGCGCCTTTCGCAACGGCTTGCTGCCGGGAGCGAAGTTTTCGCCTTCCGTTATCGGCTGGGCGGCGCCGGAGTCGTCCAGCCTGGGCTGCAGGACGCTTGGCTCAAGCAGCCGGTAGGGCAGCCAGCCCCGGGCGGCGGCGAAGCCTCGCCCATCCCCGAACGCCGGCGCCCTGGCGCCCTTAGCGTATGCTGACGCCGCCTCATCCCCCATGCCCAAAAAGGCCATTCCGACCAGTGTGCCCAGCAGGGCGGCAGCCAGGCAGGCGAACCAGAGCGTCGCTTTGTTCATTGCAGCTTTCCTCCGCTTTGTGCGCGTTTGGTCGCCGGCTAATAGCCCGGCAGCCAACCAGCCTGAAAGTATCCGCCCAGCTGGTAGGCGAACAAGGCGAAGCCGGCGCCCACCAAGCCCAGATTTAGGCCAGTGGCCAAACGCTTGTTGGACCGCACCCTAGGCATCCAGCGCAGCACCATCACAATGACGCATAGCGCGGCAAACTGGCCCAGCTCCACGCCTAGGTTGAAGGCGAGAAGGTTAGCCAGCAGGCCATCGTCATCCAGCCCCAATTGGCGCAGCTTAGTGGCCAGCCCCAGCCCGTGGAACAGGCCAAACGCAAACACCGCCGCCCGCTCATCGGGCCGTTCCCCCAACAGTGCGGAAAACCCTTGCAGATTGTCGAAGCCCTTGTAGACCACCGACAGGCCAATGACGGCATCCACAAGGTAGGGGCTGACCCTCAAGTCCGCCAACACGCCGACAATGAGCGTGACGCTGTGCCCCAACGCAAACAGGCTCACCAGCACCGCCACGTCCCGCAGCCGCAGCAGATAGAACACCACTCCAAGCAGGAACAGGAGGTGGTCGTAGCCGGTGACCATGTGCTTGGCGCCCAGATGGATGTACAAGGGCAATTGGACGCCCGTGCGCCCGGCGATGCGCATGGCGTCCTCCGGGCTTACGTTGTGGGCCAAGGCGGCGGCGGACAGCATGGCAAACAGCCCCAAGGCCAGCAGCAGCGATCTGCCCAGATCCAACGCCGCCCGTATAAACACGCCCAAGGCGTTCGTGGAATTCAACGCAGTGTCCGCCATGGTCAGCCCAAACCAGACAGACGCCCGATGCAGCCACTGCGTGAAGTGGAGCGCTTGCATCGGACGCGGCGGAAACGGATGTGGTTTGCGACCCGCCAAGATGCGGCCCCGTGCTGACAACGGCATCTTCAAGGGTACCGCGGCCGGTTCGTCCGGCTAGTTCTTCGCCTGCAGCGCGGACTTTAGCGCGTCAAGCTGCTCCTGACTGAGCTGTTGGAAGCCTGGGATGGCGCAAGGCGGGCCTAAGCGGTTGTCGCCGATGCCGTAGCGCAGCAGGCCGCGCATGGTGTCGTGGCTGCACACGGACATGCCGTTCAGCGTTTCGTAGGCCACCGGGTCGTTGCGGCGCAGGCCCGGGCAGCGGTGTTGGAACTGCACCAAGTAGTATTCCCTGCGCCCCATGCGAAAGACGACGTGACGTTCGTCCAAGGCGGTAACGCTGCGGATGCGGTGCAACGGCAGGCAGCGCTGCTCCTCGGGGTATAGCGAAGACTCCGATGGCTGGGAGAGAATGGCCTGCACTTCCGGCGGCACTTCCACCGGTGCCGGCTCCCCCGCCAGCGCCGCGGCGGACGGAAACAGGAGGCCGACAGCAGTTAGCGACCAAGCCGCCGCACAGGCGCCGCCCCTGCACCCAAGCGCCACTGCACCCGCCGCCAGCCGGACCGCTCGGTGGGCAACCAAAGCAACGCCCGGCCACGCATTCCCCATCTTTTTCCACAAGGCCATAGTGTGCTGTCCCGCAAGTAAGTGGGTTCTAGTCGCCAGGCCATTTTGGCGCCCGGCAAGGCGCGACGACGCCCTGTGGCAGGCCCCACACAAGGAGGAGCAACGCGGCCGGGGGCCAAAAGGGCCACGAATAATCACACTTGCTTGCGGGACAGCACAATAGCTACCTTCTGCGCTTCCTGGCCAGCGCCACCGCCTCCTTCAGCGCGACGGCCTGCTGCGGATCGATCCGCTGGAATTCGCCCAGAATGCAGGTGCCGCGCCACCCGGAAATGCCGTAGCGATCATGCCCCGTCACCCGGTCCATGTCGCAAAGCCTGGAGGAGGAAGGTTCAAGAACAAAAATCACATCGCCGTGCAGGCGGCAACGCTGACGCAGCCGATTCAGCCAAACGGCGCGACGCCCGGTGAACAGCAGGTGGTGGCTATCGAGCACCTCGATCTTCCGATAGCTGGCGCTGCGGATGCAGTTGACGGACTCGCCGTACTCCGAAGCCGGGGAGGTTTCCGTCAGGATGGCTTCCACGTCCAAGGCCTTATCCTGCCGCTCCGGCGCGCCTTGCCGCTCTTCACCGCCACCCGCCGCCTGCCCCGGCGCATCCCCCGCACCGAGCCCAGCGTGGCTGACCATCGCAGACAGCAAGCACAACAGCGCGAAGAACAACTTGCTAACCATTTCCGGCGCCTCCGGCTTTGGCCCGCCTCAAGCGCCATCATGCGCCCAACCGGCGGCAATGCCAAGCACTTGGCGTATGCGGGCTAGGCGGCTAGGGACCCTCTGAACAAGTCCCGGAAGTCCAGAGGAGCCTAAAGGGCGTGATGGCAGGGCGCGGCGAAGCCGTGTGGCTTGCCCCCCACACAATGAGCCGCAACACAGCCAGCGCACTCTTTAGGCCCTCCCGAAGGGCGCCCCGCGGCGGGCGGACCGTGGAATGCCCCCTGCTCTGCGGGTTGCCCTCCCATGGCCGCAACGCCATCCCCCGCTGCTGAGAGCGGGGCGCTGGGCGAACGCGACTTGTTCAGAGGTTCCTTAACTTTCAGTCCCCCCACAGGAAGGGTTTGCCGGTCGATGGGGATGGCGCCGTCCGCCAATCGGATGCAGCCAAGTTGGATTGCGCCTTGCGCCGCCACTTTCGCTGGCAGCATGGGCGCCCCAGCACCCAAGTGCGGGTATGCTTGCGCAATTCGTGCAGAGAAGCCCGAGCGCCATGAAGGAACTCATACTGGCATCGTCCTCAACCCACCGGCGCACGCTGCTGCAGCGGTTGGGCCTGCCGTTCCAAGCAATCAGCCCAAACATCGATGAGAGCCCCATCGCCGGGGAGACGCCCCTTGCGCTGGTGCAGCGGCTGGCGCGGCGCAAAGCGGCGGCGGTGGCCAGCGCCCATGCGGGATGCATCGTGGTGGGGTCGGATCAGGTCGCCGTCATAGATGGACCGGCCGGGCAGCGCATCCTCGGCAAGCCGGCGAACCGGCACAACGCCATCGCCCAACTCATCGCCCTGTCCGGGCGTGAGGCGCAATTCCTCACCAGCCTGTGCGTACGGGATGCGGACGGCGCCGAGCAACTGGACGTGGACGAGACCAGGGTGCATTTCAGAACCCTGAACGCCCACGAAACAGTGGCCTATGTGGACCGCGAGCAGCCCTTCGACTGCGCCGGCGCCTTCCGCTCGGAAGGGCTTGGCGTGGCCCTGTTCAAACGTGTCGAGAGCGAAGATCCCAACGCCCTGATCGGCCTGCCGCTAATCCGGCTGTGCGACATGCTGCGCAAGGTGGGCCTCAACCCCCTCGGACCCCTAAACAAAGCCTGAACAGGCATTCCTCGATCTGCCGCTTTCCCAGTCCAGCCCCAAGCACCCAAGCCACCTCTTTGGCTGGCGGCCTTGGCCCCACACAAGAAGCCGCAACACAGCCAGCGCGCCCTGCTGGCCTTCCCGAAGGGCGCCCCGCGGCGTGCGGATTGCGGAATCCCCGCCGCCTTCCCAAGGCCGCAACGCCGTCTCCGCCCGCAAACAGCGGGGCGCTGGGCGAACGCGACTTGTTCAGAGGTTCCCTAGATGTCCACGCCTTTGGAAGCATCGGCCTCCAGGGTTTGCAGACGCCGCCAAGCCTGTGCAAACAAGCCCGGCGCAGGCGCCGACACGCACAGGTTCGTCCCCCGCCAAGGCAGGCGAACCCTTGCGGCATGCAGGCACAGGCGCTTGGCCCCGGCCTGTCGGGAGCGCAGCGCGGAGGCGGCGGTTCCGTACTTGTCGTCCCCCAGCAGGGGATGGCCCGAGGCGGCGGCGTGTACGCGAATCTGATGGGTGCGCCCAGTATGCAGCCGCGCCCGCAGCCAGGAAGCGGCATCGCATAGCTGCTGTTGGCTGAACTGGGTGCGCGCCGGCTTGCCTTGTTGCGCCACCCGCACACGCCGCTCACCCGCCGCAGTGACATAGCGGTGCAGCGGCAACTCCACCAGCTGCAGCGCATTTGGCCAACGGCCGCATGCCAGCAGTTCATAGGATTTGACCACCCGCCGCCCACGCTGCAGGCGATGCAGTTCCCCCAACGCGGCGCGGGACCTAGCGATGATCAGGCAACCGGAGGTGTCCCGATCCAGCCGATGCGCAAGTTCTAGAAACGCATTCGGCCGCCCGGCGCGCAAAGCCTCGATGAGGCCCAACCGCACACCGCTGCCGCCATGCACCGCCAAGCCAGCGGGCTTATCGAGCACAAGCAGCTCCTCATCCTCGAAGAGGATTCTGCGCTCCAGCATGGCCCATTGACGGCTGCGGGGCGGATCTGCGGAGCGTCGATCACGCAGACCCCAAAGGGGCGGCAGGCGCAGCCGATCGCCAGCCTGCACCCGATAGTCCGGCTTGGCGCGCCCGCCGTTCACGCGCACCTCGCCGCG
Organism: uncultured Pseudomonadales bacterium; assembly: GCA_964348115.1. GTDB lineage: Bacteria > Pseudomonadota > Gammaproteobacteria > Pseudomonadales > Azotimanducaceae > Azophilus. Next base: position 11,101 of record CAYGBY010000035.1, read on the forward strand.
CCGCAGCATCCGGTAGATGCGCGTCTTCGGCACCGGCTTCAGGGCGCGCGCCAGATAGTTGTCCAGACGCTGCCCGGCGTACTCCGCCGCAACGACCTTGTCATCCATTTTTTTCCTTGTTATGCTGATTCTCCCCGCTAGGCGCAGGCGCCTAGGGGCGTTTCCCTTGCCGTTGAATTTCAGGCCCTGTCCATTGGGGGCCCGCCAGTTAGTGAGACCTAGGCAAGTTGCAGACTAAACCATCAGGCAAACATTGAATTGAAACCAGCGCCTTGCGGCCAACGCAAGGGGTGGGTCGGAAGACTCAGGGCGCGGCGGTGAGCCGCCCGCTGCCCATGACATATGATCGCGCCAACCGATAGAGTGCAGCCGAGCATAATACGAAGCAATGCCATGCGAGTAGCTCGTTCCTAAACGCCTAGGGCGCCCACGTCTTTGGCGCCCGCCCGTTCGAACATCGCTCCGTGCTCCACCGTTGGCCTGACCCCCGCCGTCATGCGGCGCGGCCGTCATGCCCTAAGCGTTCCTCAACCCGCACTATGCGCACCAACAGAGGAACATAATCGTGAAACGAATGCTAATCAACGCCACCCAGCCCGAAGAATTGCGCGTGGCCTTGGTGGACGGCCAGAAGCTGCATGATCTCGACATCGAGAACCGTCGCCGGGAACGGATGCAAGGCAACATCTACAAGGCGAAGGTCATCCGCATCGAACCAAGCCTGGAGGCCGCCTTCGTGGATTTCGGCCCAGAGCGGCGGGGCTTTCTGCCGCTGAAGGACATCAACCCGCAGAACTTCAGCCGCCCCCATGAGGGTGGGCGCAAGAACATCAAGGATGTGCTTGACGAAGGGCATGAGCTTATCGTGCAGGTGGAAAAGGAGGAGCGCGGCAACAAGGGCGCAGCAGTCACCGGTTTCGTCAGCCTAGCCGGGCGCTACATGGTGCTGATGCCAACGGACCCGCGAGTCGGGGGCATTTCCCGGCGCGTCTCCGTCAACGACCGCAGCGAACTGCGCGACGTGCTGGCGCAACTGGACATTCCAGATGGCATGGGCGTCATCATCCGCACCGCCGGCGTCGGCCGCAGCGCGGAAGAGCTGCAGTGGGATCTCGACTATCTGCTGAAGCTGTGGGCCGCCATCCAATCCGCTGGCGAAAAGGAGAAAGCCCCGCGGCTGCTGTATGCGGAGAACAACCTCATTCTGCGCGCCATCCGCGACTACATGGACAAGGACATAGGCGAACTGCTCATCGACAACCAAGACGCCTTTGACGAAGCCCAAGCGTTCATCACCCAGATCATGCCCAGCTACAGCCGGCGTGTGAAGTTCTACGATGATCACGTTCCCCTGTTCAGCCGCTATCAGATCGAACGCCAAATCGCCACCGCCTTCACGCGCACCCTAAAACTGCCCTCCGGCGGGGCCTTGGTCATTGATCCCACCGAAGCCCTGGTGTCAATCGACATCAACTCGGCCCGCGCCACCAAGGGGGCGGACATCGAGGAGACGGCGATGAACACCAACATGGAGGCCGCCGATGAGATCGCCCGCCAGTTGCGGCTGCGGGACGTCGGGGGCCTGATCGTCATCGACTTCATCGACATGTCCAGCACGGAAAATCAGCGCACCCTGGAGAACAAAATGCGCACCGCCCTGCGGCAGGATCGCGCCCGGGTGCAGATCGGCCGCATCTCCCAATTCGGCCTGATGCAGATGTCCCGCCAGCGCCTGCGCCCCTCACTGGAGGAATTGACCACCGAAGTCTGCCCCCGCTGCAACGGCCAAGGCCGCATCCAAGACATCAAGTCCCTAGCCTTGGCCATCCTGCGCGTCATGGAGGAGGAGTGCTTGAAAGAACGCCGCAGCCGCGTACGCGCCTTGGTGCCGCTGAACATCGCTTCCTATCTGCTGAATGAAAAACGCACCGAGGTGACGGAGATTGAGCAACGCACCAGCACCCACATCGTCATCGTGCCCAACGTGAACATGGAGACGCCGCAATATGAGGTGCAGGGCCTGCGCGACGGCAGCGAGGCCGCCAGTGAGGACGTGCCCAGCTACGAGCTCACGGAGCACGCCCTGCCGGAAGCGGAAGCCGCAACCAACAGCAACGATGCGCAAAGGCCAGCCGATAAGCCGGCAGTGCGGGCCATGCAGCCTTCAGCGCCCAAGCCGCCGCCAGCGTCGGCCAAGCCCAGCAGCGCGCCTGCCGCCACGCCGTCCGAGCCCGCCAAACCGGGGCTGTTCAACCGCTTGAAGACAGCGCTGTTCTCCGATGGCGCAGCGGCAGCCGCCGAAGAGGAGAGAAAACCCGCCAAAGCCCGCCGCCCCAAGGACGCCAGCCAGGAACGCGCCGGCAAGGCCAAGCGTCAGCACAGCGGCCAGGATGACAAGGGCAAGGGGAAGGACAAAGGCAAGGGCAAGTCCGCCAAGCGGGACCCGCGCAGGGGCGCCAATGCGTCCAAAAAAGCTGCCGGGGACACAGAAAAAGGCGGCGCAGGCGCCAAGGCCAAGCGCAAGGACAGCTCTCGTAAGGATGCTGCCCGCGGCGTCCAGCGCACCGGCAAAGGCGGCCGCGACAAGAGGACCAAGGAAGGCGGTCCGCAACCACAGGAAAGCGGCGTCCGCGTCGCAGCGAAAAAGACCAAGGAAGACAGCCAGCAACCACAGGCCGCTGTTGAGGAAAGCGCCAAGGCGAAGGCGGCGAGCCCCCGCGATGAAGCGGAGCGCAGCCCCGACGAAGCGGCCTTGGCGCAAAGCAGGCGGCGACCGCGTCGCAACCGACGCGAAGTGGCCGAGCAGGTGCGGCGGGAAACCGACCGGGCGGCGCCCCGTACGGCCCAGGCAAACGCCGAGCAAGCCGGCACGGCCGAAGCAGGCCTGAAGCAGGCCGCGGAAACGCCCAGCGCTGCACAGCAAGCCGCCTCAGCGGAGGCTAAGCCCGGCCCCGCCCCCGCCCAGACGGCTGCCCGGCCGCCAACCAACGGCGCGCCCAAGGGGGAGGAGTCAAGCCCGGGCCGGGCCTTCAACGACCCCCGGGAGGTGCGAAGGCGGCAGCAGGCAGCGCTTGCGAAGGAGTAGCCCCAACAAAGGCCCGCAACCGCGGCGCATGCCGGTGCAGCGAATTCATAACGGTGAGCTCCGAGCTGCGTCTCGATGACGGCATAGACACGGACTTCTTCATAGGCGGGCTGCGTTTCATAGAGGTCGCCTCATACAGCCCCCTTGAGGACAACTACAGGTACGAAAGGACGCTTGACTCGTCTTCGCCGCAACCTCAACCGCTGCGCCTCAACCGCGGCGTGCGGGTGCGGCCCCGCGCGCCACGGCGCCGGCGGCGCAAGGAAAGCGGCCCTCAGCTATTGACTACGATGCAACGCACCGCCGCATAGGTTGCTGGGCTCCAGTTCCAGGCGCACGCCAAAGCGCTGCGCCACGGCGCTGCGAATGCGCTCGCCAAGGGCCATAAAGTCCTCGCCGGTCGCGCCGCCCAAGTTCACCAACACCAGGGGCTGGCGACGCCATACGGCCACCCTGCCGAGTCGGCGTCCCTTCCAGCCGCATAGATCGATCAGTTGGGCGGCGGCCAACTTCACCCCGCCGGCAACTTGGCGGCGCACCAGCTGGGGCTGGCGCGCCGCCAGCCGCTCGGCCATCCGTGCGGAGACGACGGGATTCTTGAAGAAGCTGCCGGCGTTGCCCCAGCGCTTGGGGTTGGGCAGTTTGCGGCGGCGGATGCCAATGACCGCCTCCGCCATCTGGCGGTGGGTCGGCCGCCGCCAGCCAAGCCTCTCCAACTCCAACCGCACGTCCGGGTAGTCCAGCCGCAGGGGACTGCGCGGACTGAGGCGCAGGCTGAGGCCCAACACCACATAGCGGGCAGGGTCGCGCTTAAAGAGGCTGGTGCGGTAGCCGAAGCCGCAGGCGGAGGCGGGCAGCGCGCGCACCCGGCCGCTGAACCGGTCGTACACCCGCACATTGGTCAACAGTTCCGCAAGCTCAACGCCATAGGCGCCAATGTTCTGAATGGGCGCGGCCCCCACGCTGCCCGGAATGAGCGCAAGGTTCTCCAGCCCGCCCAACCCCAAACCCAAGCTGTAGCGCACTAGGCTGTGCCAACACTCCCCAGCGGCGGCGGTGACCAATACATCCGCCCCGCAAGGCGCCGCCCGCAGGCCCCGCCAAGCCGCCACCAGCACCGGGCCGGACAACCAGCGAGGCAGCACCAAGTTGCTGCATTGGCCCACCACCAAGGCATCCCGCTGCGCCCCGGACAGCGCCCGCAGCAAAGCATCTTCAGAGCGGACAATGCGCAAATCGTCAACTTGGCAAGGCACCCCCAGCGCGTTGGGCAAGCAGGCGGCGGAAGTTGCTGGGACGGTCTTCGACATCAGGCGGCTATGGTACGCAAAGTGGCCGGGTCTGGGGCGCGGGAACGCAATGGCGACGGCAATGGACAGGGCCCTTATCACGGCCGCAATTCCCATTATGGCTTTCAGTCCTCCACAAGATGGGTTTGCCGGTGGATTTGGCCCGAATCAAGCCGGAGATGCGCAGCGTTGCGCGCCGAACAGTGCAGTTGGAGGCCAAAACGAGAATTGCCGGCTTCACTGGCGGAAGGTGGGAACGCAGAAACGTTCATGGCAAAATTCCCTACCCGGACCCGCATGGCGCAAGCCCGCGGACCAACATCCCAGCACAGGAGAGTAGGCAAAACGTGAACCTGCAAGACAAAATCGCCGTCATCACCGGCGGGGCATCCGGCTTGGGCCGGGCCACGGCGGAGGCCTTGGCGGCGAACGGCGCCCGGATCGCCATTTTCGACCTCAACGAGAAGCTCGCCCAGGAGACCGCAGGGGCCTTGGGCGCCGGCGCACGCGCCTATTCCGTCAACGTGGCGGAGGAGGCCTCGGTCAGCGAAGCCGTGGCTGCGGTCATGGCGGACTTTGGGGCCATCCACATCAACATCAACTGCGCCGGCATCGGCGCCGCCGCCCGCACCTTGGGCCGTGAAGCGCCCATGCCGCTGCGCTACTTCAATGGCATCATCCAAGTCAATTTGGTGGGCACCTTCAACACCCTGCGCCTATGCGCCTGGGAGATGCAGAAAAACGGGCCTGTGAATGAAGACGGGGAGCGCGGCGTGATCATCAACACCGCCTCGGTGGCCGCCTTTGACGGGCAGATTGGCCAAGCCGGCTATTCCGCCAGCAAGGCCGGCGTGGCCGGCATGACCCTGCCCATCGCCCGGGATCTGTCCCGCTCCGGCATCCGCATCTGCACCATCGCGCCCGGCATCTTCGAAACCCCCATGATGGCAGGCGCGCCGGAGCGGGTGCGCGAGCCGCTCATCAACATGGTGCAGTTCCCCAAACGGCTCGGCCAGGCGGGCGAATACGCCCTGTTGGCGCGCCAAATCATCGAAAACCCCTACCTCAATGGGGAAACCATCCGCCTCGATGGCGGCATCCGCATGGCGCCCAAGTAGCCGCCGCGCGGTCCCGTAGTCCATTCGCAGTTCCGCAGCGCATCACCAAAGCCGGGCAATGCCTGAGTTGGAGAGGTTTCCTTAGGGAACCAACGCCTAAAGCTCAAACAGGGTCACTTCCTGGGTTGGCGCTGTTTTGGGTTCGCGTACGCTCAGCCGGGTCCTCTTGAAGGACTTGGTAGCGTCGGCGCGCAAGCGCCAGATCCTGCGCAGTATCGACGCCGCCCGGCACCGGTCGGCAGGCGTCCAGCACCAGGATGTCCAACCCATTCTCCAGGGCGCGCAACTGCTCCAGGCGCTCCAGGGTCTCCAGGGGGCTAGGGGGCAGGGCCACAAAGCTCGCCAGTTCGGCGACCCGGTAGGCGTAAAGGCCAATGTGGCGGCGCCAAAGTCCAGCGAGCCGGGCGCGGTCGCCATCCCTCGCGGCCGGAATTGGGGCGCGGGAAAAATACAGAGCCAAGCCGGCGCTGCTGCGCACCACTTTGACCACGTTGGGGTCCTCAAACTCACGAAGGTCCGTGATGGGCGCACAAAGGGTGGCCATTGGCAGGCCCGGCCTCGCCGCCATCGCCTGGGCAAGCTGCGCGATGATCGCCGGCGGCGCCAGGGGCTCGTCGCCCTGCAGGTTGATGAGTATGGCGTCTTCCGGCCAGCCGCGCGCCTGCGCCACTTCGCTGACCCTATCCGAACCGGACGGGTGGCGCGCGGCGGTGATCTGCGTCTGGAAGCCGGCGGCGGCGGCCGCCTGCGCAATGCGCACGTCATCCGTGGCGACGACCACTTCCGCAGCGCCGGAGGCCGCGGCCCGCTGCGCTGTGCACACCACCATTGGGCGCCCGCCGATGCGCAGCAGGGGCTTGCCCGGCAGCCGGGTGGAGGCGTATCGGGCTGGGATGACCACCCTGAAGGGGGTCAAGGCAGAATGCCCCGCTCGCGCAACGCCGCACGCAGGCGATGCTCCCCGGTGGCGTCCAGATCCGCAACCACCTTCAACCGCCAGCAGTGGCTCAGGGGCGTAGTGAGCCGCTGCAGCTTCACCGCATCCTTGTCCGTGCAGACCACCGCCAAGCCATCGGCAAAGTCGACCTCCCGCCCGTCGAACGCATGATGGTCCGCCAAGGGATGCAGCGTGACCTCCAGCCCCAACGCCAGCAGGGTGTGCTGGAAGCGTTCGGGATTGCCGATGCCAGCCACCGCATGGACCTGGCTGTGACGCTCCACAAAAGCGGCGGGCGTCAAGCGGGCGCCCGTTTGCAGGTTAATGAACGCCACCGGCTTCATGCGCATCAGCGCCTCATCCGGAACCACGCCGGACAGGCGGCCGTTGCTGACCACCCAGTCCACCTCCTGCACACGGGCGGACGGCTCCCGCAACGGCCCCGCCGGAAGCAGGCGGTCGTTGCCAAAGCCGCGCTGGCCATCGATGACCGCCACTTCCAGATCCCGCGCCAGACGGTAGTGCTGCAGCCCATCGTCGGCGATGATCAAGTCTAGGGGCCCAGCTTCCAGCAGCCTTTGCACCGCCCGCGGGCGATGCCGGCACACCGCCACCGGGCAGCCCGTGCGGCGGGCGATGAGCACAGGCTCATCCCCATACAGCGCCGGATCCGCGCCCTGGGACGGCACTAGGAGCGGACGCCGGTTGCCCTTGCCGCCATAGCCCCGGGAAATGATGCCTGGGCGCAGCCCCTGCCGCTTCAGCCAATCCGCCAGCCAAATGACCAAGGGAGTCTTGCCGGTGCCGCCCAAGGTCAAATTGCCCACTACGATGACTGGCGCCGGCGCCCGCCAAGGGGGCGTCCTGCCGGTGAGCGCCGCCCAGCGCCGCCGCCGCACGACGCGTCCATACCACCAAGCCAAGGGAGACAGCAGGCTGGTCCACCAAGCGCCATCGTATAAACCCTGCACAAAGGGTGAAACCGCCCGCTCAACCCGGTTGCCCAACCCGGGCAGCGGAACAGCCTGCGCCTGCTGCGGCCGGGCCGGCGGACTGCCTGCAGCCTCGCCATTGCTCAAGCCGGCGCGGTACAGGCTGGCGTACAGCTTGCCCTGCGCCATCAGCGCGGCATGGTCTCCCTGCTCCACGATGCGCCCTTCATCAAGCACGTAAATGACATCCGCCCGCTCCACGGTGGCAAGGCGATGGGCGATGACCAGGGTGGTGCGCCCGCGCATCACCTCCGCCAAGGCGGCTTGAACACTGCGCTCGGACTGCAGGTCCAAGGCTGAAGTCGCCTCATCCAAAATCAGAATGGGCGCATCCTTCAACAAGGCCCGGGCGATGGCGATGCGTTGCCGCTCCCCACCGGAGAACAGGGCGCCGTCATCCCCCACCAAGGTATCGAGACCCTCCGGCAGGCGGGCGATGAAACCATCCGCATGGGCCCGGCGCACGGCATCCTGGACGGCGGCGGCCGACGCATCCACCAAACCGCCATAGGCGATGTTGGCCGCCAGGGTGTCGTTGAACAGGGTTACCTGCTGGGTAACCAGCGCGATCTGGCGGCGCAGGTCCGCCAAGGCGTACGCCTGCACAGGCGCCCCGTCGATCAGCACTTGGCCTGAGTCCGGCTCATAGAAGCGCGGGATCAGGCTGGCCAAGGTGGATTTGCCGCTGCCGGAGCGCCCCACCAAGGCGACGGTTTGGCCCGGCGCGATCTCGATGTTGACGTCCTTCAGCACCTTGCCCTGTTCGGCTGCGTAGGTGAAGTTGACGGCGCGGAATTCAATGCGTCCCTGCACCCGGTCGACTTTCCTGACGCCCCTGTCCGCCTCCCGCTCGGCGTCAAGCTGGGCGAAAACATCCTCCGCCGCCGCCATGCCCTTCTGCAGGCGGGCGTTGACTTCGGTGAGTTTGCGCACCGGCCTGGCCAACATGCCGGCCAAGCCCAAAAAAACCACGAGATCGCCTGTGGAAAGGCTCTGCGCCAATTCCGGGCGCGCCAGCAAACCAACCAGCACTGCCAAGGCAACCACGACGAGCACTTGAATGATCTGGGTGCTGGCCACCTTGGTGGCCACCATTTTTAGATTGCCCCGCCGGTTGTCGGCGCTGGCCTTGCGAAAGCGTCGCCGCTCGTAGGCCTCGCCGCCGAAAATGCGCACCACCCGCTGTCCGGCGACCGTTTCCGAAACCACGTGGGCCACATCGCCCATGGATCGCTGAATGCGCCGGGCGATGTTGCGGAAGCGCCGGCTGGCGTACAGCACGACCAAGGCGACTATGGGCACGGCGGCGGCGAAGATCAGCGTCAGTTGCCAACTCAGATAGGCCATGTATCCCACGAAGACGATCACCTTGCCGCCGTCCTGGATGATGGATTTCAGCGCATCCGTGCCGGTGTCCCGCAGTTGCGCCACGTTGAAGGTGATGCGCGACACCAAGTGCCCCGGAGAACTGCCGTCATAGAAGGCGCTGGGCATATGCAGCAACTGCTCGAACAAAGCAACGCGCAGGTTGTGGACCACGGTGAAGGAGACTTGGCCAAGCAGCACCTCCCCCGCCATTTGGCCGCCGGCCCGCGCCAATGCCGCCCCCAGCATGGCCATTGGAATGAACAGCGTGGCCTTGGTCAGCCCTTCCTCCCAGTTGTCGATCAAGCCGCCGAACAGCCTGACGAAGTAGGCCTCCGCCGCGCTGCCCAGCAAAAAGCCCAGCACCGAAAGCGCGAACAGGCCCCAATAGGGCCGCACATGGCCCAGCAGGCGCCTGTAGGTGGACCAGTCAGTCTGCGCCCTAGCCATCCGCGCCCTCCAGCGCAGGCACGTCTGAGGGCGGGCGCGTGATGATGCTGATGTGCACTAGGCCAGCGCGCCGGGCGGCGTCCATGGCCTGCACCACCGCCTGGTGCGTCGCCCGTCCATCGGCGAAGATCAACGCTTGGGCGGCGCCGTCGGCGGCAGCTGCCCGGGGGGGCGCAAGGGCCTGCAACGCGCCCACCAAGGCGCCTGGGTCGCCAGCGGCCAACAGCTGCCCATGCACTTGGTAGCGGCCATCCCGATGCACCGTAATCTCCACCGCGGCGTCCCCGCTCGCGAGCGCGGCGCCGTCCCCCTGCGGCAGGTCCACCGCCACGGCGTTGTGGCGGATGAAGGTGGTGGAGACCATGAAGAAGATCAGCAGCAGGAACACGATGTCGATGAGCGGGGTCAACTCGACCGCGGCCGCCAAGCGCTCCCGCCGCCGCTTCATGCCGATTTTCCCGCTATGGACGGTGCGCCAGGAACCTGCGCAAAGCCATGCACGGCATTCAGCAAATGAGTGGCCTCCTGCTCCAGCTCCAAGGCCATATCATCCACTCGCCGCAGGAAGAAGCGATGGAAAATCAGCGCGGGAATGGCCACCGTCAGCCCCGCGGCGGTGGTGATGAGCGCTTCGGAGATGCCGCCGGCCAGCGCCTTGGGGTCTCCGGCGCCGTCCAGCATCAGGGCGGCGAACACCTTGATCATGCCCACCACCGTACCCAACAGGCCCAACAAGGGCGCCACCGAAGCGATGACGCCAAGTGAGGTGAGATGGCGCTCCAAGCGGTGGCTGACTTGGGCGATTGCTTCGGCCATGGCCTCCTTCATGCGCTCCGGAACCGCTTCGATCATCCCCAACCGACCCTCGGCGCCACCGGGAGGAACCCTGCGCCCCTGGTTGAGACCAGCTGCCAGCACCCGGCCCAAGGGGCTGGCGGCCTGCAGTTCGCGCAGCTTGGCATCATCCAGGCCGCCACCCTGCAGCGTCCGCCACACCTGGGCCGGCAAATGCGGCGGCGCCACCTTGGCGCGCCGCAAGGCCCAGCCCCGCTCGATGCAAATGGCTGCAGCCAGTACGCTGCACAGCAGGATGGGCGCCATCAGCCAGCCGCCGGACTGCACCAGCTCAAGCATCCCGATGCTCCTTCAGGCGCGGCAGGCCCAAACGCCGGCGGCGGGCCAGCCCGACTCTGGCGCCCCGGATATGCGGGCGCTCTCTGGGGTCACGTGGAACTCCGCTCTCCATAGGGAACCTCTGAACAAGTCCCGGAAGCCCGGAGGAGCCTAAAGGGCGTGATGGCAAGGCGCGGCGAAGCCGTGTGGCTTGCCCCCCACACAATGAGCCGCAACAC